>NZ_JBQQCA010000059.1:0-45184 GCF_052246635.1 Streptomyces sp. 6N223 | reverse complement strand
CTCCGTGAATGCATACTCAAAACAGAGACCATCCACGCGAGACAATCCTCGCAATGAATCTCGAAAAAATCTGGCATTGACAAGCATGACACGCTGTTGAGTTCTCAAGGAACGGACACCCACCGGGTGTTGCCTCGTTCTCGGTGTCCACCACCTTAGAGCGTTCCCCGCCGAATTCAAAATCCGGGTCTGCTCAATCGGATCTGGACAGGCGGAAACAGGCCCTCGCGGGCCTTCGCTCAGTGGTAGATGACGCGCTCATTACGAGCGCTTGGCCACGTTACGCCGCAGCGGTGACGGGAGTCAACTCGCCGCCGGAAGGGCGAACTCCGCCCACACGGCCTTGCCGCCCTCGGGGAGGCGGCGGGCACCCCACTCGGCCGCGATGGTGGCGACCACCGCGATGCCGCGCCCCGCCTCGTCGGCCGGGGCCGCGCGCTGGCGGCGCGGGAGGTGCTCGTCGCCGTCCGTGACCTCGACGATCAGGCGGCGGTCGGTGCGGCGCAGGCGCAGGCCCATGGGGGCGCGTCCGTGCTTGAGGGAGTTGGCGACGAGTTCGCTGGCGGCCAGGACGCCGAGTTCGCGGAGTTCCTCGGGGAAGCGCCAGCTGGCGAGGACGCCGTCGGCGAAGGCGCGGGCGCGGGGCGCGGCCTCGATGCCGCCGAGGAGGTCGAGGGCGGCGCCGCGGAAGAGGTCGGCGTCCTCGCCGTGGCGTTCGGGGCAGGCCAGGACGAGGATGGCGACGTCGTCGTCGTGTTCGGCGGTGACGCCGAGGGTGCGCAGCAGGCGGTCGCAGACGATCTGCGGGGTGTCGCCGACGCCGGCGGCCAGGGCGCGTTCGAGGGCGTCGAGGCCGTCGTCGATGTCGGCGTCGCGGCGTTCGACCAGGCCGTCGGTGCACAGGACGGCGCTGGCCCCGGGGCCGAAGGGGACGGTGCCGGAGGCGTGGAGCCAGCCGCCGGTGCCGAGGGGCGGGCCCGTCGGCTCGCTGACGCGGTGGACGGTGCTGTCGGCCTCGCGGATGAAGATGGGCAGGTGGCCGGCGGAGGCGTAGGTGAGGGTGCCCTCGTTGGGGTCGTAGACGGCGTAGACGCAGGTGGCGATCTGGCTGGCGTCGATGTCGGCGGCGAGGCCGTCGAGGAGTTGCAGGACCTCGTGCGGAGGCAGGTCGAGGCGGGCGTAGGCGCGGACGGCGGTGCGGAGCTGGCCCATGACCGCGGCGGCGCGCACGCCTCGGCCCATGACGTCGCCGATGACGACGGCGGTGCGGCCGGCGCCGAGTGTGATGACGTCGTACCAGTCGCCGCCGACGGCCGCGTCGATGCCGCCGGGCTGGTAGGTGGCGGCGACGCGCAGGTCGTCGGGCTGCTCCAGCTCCTGGGGCAGCAGGCTGCGCTGGAGGGTGACGGCGGCCTCGCGCTGGTGGCGTTCGGATTCGCGGAGGCGTTCGGCGGAGACGACCTGGTCGGTGACGTCGGAGGCGAAGACGAGCACGCCCCGGGAGGGGCCGTGGCCGGGGGCGGTGAGGAGGATGGGGGTGCAGGTGAAGGTGAGGAAGGTCTCGCGGTGGGGGTTGGGGCCGGGGACGCGGCGGGACTTCAGGGTGCGCGGGGTGCCGGAGCGGCGGACCTGGTCCATCAGGGGCAGCAGGCCGAGGTCGACCAGTTCGGTCAGGGCCTCGCGGGCGGGGGCGCCGGCGTCGCGGGAGCCGAACACGGCGGCGTAGGCGGCGTTGACGTACGCCACGAGGTGGTCGGGGCCGTGGACGACGGCGACGGGAGCTGGAACCTGGCCGAGGAGCTCGTGGACGGCGAGTGCGTCGACGCCTCTGCCGGCGGCGGTGGCGGTGGCGGTGGCGGTGCTCGCGGGGGCCGTGTCCTTCTGGTCCGTCGGCTCCCTCGGCTCCCTCTGCTCCGTGCGGGCCGCGGGTACGCCGCCGGGCTCCCTCGCGCCGGCGGCGTTGCGCCGCTGCGTGCCGGGCAGCCGGATGCTCCAGCGCGTCAAATTCACAGCGTTCCGATCTGGTTCGTCCTGGTCTGCTGGTCTGTTACAACTCTTCGTCGAGTCGCGGCCCACCCATCGTCACATGGGTCATGGGCGGCGGCGCTCCGCACCCGCGGCGACCTCGAACTCCGCGCGCGGATGCTCAAGCGAGCCGAGTGAGACGATCTCACGTTTGAACAATCCCGCAAGGGTCCATTCGGCTGCGACGCGCGCCTTCCTGTTGAAGGTGGGCAGGCGGCTGAGGTGGTAGGTGCGGTGGAGGAACCAGGCGGGGATGCCTTTGAGCCGTCTGCCGTACACGCGGGCCACGCCCTTGTGGAGGCCGAGGGAGGCGACCGAGCCGGCGTGGCGGTGGCGGTAGTCGGCAACGGGCTTGCCGTGCAGGGTGGCGGCTATGTTGTCGGCGATGTGGCGGCCCTGACGGAGGGCGTGCTGGGCGTTGGGGGCGCAGAGGGTGCCGGGCCGCTCGGCGGTGAGGTCGGGGACGGCGGCGGCGTCGCCGGCGGACCAGACGTGGTCGTTGCCCTCGACGCGCAGGGCGGTGGTGCAGCGGAGGCGGCCGGCGTCGTCGAGGGGGAGGCCGAAGTCGCGCAGGACGGGGTTGGCCTTGACGCCGGTGGTCCACACGAGGGTGCGGGTGGGGTGGCGGGAGCCGTCGCTGAGGACGGCGGTGCGGCCCTCGCAGGATTCGAGCCGGGTGTTCAGGCGTACGTCGATGCCGCGTGCGCGCAGCTCGCGCAGGGCGTACTGGCCCATCTGCTCACCCACCTCGGGAAGGATCCGGTCGGTTGCCTCGACCAGGATCCACTTCAGCTCGGCGGGGCGGATGTTGTGGTAGTAACGGCACGCGAAACGTCCCATGTCCTCCAGCTCCGCGAGCGCCTCGACGCCGGCGTAGCCGCCGCCGACGAAGACGAAGGTGAGGGCGGCGTCGCGGACGGCGCTGTCGCGGGTGGAGGAGGCGATGTCAAGCTGTTCGAGGACGTGGTTGCGCAGGCCGATGGCCTCCTCGATGGTCTTGAAGCCGATGCCGTGCTCGGCGAGGCCGGGGACGGGGAGGGTGCGGGAGATGGAGCCGGGGGCGAGGACGAGGTGGTCGTAGTCGAGTCGCAGGGGCTCGGCGTCCTCCTCTTCCCGGCTGGCGAGGGTGCGGACGGTGACGGTTCGGCGTTCGGGGTCGGCTCCGGTGGCCTCGCCGGCGATGAAGCGGCAGCGGTCGAGGACGCGGCGGAGGGGGACGACGACGTGGCGGGGGGAGATGTTGCCGGCGGCGGCCTCGGGGAGGAAGGGCTGGTAGGTCATGTACGGCGCGGGGCTGACCACGGTGATCTCGGCGTCGCCGCGCCGGAGCTCGCGCCGCAGAGTGTGTTGCAGGCGGTGCGCTGCGTACAGGCCGACGTACCCGCCGCCGACCACGAGGATGCGGGTGGGTCGTTTCACCCGTCCATGAGGCACCCGGGCTCGGCACTTTGTCCACAGCTTGGACATGATGCTGCTCCGTTCGGGGTCCGCAGGGTGGCTCGGGCGTGTGCGCAGTGCTTCTCTGACGTGGCGCTCTGAACTATGTTCGTACTCCCAACGGGATATGAACCGAACTGATCGAACTGACGCGACTGACGGGGCGGGGCGTCTTTTAAGGGGGGCGTCCGCACCACCGGGGGAATGGATATGCGGATAGAGGGGACCGAGGGCAGCCGGGACGGGGCGCCTTCGGCGGAGCAGGGTCGTGCCACGGAGGGGCGTGCCGAGGAACGCGGCGACGGGCTTGCGGATATACGCGCGGACGGGCGCGTGGCGGCGAAGACGGTGGCGGGGAGGTCGGGTCCGCTGCGGGTGGATGCGCAGCGGAACCTGCGGCTGGTGCTGAGCGCGGCGCGGGACGTCTTCGGCGAGCAGGGGTACGGCGCGCCGATGGAGGAGGTGGCGCGGCGGGCCCGGGTCGGGGTGGGGACGGTGTACCGGCGTTTTCCCAACAAGGAGGCGCTGGTGCGGCACATCGCGGAGGAGGAGACGCAGCGGCTGACGGCGAGCGCGCGGGAGGCGCTGGCGCTGGACGGCGAGCCGTGGGGGGCGTTGGAGGGGTTCGTGCAGCGGTCGGCGGCGGCGGGGACGGGGCGGTTGCTGCCGCCGGAGCTGCTGGCGGCGACGACGACCGCGGCGGGTGCGCCCGCTGCCTCGGCCAACGGCGAGGCGCCGGAGGAGGGGAAGGGGGAGCGCGGACAACGGGGGGAACGGGGGGAACGGGTGCCCCAGCAGCGGGAGATACGCCGGGAGGAGACGCGGGAGCTGCTGTCGGCGGTGGGGCAGCTGGTGGAACGGACGCGGGCCGCCGGGGAGTTGCGGGCGGATGTGACGGTGGCGGACCTGATGCTGGTGATCGCGACGACGCCTCCGCGCTTCGAGGATCCGGCGCGGCGTACGGCGGCGGGGCGGCGGCTGCTGGAGATCCTGCTCCAGGGGCTGCGGCGGCCGGACGCCGACGGTCACCGGGCCGGCGCCTGACCACGGCCACGAACGGGTGGATCTCGGCTGAGGCGGGCGGGTGTGCTCCATTGGTGTGGCACTCTGACTGCTGTCGCTGACAGTTGGGCACATACGGGGGCTTCCCGCCATGGGCGTTGATGGTCCGGTCGCCGGTCCGGGAGACGGGGAGAACTCCTCGAAGGTGCCGCCGCAGCGGCGCGAGGCGGGCGCGGCCGATCTGACGCTGGTGGACAGGATGCGCGCCGGCGATCCGGGGGCGTACGAGGAGCTGTACCGGCGTCACGCCGACGCCGTCCGCCGGTACGCGCGGGCGTGCTGCCGGGACGCGGACACGGCGGACGACCTGACGAACGAGGTGTTCGCCGCCACGTTGCAGGCGGTGCGCGGCGGGGCGGGGCCGCGATCGGCGGTGCGGGCGTACCTGCTGACCTCGGTGCGGCGGGTGGCGGCGGAGTGGGCCAGGACGGCCAGGCGCGAGCAACTGGTGGAGGACTTCGCGGCGTTCGCGGTCTCGGCGGCGGCGGCCTCCGGCGCGCGCGACGCGGACACGCTCGACCTGGGCGCGGACGTGCGCGCGATGCGCGAGGCCGAGACGAGCATGGCGGTGCGGGCGTTCCGCAGCCTGTCGGAGCGGCATCAGGCGGTGCTGTGGCACACGGTGGTGGAGGAGGCGTCGCCGAGCGAGGTGGCGCCGCTGCTGGGGCTGACGCCGAACGCCACGGCGCAGCTGGCGTGGCGGGCGCGGGAGGAGCTGAAGGAGGAGTACCTGAAGGCGCACGTCAGCCAGGTGCTGACGGAGGACGGGGACTGCGCGCGGTACGCCGGGCGGCTGGGGGCGTTCGCGCGGGGGCGGCTGCGCTCGCGGGCGGAGCGGGGGCTGCTCAAGCACCTGGAGGTGTGCGCGCGGTGTGCGACGGCGGCGTCGGAGGTGCGGGACGTCAATCAGCATCTGCGGTCGCTGCTGCCGCTGGCGGTGGTGGGGTGGTTCGCGGCGGAGTCCTCGCTGAGGGGGACGGCGTTCTTCGCGGGCGCGGCGGGCGCGGCGGGTGCGGGGGCGGCGGGCACGGGGGGTGCGGCGGCCATGGGCGGGGGTGGCGCGGCGCAGGGCGCGGCCGGTGGTGCGGCGGGCGGTGCCGCCGGCGAGGGGGTCGGGGGGGCGGCGAAGGCGGGGATCGCGGCCGGGGTGGTGGGGTCGGCGCTGGCGGCGGCGCTGGCGCTGGCGTTGACCGGCGGCGAGGGGGCGCGGGAGGAGCGGCCGGTGGCGGAGCCGCCGCGGCGGGTGGTGGAGGAGCCGAGCCCGCAGCCCGAGCCGGAGCCGTCTCCCACGCCGGAGCCGGAGCCGGAGCCGAGGCCGATGCCCGAGCCGGAACCGGAGCCGGAGCCGGAGCCGAGCCCGACGCGGACGCCGGAGCCGGAGCCCCCGCCGAGCCGGGAGCCCTCGCCGGTGCCGGAGCCGGAGCCCACACCGAGCCCGACGCCGACGCCGACGCCGCCGCCCGGGCCGGAGGCGTACGAGGTGCGGAACCTGGAGTACGACGTGCTGAGCGACGGCACCGAGCCGGCGATCGCGCTGTTCGAGAGCAGCACGGTGTGGCAGCGGCGGGGCGGCGTGGCGATCGGCGGCCAGGAGTACGAGCACGGGGTGAGCGTGCGGGCCCGGTCGTCGGTGACGATCGAGCTGAACCGGGAGTGCCGGGTCTACCGGGCGATGGCCGGGGTCGACGACGCGACGAAGGGGTGGGGCGCGGTGGTGTTCAGCGTGTACGGGGACGGGGAGGAGCTGTGGCGTTCGGGCGTGGTCGCGGGCGAGGCGGCGGCGGTGCCGGTGAGCGTGCCGCTGGACGGCGTCGAGTCGCTGCGGCTTCAGGTCGAGCCGGACGAGGACACGTTCCTGAGCGGGATGGCGCTGGCGGACTGGGCGGAGTCGGAGATCGAGTGCGGCTGACGGCGGCGCTCAGCCCTCGGTGGCGTTACCGGGGTGTGGGCGGCGTACGGGGTCCGGCGCGGGGCGCGCGGGCGGGAGGAGCCCTTACGGGCTGACGCCGCTGGTGACGGCGCGCGGGTCGTGGTGGCCCTCGGCGGTCCAGCAGGAGCCGCGGCGGGTCAGCAGGCGGCGCAGCCAGATCTCGGTGGAGACCAGCTCGGCCAGGCCGTCGAGCGGCAGCGGCTCGCCCTCGGCGGCCGAGCGCAGCGCCTTGCGGACGGTGCGGGCCTCGATCAGCCCGGCGTCGGCCAGCAGTGGGGCCTCGAAGAGGTCGATGAGCTCGCCGATGTTGGCGCGCAGGCCCAGGCGGACGGCGTCGGTGTGCGAGGGGTGGCTGGTGGCGCCCCAGCCGGGGGGCAGCTCGTGGACGCCGGCGCCCTTCAGGACTGCGCCGAGCACATCGGCGCGCGCGCCGGGCTGGACGCGCAGGCTCTCGGGCAGCGCCTGGCAGGCGCGCACGACCTGGTTGTCGTAGAAGGGGGCGTGCAGGCGCTGGTGGCGCACCTCGACGGCCTGCTCGAAGACGCGGTGGTCGGCGGCGTGGCGGGCGAGGGCCGCGCGGGCGCGCTGCTCGCCGGGGCGGCCGCCGACAGCGGTGGCGCGGGGCCGGGCGGCGACGGCTTCGAGACGGATCGACACCTCGGCCAGGGCCTCGCCGGTCAGCCAGCGGGCGGCCGGTCCTGGGCGGCACCAGGCGAGGGCGGCGAGCGAGGCGCCGAGGGCGCCGCCGGAGCCGTTGAGGCCGTGTCCGGTGTCGAGGTCGGTGGGCTGGCGCAGCAGCAGGGCGGCGCTGGAGATGCCCTCGGGGTAGGGCGTGCGGGCGAGGCGGCGGGCGGCGCGGTAGACGGTGAAGGGCACGACGAACGCCGGTCTGCGGCCGGCGCCGCCGCCGCGGCTGGCCCTGGCGAGCGCGGTGACCGGCCGCAGCAGGTGGCGGCGGCGGCGGTCGAGCAGCAGGTCGGCCAGGCGGGCGGGGTGGGCGTCCAGCACCTGGCGGGCGCCGTTGCCGATGAGGTGGTCGGCGCTGCCGGAGGCGAGGCGGCGGCGGTGGCGGGCGGCCATGACCAGGGCGGGGCCCGGCTCGTCGGTGAGCGGGCCGCTGTCGAGGTCGGCGTAGGGCAGGGCCTCCTCGCCGGCGGCGACGATGAGGTGGTGCAGGCGCGGGCTGGCGGCGATGGCGCGGGCGCGCTCCATCTCGGCGGCGCGCGCGACGGCGGCGGGGGAGCCGGCGCCGGCGGCGGTGAGGTCGTTGAAGGTGACGGCGAGGAGGCGTTCCCCGGCGAGGGTGGCGCCGGTGCCGTAGACCGTGCCGGGCATGCCGGGCATCCCGGCGGCCAGCAGGGCGAGGGTGGCCGAGGCGCTGCCGCCCGAGAGGTCGGCGCCGACGCCGGGCGCGGGGTCGGCGGAGCGGGCGGCGCGGCGGTCGGCGGGGCCGAGGCCGGGCACGGGGCCGGGGTCGCGGGTGGGGGCGTGGCGGGGGGCGGCCAGCCGGGTGCGGACGGCCTCGACGAGCGCGTCGCGCACGCCGGCGACGGCCTCGTCGCGCTCGACGGGGGGCGCGGCGACGACGGTGGGGGTGGCGGGCTCGTAGTCGACGGTGCCGCGGCTGCCGCCCTCGCGGAGGGTGAGGGCGTGGCCGGGCGGCACGCGGTGAACGCCGCGGTAGGGCGTGCCGGTGCCGATGGCCTCGGGGGCGTCGGGGCAGGCGAGGAGGGCGGCGAGGTGCTCGACGTCGAGCTGGGCCTCGGTCAGGTCGGCGAGGGGGAGGGCGGCGGTGGCGTACGCGGTGCCGCCGGCCCAGGCGGTGTGGAAGACGGGGCGGGTGCCGGCGAGGTCGGTGGGGATGACCGTGCGTCGGCCGAAGCGTGCGACGGCGGTGTAGCTGCCGGGCCAGGTGGTGAGCTGGCGCAGCGCGCCGGCGCGCGCGGAGACGAGGGATCGGCGGAGCTGGGCGTCGTCGGCGCCGCAGTATCCGAAGACGGCGAGCAGGGTGTCGCCGTCGGCGTGGATGGTGCGGATCTCGTCCGGGCGCCAGTCACCGACCGCCCAGAGCGGGTCCGGGCCATCCCACAGGGGCATCGCGCCCAGGGGCTGGATGTCGCGGGCAGCGCTGGCCGAGGCGCCGCACCACCCGACCAACCACCGCATCGCACCGCCTCCCCCTTGCTAGGACGCATGACCCCTTTGTAGGACGCTGACAGCAGCGTTGGTGTTGAGGCCATGCTGCCATGGGAGAGGGGAGAACGGGGCATGACGTGGAGGTAGTTCGCTTGTGCGGCGAACTACCTGGCACGCTCTGTCAGTCTGTGGGGTCTGTGGCGCGGCGCGGCGGCGACCGGGTGTGACCGGCGCCGCCCGGTTGGCGATCGGCAGCGATCGGCGGCGATCGGCGGCGATCGGCGATGTTCCGGGGGCGATCGGCCGACGATCAACGGAAACCGGCTATTTTCGGCCAAAGTCTGGCTGGCGGATGGTCGCTTGAAGGTCGGTGCGACGGGGCAGGCGGAGATCTCAGGCGGTCCTTCGGCGGTGCGGGGCGTGCGTTTTGGTCCGGGAGACGCACGCCGTCTCCCGGACCGGCCGCCGTCCGCGGGGAATGAGACGGCGGCTTCCCCCGGCCCGCTGACCCCTGAGGACAGCAGGCCGACCCACGCGATTCCATCGAACCGGCGGCGCCCGGCGCTGCCCAGAGCGCACACCCGGGCGCACGGCCACATGCCGGGAGCACAGTCGCGCACGGGAACCTGTACGGGGAAGCGCTCGCACGCGCGTACGGTCAAGAATCCGCCATCCAGCATCCACCCCCTTAACGGTCAGGAGGCACCGAACTACGCTGGGTTGGCGGAGGTACGGGAAGGCCCTGCGCTGGTCGCAGGGCTGCCGTTGGTGTGTGGAGTGGGTGCGCGCATGTCCAGGGAGCCACGCGGGCCGAACGAAAAGCTGGGGGCGGTTCTCGCCCTCGCCGGGATAAGTAACGCCGGACTCGCCCGCCGCGTCAATGACCTTGGCGCGCAACGGGGATTGACATTGAGATATGACAAGACCTCGGTCGCGCGCTGGGTGACCAAGGGCATGGTGCCGCAGGGCTCCGCCCCCCACCTGATCGCCGCCGCCATCAGCAGCAAGCTGGGCCGCCCGGTGCCGCTGCACGAGATCGGGCTCGCCGACAGCGACCCGGCCCCCGAGGTGGGCCTCGCTTTCCCGCGCGACGTGCGGGCCGCGGTCGATGCCGCGACGGAGCTCTACCGCCTCGATGTTGCCCCTGGCAAGGGCATATGGCAGATGCTCGCGGGGTCCTTCGCCGTCAGCGCCTATGCCACACCCATATCCCGCTGGCTCATCACGCCGGCCGACGCCTCGGTCGCGCGCGGCACGGCCACGGCCCGGCGCGCGGCACGGCCGGGCGGCTCGGGCGGGCCGGGCGGGCCGGGCGGGCCGGGCGGGCCGGGCGGCGACAGCGGCGGCGGCTGGGGCCGCGTGGGCCACTCGGACGTCAACAAGCTGCGCGAGGCCGCCGAGGAGGCGCGGCGCTGGGACTCCAAGTACGGCGGCGGGGACTGGCGTTCGTCGATGGTGCCCGAGTGCCTGCGGACGGACGCCGCGCCACTGCTGCAGGGCAGCTACAGCGACGAGGTGGGGCGTTCCCTCTTCCGCGCCACGGCCGAGCTGACGCGGCTGGCGGGCTGGATGGCGTTCGACACCGGCCAGCAGGAGGCCGCCCAGCGGTACTACATCCAGGCGCTGCGGCTGGCCCGCGCGGCGGCCGACGTGCCGCTGGGCGGGTATGTGCTGGCGTCGATGTCGCTCCAGGCCACCTACCGGGGCTTCGGCGAGGAGGCGGTGGACCTGGCGCAGGCCGCGCTGGAGCGCAACCGCTCGCTGGCCACGGCCCGGACGATGAGCTTCTTCCACCTGGTGGAGGCGCGCGCGCTGGCCAAGGCGAAGGACGCGGCGGGCTGCGCGAGCGCCCTGTCGGCCGCCGAGAGCTGGCTGGAGCGCTCGCGGGTGGGCGACGGCGACCCGAGCTGGCTCGACTTCTACGCCTACGACCGGCTGGCCGCCGACGCCGCCGAGTGCTACATCGACCTGAAGGTGCCCGGACAGGTGCGGCGCTTCACCGAGCAGGCGCTGAGCGAGCCGACGGAGGAGTTCGTCCGCTCGCACGGGCTGCGGCTGGTGGTCGCGGCCGTCGCCGAGCTGGAGTCGGGGAACCTCGACGCGGCCTGCGAGGTCGGCGCCAAGGCGCTGGAGGTGGCCGGGCGCATATCCTCCGCGCGCACCACGGACTACGTCCGCGACCTGCTCCACCGCCTGGAGCCGTACGAGAACGAGCCGCTGGTCCAGGAGCTGCGGGAGCAGGCCCGCACCCTGCTGGCCGCTCCGGCATGATGGCGCACATGACATTGGCAACCCTCCGGCCCACACGTGCGTAGCGGCGCATGACGGTGACGTACGACTGCGACGTGCTCGTGGTGGGCGGCGGCGTGGTCGGGCTCGCCACGGCGCACGCGCTGCGCGCGGCCCGGCCCGGCCTGCGGGTGGTGGTGCTGGAGAAGGAGCCGGCCCCGGCCACGCACCAGTCCGGGCGCAACAGCGGGGTCATCCACAGCGGCGTCTACTACCGGCCGGGCTCGCTGAAGGCGCGGCTGGCGGTGCGCGGGCAGGCGGAGCTGGTGGCGTTCTGCGCGGAGCACGGCATCGCGCACGCCGTGCCCGGGAAGCTGATCGTCGCGGCCGACGCCGGCGAGCTGCGCGCGCTGCACGAGCTGGCGCAGCGCGCCCGGCGCAACGGCGTGCCGGTGCGGGAGCTGGGCGCGGCGCAGATCGCGGAGCGCGAGCCGCACGTGCGGGGAGTCGCGGCGCTGCGCGTGGAGACCACGGGGGTGGTCGACTACCGGGCGGTGGCGCGCGCGCTGGCGCGGCTGTGCGGCGACGTGCGGTACGGCGCGCGGGTGACGGCGGTGCAGCAGCGCGCGGGCGCGGGGGTGGCGGTGAGGGTGGGCGCGGCCGGCTCGCGCGGCGGCTACGTGCTGCGGGCGCGCGTGATGGTCAACGCCGCCGGGCTGTACGCCGACCGGGTCGCGCTGATGGCGGGGGACGAGCCGGGGCTGCGGATCGTGCCGTTCCGGGGGGAGTTCTACCGGCTGCGGCCGGAGGCCGCCGGGCTCGTGCGCGGGCTGGTGTATCCGGTGCCGGACCCGGCGTTCCCCTTCCTCGGGGTGCACCTGACGGCCGGAATCGACGGCGAGGTGCACATCGGCCCCAACGCGGTCCTCGCCCTGGCGCGCGAGGGCTACGACTGGCGGACCGTGCGCCCCGGCGAGCTCGCCGCCACGCTGGCGTACCCCGGCTTGTGGCGGATGGCGCGGCGGCACTGGCGCGCGGGCGCGGCCGAGATGCGGCGTTCGCTGTCGAAGCGGGAGTTCACGGCCGCCGTGCGCCGCCTGCTGCCGGAGGTCACCGAGGACGACCTGCTGCCGGCCCCGGCCGGGGTGCGCGCCCAGGCCGTGCTGCCGGACGGCTCGCTGGCCGACGACTTCCGCATCGCCGAGGGCCCGCACGCCGTACACGTGCTCAACGCCCCCTCCCCCGCCGCGACCGCCTGCCTGCCCATCGGGCGCGAGGTGGCGGGGCGCGCGCTGGCCGCGCTGGCGGCGTTCGAGGGCCGCTAGGGCGTGTCCGTACCATCGGAAGCACTGTGACGACCGAGACGACAGACACGACCGAGACGACCGAGACGACCGAGACGACCGGTACCGAGAGAGCGATGTCCCGACCGGGTGAGACCGACGAGGCGGGCCGCGTCCGCGGCTTCCAGCCCCGGCGGGGCCGGGCCACCCCCGGCCAGCGGCGGGCGCGCGAGCGGCTGTGGCCGGCGTGGGGCGTCGACATCGACGCCGACGCCGCCGCCCGGACGCGGCTGGACCTGGCGGAGCTGTTCGGCGGGCGGCCGGTGGTGCTGGAGATCGGCTTCGGCATGGGCGAGGCCACCGCGCGGATGGCCGCCGCCGACCCCGGCACCGGCATCCTCGCCACCGACCTGCACACCCCCGGCCAGGGCAACCTGCTGCGCCTGATCGAGGAGATGGGCCTGACCAACGTCCGCGTGGCGGGCGGCGACGCCTTCGTGCTGCTGCGCGAGATGATCCCGCCCGACTCGCTCGCCGGCGTCCGCGTCTTCTTCCCCGACCCCTGGCCGAAGAAGCGCCACCACAAGCGACGCCTCATCCAGCCGGACTTCGTCGCGCTGGCCGCCTCCCGCATGGCCCCGGGCGCGGAGCTGCACTGCGCCACCGACTGGGAGCCGTACGCCGAGCAGATGCTTGAGGTGCTCACCGCCAGCCCGCTGCTGGAGAACGCCGCGCCCGGCGGCCACGGTTACGCCCCGCGCCCCGCCGACCGGCCGCTGACGCGCTTCGAACGCCAGGGCATGGCCAAGGGGCATGTGGTGCGGGACCTGCGGTTCCGCCGGGTAGACCGGGATCAGCCGGGCAGCTCGTAAGCGACCAGGTGGACGGGGCCCTCCCTCCCCCGCGTCCGGGTCCGCGTCCGCGCCCGCTTCCCGGGGCCGCGCGAGCGCGTACACGACCGGGTCGTCATCGCTTCATCGCTTCAGCGCTTCAGCGCTCGAAGGCTCGCAGGCGGAGCCGGGGCTCCTCCGTCACCAGCCGCGTCATCACGTACAGCTGGTGCTCGTCGGCCGCGACAAGGACCCGGTTGCCGTCGTGGGACGGGCCGAGCGGCACGGACCCGGCCGGGAGGCGGCTTCCGTCCTCCGGGTTGAGCCACAGCAGCCGCAGCCGGTCGTCCACCACGAAGCCCACCAGCGGGAGCCCGTTGCTGTCCACGCCGAAGAACTGCGTATCCGGCGGCAGTCGGCGGCTCCACAGCCGCTCGCCGTCCGTCAGCCCGTATCCGGCGACGGCGGCCCGCCCGTCAGCGTCGGCGTACCGCGACAGCAGCACGCCGTCCACGACGACCGCGTCCTGCGGCGCCAGCTCGCCGGGCCCCTCCCCCACCGGCCGCCGCCACAGCTCCTCACCGGTCTCGGAGTACGCCACCAGCTCGTCGCCCTCGGACAGCAGCACCGGGTCCCCGGCCAGCATCCCCGTGCAGCCCACGCCCTCCTCGGCCACGTGCGTCCATTCGAGCCGCCCGGTGTCGGCGTCGTACACGGTGAGCGCGCCCGCCGCGCCGCAGGCGTTCAGCGTGAGGAAGCGGGAGCCGGCGTGCCAGACGGAGAGCGTCTGCCACGCGCACCCGTCCTCCGCCGGCGGCTCGGACGGCGCGGGCAGCGGCAGCTCCTCGCCGCTGTCGAGGTCGAAGCGGTGGAATCCGGCCAGGCCGCCCTCCCGGCCCAGACTGACGGTGACCGTCTCCTCCCCGATCGTCACCGCCGCCTGCGGGGCCGTCAGGTCGGCCGTCAGGTCGGCCGTCAGGTCGGCCGTCAGGTCGGCCGTCAGGTCGGCCGTCAGGTCGGCCGTCAGGTCCACCGACCACGCCAGCGCGCCGTCCGCCCGCGTGTCCACGACCCCCAGCACGGAGCAGCCCCCGCCGCTCGCCGACTCGTAGAGCACGGCGCCGACACCCGCGGCGTTGGCCCGCTCGCTGGCCGCGCACGGCCGCGGCTCCGCGCCCTCCGGCGTCTCCGCCCGCCACAGCCGCGCGCCGTCGAGCGTGTCGAACGCCTCCACGCCGCCGCCGGTCACGCGCGTGAGCGCGGCGTCCCCCGGCCACAGCACGGCGTCGTCCAGCGCGCCGGCGCCGCTCGCCGCGTCCGGCGCCTGCCACACCTCCGCCAGCTCCGGCGGCTCGCCCTCGCCCGGCCGCTGACTGGCCGCCAGCTCGGTGGCGCGCACCTCCTGGCTGCCACCCTCGCGGCTGAACACCACCACGCCCACCGTGAGCAGCGCCAGCAGCACCACGCCCACGGTCGCGAGCAGCCCTATGCGACCTTCCCCGTCCCCGTCCGCCACGACCGTCCCCCAAGTCCCCCGGTTTCCATGTCACATGCAGCGGTCAAACGGGACGACGCCCCCCGCCGCCGAGCGGTTCCCCGTAAGGTCGAGGGGTGCGCCTCCACGTCCCCCCACTCCCGCCCCGGGTGCGCGCCCTCGGCCTCCCCGTCACCGTCGGCGTGCCGCTGGCGGTGTGCGGGCTGATCGTGCTGGCGCTGGTGCGGCGCGAGACAGGGCCGGACGGCTTCGCGGTGGGGCTGGCGCTGGCGGCGTTGCCCGTGCCGTTCCTGGTCGGCACCTTCCGCTGGCTGGACGGGGTGGCGCCCAAGTCGTGGCGGCAGCTGGCGTTCGCCTTCGCGTGGGGCGCGTGCGCGGCGACGCTGGCCGCGCTGGTCGTCAACGGCCTGCTGGTGCGGCTGCTCACGGGCGATGACGCGGTGCTGGCCCCGGCGAGCAGCGATCCGCTCGACACGCTGGAGCTGACGGTCATCGCGCCGGTGGTGGAGGAGGCGGCGAAGGCGGCGGCGGTGCTGCTGCTCTTCCTGCACCGGCCGCACTCCTTCCACGGCGTGCTGTCGGGCATCGCGGCGGCGGGCGTCACGGCGACGGGCTTCGCGTTCACCGAAAACGTCCTCTATCTGGGCAGTGCCGTCACCCAGGACCGCGCCTCGGACGGCGTCGGCTCGACGGTGGCCACCTTCTTCGTCCGGGTGGTGATGGCGCCGTTCGCGCACCCGGTCTTCACGGCGCTGACCGGCCTGGGCCTCGGGCTGGCGGCGGCGCTGGGGCCGGGGCGGCGGGCGTGGCGCGTGGCGCTGCCGGCGCTGGGGCTGGCCGCCGCCATGGGCCTGCACTCGGCCTGGAACGCCTCCACCTCGCTGTCGCTCCACGGCTTCGCCGCCGTGTACGGGCTGCTGATGCTGCCGGTCTTCGTGCTGCTGGCGTGGGTGGCGGTGTGGTCGCGGGGGCGGGAGCTGCGGACGGTGCGGGAGGCGCTGCCGCAGTACGCGGCGGCCGGTTGGCTGTACGCCGCCGAGCCGTCGGCGCTCGGCTCCCCGCGGGCGCGGGCGGGGGCACGGCGCATCGCGCGCAAGGACCAGGGGTGGGCGGGCCTGCGGGCGGTGGCGGGCTACCAGGCGACGGCGACCTCGCTGGCGCTGCTGCGGCGGCGGGCGGAGCGGGGCACGGCGGGGCCGGACTTCGTGGCGCGTGAGCGGGCGTTGCTGGGGCGGCTGTGGCAGCTGCGCGAGGTGGCGGCGGCGCCGACGCTGGCGGCGGAGGCGGAGCAGCGGCGTTTGGCGCGCGAGGAGGCCGAACGGTACGTGCGCGCCTGACCCGCGGCGCCCGTCTCCCGGCTTCGTCCTCTTCTAGTCCTCTCTGCTCTTACATTCCTTGACGGGCATATTCCGGTAGAGACATATTGACCATGTGGCGAGAGACGCGATCTGGTCGGCACTGGTCGACCCCAGGCGGCGCGCGGTGCTGGAGCTGCTGCGCCAGGGCGACCGCACCGTCGGCGAACTGGCCGAGCGGCTCGGCGCCGCGCAGCCGGCCATGTCCAAGCACCTGAAGGTCCTGCGGGAGGCCGGGCTCGTCCGGTCCCGGGTGGACGCGCAGCGCCGCGTCTACGCCATAGACCCGGCGCCGATGGCCGAGCTCGACGCCTGGCTCGCGCCCTACCGGCGGCTGTGGAACGAGCGCCTGGACGCGCTGGGCCGCCACCTTGACCAAACGAGCGGGAGACACGAGGAGGATCAACCATGACAGACATGACAAATATGACAAGTATGACAAATATGACGGACATGACGGACAAGGGAAGCTACATCGAGTTCGACGGCCGCCCGGCCCTGCGCTTCGAGCGCACCTACGCGCACCCGGTCGAGCGCGTGTGGGCCGCCGTCTCCGAGCCGGACGAGCTCGCGCACTGGTTCCCGCAGCGGGTGGAGATCGAGCCGAGGAAGGGCGGCAGCATCACGTTCTTCGACGACACGGTCCTGGACTTCACCGGCACCGTGCTGCGTTACGACCCGCCGCGCGGGCTCTCCTTCAGCTGGGGCGGTGACGAGATGCACTTCGACCTCACGCCCCGCGAGGACGGCGGCTGCACCCTCACCATGATCAACGTGCTGGAGGCCCGCGACACGGCCGCCCGCACCGCCGCCGGCTGGACCGTGTGCCTGGGCGAGCTGAACAAGCGCCTGGCGGGCGAGCCGCTCGCCGGCCCGGACGGCGAGGGCGCCGCGCCCTGGGAGCCGATCTACGAGTGGTACGTCGCCGCCGGGATGCCCTCGGGCGCGCCGATTCCGGGCCGCGAATGAGCGCGGGCTCGTCGGACCGGAGCCGCAGACCGGGAAGAACGCGCCGGCCACACCGGCGTGGGCCAGCGTGTTCGACCCCGGTCCCCCGATCGTGCCGGGCCGGGGTCTATCCCCCCGGGGTCTATCCCGGGGTCTATCGAAGCGCGATCCTGAGCCCGTCCGCGTCGGTGCGCCGCGCGTGGGCCAGCACCCACTGGCGTTCCTCGGCCCGGAGCTGCCCCGGCAGCGTGAAGCCGATGAGGTCGATCCTCGGGCTCACGTCGAGGAAGTCCAGCAGCCGGGCGATGACGAAGCCGGTGCTGGCCTCGGCGGCCCAGCCCGGCTCGCCGATCAGCGCGGGATCGCGGACCGGGCGGGAGAGGGACTTGTCGCCGACGTAGGTCTGGGCGCCGGGCACGAGGCGGTGGCGTATCGCGTCGCGCCACTGGACGGGCTTGTCGCCGAAGACCAGGCGTATCTCGGCCTTCCGCCGCCAGCCCGTGCCGTTGCTGCGGTGCGAGACCGCGTGCAGGTGGAGGCGTTTCCCCGTTCCCCTCGGGCTCCCCGTGGTGAAGGAGTCCAGCCGCACGATCAGGTCGTACGCATCGATCTCCTCCCCCAGGTCACTCCCCGCCACGCCCTCGCCGTTCGCCACGACGCACACGCCGCGGTCCTTGATCTGGTTGCGCAGCAGGCCGACGCCGATGGGCTCGCTGCCGCCGAGCAGCGGGTCCTCGACCCGGCCCTGCGTGGCCAGGCGCGTGTAGGTGGTGTACGCCGCGGCCAGGCGCCTGGTGTCCTCGGCCGCCGGGCCGGGCTCGGCCAGCCGCCGCTCCACCGCGCCGACGAGCGCCTCCGGTATCTCGGGCGCGGGGCGTTCCTCCAGCCGCGCCTCCGGGGCTATGTGCCGCGCCGTCGCCAGCGCGCCGGCCTTGTCCTTCAGCAGCTGCCGCCTCTTGACGATCTCGCCGTCACGGCCCCCGAGCGCCTCGTACCGCTCGTAGGCGTCCAGCGCGTCCTTCTCCCGGCCGTCCGCCTGGCCGACCTCGCCGCGCAGCCGCCACGCCCCCTTGGACCTGCTGCGCAGCGCGACCGCCGTGTCGGCGACGTGCCGCGCCAGGCGTTTCTGCTCGGCCTCCAGCGCCGCCCGGCCCACGGCCAGCAGCGCCTCGAAGGTCCGCTCCGGCTCGGGCTCGGCGGCGGTGTGCTCAACGACGAGCGCGCCTATCGCGGCCACCAGCTCGGTACGCCGGGGCCCGGGCGGTCTGTTGAGCCCCGCCAGGTGTCCGGCGCACTCCCACACGCAGGCGTTGAGCAGGCTCTCCGCGCGCGCCACGCTGCCGGGCCGTAGCCTGGCCAACCCCGCTGCCCAGGACCTCTTCATATGTCCGACTCTGCCGTACCGTTCCGGTCATCACATGACCCAAAGGCGCCAAGAAGGTGAACACTATCTGACAACCAGCCGTAGGCTGCGGTCGGTCTTGGGGACCTCTTGGGGATACGGCCTCTAGCGCGGCACCCGCACGGAACGTAACGTCACCCTCACAGTCCTGACATGGCGCGTGGGAGCGTTGAGAAACCATGTTCACCGAGCACCAGCGGCAGCTGCGCGAACGCTTCCTCGCCGCCCCGGTCAGTCCCGCCCCGCCGCCCTGGCACCCGGTCTTCCGCCCGGCCCCGGCCCTGCCGATCGGCGGCCTCCTCGGCATCGGCTTCGCCACGGACCCGGCGACCGGCGACGACCTGCTGATGGTGGTCTCCCAGGGCGGGCACGGCCTCTTCCACGCCGCCACCGGCGCCCTGCTCGCCCGCGACCGCGACCCGGACGCCGACGCCTGGGAGCCCACGGGCCCCGGCCTCACCGTCCCCGGCATCGGCCCCCTCGCCGGCACCCGCATCCCCATCGCGGGCCTCCACGGCGGCGGCCTCCACACCACGACCGACGACGGCTGGACCCTCGACGTCGTCAGCCCCGACTGGCCCCACCACCGCATCCTCCTCTCCACGGACGGCGGCCTCTACCACGGCCCCACTGGCACCCACTGGTGGCACATCCACCACGCCACCCACTCCACCCTGCGCACCTGCGGCTTCTCGCCGTCGGGCCGGACACTGGCGATAGCGACGAGCGCGGACCTGACGCTGCTGACGCGGGCGGGGACGCGGACGCGGCCGTCGTCGGGTGGCTAACGTGGCTGCCCCGAGGCTCAACGAGACCAGCACCCCATCAACCGCGGCCCTTCAGCTGAGGGCTGGCGCATCAGCTCCGGCACACGCCTGCAGCCGGGCGACGGAGTTAGGGGAGCCCCGGGACAGTGCTCAACCTCTCGCGGCAGAAGTCGCTCTGTGCACAGACTCCGTTAGCACTCGCTCATTTGGGCCGGCGATACTCCTACACATGCACTTGGACTCCAGCGCACATGACGGACCGACGGCCCCCGACGGGACGCCATGGTGGGAGCTCACGATCGTGCCGGGGACCCGGGCAAAGCCGTTCGGCCAAGAGCGGCGCTTGGCAGCCTGGCTGTGGTTCAACAAGGAGATCGGTGACACATTCACCATGAACGAGCTGCGCGAGGCGCTGGGGCAGGACATCGTCGGCAAGTCCGAGCACCTCAACCGCCGTCTGCGTACTCTGCGCGCAGTGGGATGGGTAGTTCCCTCTCACAATGATGATGGCTCGCTCAAGCCGGGTGAGTACCGCGTGGAAGTCAAGGGCGCTCGGTACTGGCTGGATGAGGACCGTCGAGCTCACAGACGTTTCGCGCCGTCCGCTCGTGTTCGGCGTTTGGTGATCGACCGAGACGGAGGCCGCTGCGCTATCTGCGGCATCGCGAACGGAGAGTCGTATCCCGGCGAGCCCAGCAGCAAGGCACGCCTCACCATCGGACACCGAGTACCACAAGAGCGTCTGAGGGCTCGCGGAGCCACTGACGACATCGACAACTGGCGAACCGAGTGCGCTCGGTGCAATGAGCCGGTGCGAGACGAGATCCCAGACCCCCGGCAATACGACGAAGTACTAGCCCAGGTGAGGCGACTATCCCGCAGCAACAAGCGAACCCTGCTCAACTGGCTACAGCGGGGGGAGCGCACTCGCTCAGAGCTTGACCGCGTCTACGATCATGCACGGATCCTCACTCACGGCGAGAAAGAGGATCTCATCACCTACCTGCAGAACAGTTCAGCTTCCTCCAGTTAGGAGCGTTTCTCACGTGACAGCGGCGCTTACCGCGGCCAGGAATAGCTTCCACTTGGACCTTGTAGATAGACAAACGCTCTCTCTGTCGCCTGATAAGGTGGCGTCGAATGCCGACGGCGGTCAAAAGAGTAGCGTAGAAATCGCACTGAGTATCGCAACAGACCTCTCTGCTCAAATCGCCCCGAAGAAGCTTACGGGGCAGCGAGCCGGGAAGCAGTTCGAGGAGGCCGTGGAAAGATTCCTAAAGAGAACATTCCCTGTCCTTCAATCTCTCCGTCCAGGCGACTGGGCTATTGAGAATGTCGGCGGATCGCGCGCCGAGTATCAAATCTCCAAATACGAACCCTATTCTCATCTGGCCGACCTGGCCAGAGCAATTGAGAACGATCGAAATCTCGCCTCGGTACTCGGCAACTCATACGAGATTAGCCCCGACATCCTGATCCTCCGGCATCCTGAGCCGGACGAGACAATTAATCGCGATCACGATCTCGTGGACATGGAGTCAGGTCGGTACGCTGTCATCAGGAAGGTCAATCAGCAACAGCCCATCGTTCACGCCATAGTTTCATGCAAGTGGACGCTTCGTAGCGACCGTGCTCAGAATGCGCGATCGGAAGCTCTTAATGTAATCCGAAACCGGAAAGGACGCACTCCACACATCGCGGTCGTCACCGGTGAACCCTCACCCTCTAGATTGGCATCCCTGGCACTCGGCACCGGCGACATCGACACTGTATATCATTTCGCCTTGCCGGAACTGATCGGGGCAGTCGCCAAAACAGAGAACGACGAGGCAATGAGCATGCTTAGCACATTGGTTACCGGTAAGCGCCTCAGGGACATCAGCGATCTGCCGCTCGATCTAGCCGTATAGGGGCGGGGTCTCACCCGTCGGCGTGACGGCTAGCTGATCCGAGCCCGCATCTCAGCGAAGCGTGCGTGCCGCTCGTGGTCTTCCTGCCCGGTGAAGCCCTTGAAGCCCACGAGTCGGTACGCTCGGCCTCCAAGCTGGTCTTCCTCATCGATCATGAAGTCCCGCGCGAGCATGGCCATGCGTCGCTCGAATGCCAGAGAGTCCATCTTCTCACCGGATAGCTTCACCAGTTCCTTTTCCGTCAGCGCAATTGGAGCGTTCTTCAAGGCCAGGTAGAGCCGGTCATGCATGACCTCATTCTCTACGTCAGCTAGCTCCTTCGGTTTGCCCTTGCGGTTCAGCGCATTAGCGATGGATGTGCCAATAGCTCGTGCTACAGGAGGCGGGAATGCGTTGCCGATCTGCCGGTACTTAGTCGTCTTGCGTCCCGTGAAGTCCCACTCGTACTCAGGCTCTCTACCCCAGCCTTGAAGGCGCGCTACCATGTCAGTAGTGAGTTTAGGCAGGAAAGTTACAGGATGCGACGCATTAGGCGGCGCGTCGGCAACACCCAAAGCATCTACACCAAGTTTGCGCCATGCTGCTTTGGCGCGTGTTGGCCCAAGGTCGGCTCCACCGTGCTTTTTTGATCCGCCGACGATTGTCGGCGCAATTGCATTCGCCTTCTCGACCCAGGCATCTGCACCGAGCCAGCCATCTGCTGCCATCATTTCATGGAGTGCGGTGCCGACGGTGTCCCCTGTAGGTGTTTCTTGAGGCCACTCAAACCATTGGGCATCCTCATGGCGCATGGCAACGAGCACAAAACGCGGCCGCAGTTGCGGAACTCCGTAGTCATTTGCATGCAAGACCTGCCAGTCAGACCAATACCCGAAATCCCTGAGGCGATCTTTCACATACTGGCGGTAGGCGGAAAAGCGAGGCATCGAGAGGCCCCGCACGTTCTCAAGCAGCAACGCCCGGGGCTTCATTTCCCCTGCGGTCTCCACCGCCCAGGCGAACAGATCTCGCTCATCGGTTGCACCGATCTGCTTGCCGGCAATCGAGAATGGCGGGCATGGCACCCCTCCAGCGAAAAGATCGATGCCGTGATATTCGTTCGGCTTCCAGATGCTTTTGTCGGCGACGTCCCCCTGTCTCACATCCCAATCGCGGTTCTCACGAAGGGTGTTGACAGCGTTCTCGTCTAGCTCCACGGCGATGGCGTGGTCGAATCCTGCCAGCTCAAGGCCGAGCGACTGGCCTCCAGCGCCCGCACAGATCTCCACGGCCGACAGATCAGCCACGCTCTTACCTCCAGGTTCGGCTTGCACAGGTCTACCGTCCTGACCCATCAAACACCCTGAGTCTGACACCTCGGCTACGGTGTAGGCGATGACCCCGAGCTCCGACCCCGCAGCGTCGAGGCGGCCGACTCCTGGTCGCTCGCGCAACATGGCCGCCATCAAGCGACGCGACACAAGGCCCGAACGAGCCATCCGGTCCCTGCTTCACGCGGCTGGGAGGCGGTATCGCGTCGATGTGCGTCTGGATCTGGAGGGCGCGAAGCCCCGACCGGACATCGTTTTCACGCGCGCACGAGTGGCTGTCTTCGTGGATGGCTGCTTCTGGCACTGCTGCCCCGAGCATGGCCGACAGCCCGGCGTCAACGGCGGCTACTGGGGACCGAAGCTCGAACGCAACATCGCACGGGACCGGGCCGCCGACGGGGCTCTTAGCGCCGCAGGCTGGGCCGTAGTCCGTGTGTGGGAGCACGAGGCTCCGGAGGAGGCCGTGAAGCGCATCATCGATGTTCTCGATGCTTCCAAAAGCTCTCGCGACTCCTGATGGCCCTCTGGCGAGATCGATCACGGCCTATCAACTCTAGTGAGCTTCTGGCAGAAGTTGTCACAACCGTACTGGCAGTTGCTGACAATGTGAGGCAAGGCACCCCCGTTGATCCGCTCGTGGGTGGGCCCGCGCCCGTGTCAGCGACGTAACGTCCGTGCTCGTTGCCACCTTTGCTTGTCACGGCGTGCCTTGGTGGTGGTTGCTGAGTAGGACGAAGTAGACGGTCTTGCCGAAGGGGTTAGGGCCACCGTGGAGCTTGTAGCCCCAGGCTGAGGCGCAGGTCTGGAGCAGGCGCAGGCCGCGTCCGTGCTCGTTCATGAGGATGGTGGGCGGGCGGTCATTCAGGGGCAGCGTCGGGAGGCGGGTGGGTGGGTGTCGTAGACGGCGACGCGGACGCCGGCCGGGTGGATGGTGGTGGTGAGGCAGATGACCGGGGTGACGGTGTGCTGGTGGGCGTTGGTCACGACCTCGGAGACCAGGAGTCGGGCCGTGTCCGTCTCGACCGGGCAGGCGTTGTGACGGAGGAGCCAAGCCACGTGATCGCGCGCGAGCTTGGCGGCGTCGGGGGCGTTGAGGGTCGTGAAGGTGTAGGTGCGGACATCAGGAAGTCGTTGCGGAGCGGTCGTCATCGGGGTGCCCCTCTGCTCTGCGTACTGGTGGGGGTCGTGGCCGGTTGCCGTGGCTCGCTCGCGCGCCAACGGACTTGGCGGCGAGTGCACTTCGGTCTTACGTCGGCCGGAGAGTTTCAAGCTAGAGGCTTCACTGAGGACATGCAACGCAGAGGAGTAACTTCGCTCGTGTGGGTGACGACGCTGGCTCAAGGTGCGCCGCAGCGGGCAGACTGAGGCGCACCTACGGGAGGTGCATCGATGGGACTACGCCCCAACCCAAGCCAGCGACAACGGCGTTTGGGCATAGAGCTGCGGAGACTCCGCGACGCGTGCGGGCTCACCGCCACCAGGGCTGGAGCCGAGGTTGGCCTCAGCGCAGCGCACCTGAACCACATCGAGGCGGGTCGCACGGCGATTCAGCCGGGCAAGCTCCGTACTCTCATGAGCCTCTACGGTTTCAAGCAAGAACAGCTGATCGATGCCCTGGTTGCGATGTGCCAGTCGAACGGGCGTGGCTGGTGGTCCGAGTACAGGCACCCGCCGCACAACGACAACGCTCGTGACCTTGCCGAGCTCGAGGGCATGTCCGTGCGGATCCGGGCCTTCCAGTGGATGCAGGTCCCAGGACTGCTACAGACCGCCGAGTACATGAGAGCTCTCTTCCGGAGTGGTGAACCTGATGCGTCCGAGGACGACTTGAAGGGCTTCGCCGATTTCCGCCTTCGCCGGCAACGACTCCTGACAGAGGCGAGACCACCCGAGTTCCACGCCGTTGTTCACGAGGCTGCGCTCCGCATGGAGATCGCGGACCGTGGTGTCATGGAGCGCCAGATCGAGCACATGGTCGAGATGACGAGGCTTCCCCATGTGCGGGTTCAGATCCTGCCGTTCCGCGCCAACGTCCACCGGGTGAACTACAGCACGCCGTTCGTCTGCTACGACGCACCCGTGGCCGAGCTCAGCACGGTCTACGTCGAGCACCCAGCTCGATCACCATTTGTAACCGATCAGTCCAACTTGGTGCAGTTTTCGGAGGCGTTCAGCAAGCTAAGCGCCGTCGCTCTCCCTCCTATCGACCTGGATGCCGCGAGTAGCATTCCCACGCGGCGAGACTCCCTGGGTCTGGTCCAACGCTTGCTGTACGACTTGTGAGGGGCGCACGACATGTCCGGGAACGCGTGGCAGAGGTCCAGCTTCAGCGGCTCGGGCGGCAATGGCGAGTGTCTGGAGGTGACCCGGATCCCCGACGCGCTGCTCTTCCGCGAGAGCGACGAGCCCGAGACGGTGCTGACCACCCACCCCGCCCGCGTGGCGGCGCTCTTCTCCGCGATCAAGGGTGGCGGCTGGCGCACCCGCCAGTAACGGGCACGAACTCGGCCCGCTCGCCGACGGGGAGCCGGAGGGGGCACGGGGGGGTTTTCGTGAGGGGTGGCGGTGTCGCCGGTCGGGGTCAGAAGATGCCGTGGTCCGCGGGGCGTTCGATGGGGAGGTCGGTGATGCCGAGATCGCTGCGCATGGTCTGGCGGGCCTCATACAGCATCTCCGAGGCACGGTCCAGGTGGTCCTTGGCCTCGGCCAGGTGGTCGGTCCCGTCGGGGGATTCGGCTCTGAGGGCTGTGTAGATCCTGCCGAGGAGGTGGAACAAGTCCCCGCCCCTCTTGAGCACCTCGTCCGAGGCGACCATCTGCACCTCGGCGTAGACACCGCGCAGGACCTGCCGCGTCTCCTCCGTCTCGGCGAGAGGGCCGGGGGCCGGCGGCTCGCCGGAGGTGAGGGCGCGGTGGTGGGAGAAGAGTGCGGCGTGGTGCTGGCGCAGGCTCTGGTTGAACGTGGCGTAGGACGCGCGGCGGGCCTCGCGCAGGTCGTGGCGTTCCTGGGCCTCGCGCTCCTCGCGGCGTTCCTCGCGGGCATGGTCGAGTTCGAGGGTCTTGGCGCGCAGTGCGCCGCGGTGGGCCAGAGCGCCGGAGGTGAGGGTGCCGAGGACGCCGACGATCGCGACGACTAACGCGCTGGTTGAGGCGTCGATCACGGGCTTCAGGCTAGCGCCCGCGAGTTCGGGACCGAGTTCGGGACCGAGTTCGGGACCGAGTTCGGGACCGGGTTCGGGACCGGGTTCGGTGACGAACAGACCGGAATATCCGGGCCGTTCGTCTTCGATGTCGTCCGCGGGGAGGGAGGTTCGGCCGTCGAGTGCGACGGTTCGCACCGTTTTCGCGCCATACGCGGCCATTCCGTCGCACTCGCGGGGATCATGGACGTACGCAGCTGCTACGGATGCATCCGCGCGCCCTTGAGTGACCGGTCGACGGCGTTGCGCGGGCCGTAGACGGCGATGCCGACGAGGTCCAACGCCTCGCGGGGGACGGCGGCCACGGCCGCCCTGTTGTCGTCGTCGTTTCCCGTCGTGAAGAGGTCGGCGGTGAAGACCGCCACCTCGAGGCCGCGGGCGAGTGCCCGTTCGTAGGCGGCGGTGAGCCGCTCCTTCGCCGCCTCGAAGACGAGGACGGGCTGGCGGAACATCGGGAGGTACGCCGTGCCGTCCGCGTCGGCGTAGGGCTCGCCGATGACCTCGGGGTGGCGGGAGGGGATGCCGCTGACCAGGAACGCCGTCACGTTCAGGCGTTGCCAGGTCTGGAGGTCGTCGCGCAGGAGGACCGCCAGTTTGGTGTCGAAACGCATGGTGGTAAGGCTGGCCGCGCCGGGGTTGCGCGGTCTTGTACGATCTTTGCACCATGACCGTGCCCGTTCCGTCGGAAATGACCGCTTGGCGGCCGGGGGTCGCGGGCATCGAGGAGGTCCTGCACGCCCGGCTCGTCGGCCACGGCTACCCCATGCACGCCCACGCCACCTGGACCGTCCTGCTGCTGGACGACGGCGCCGTCCGCTACGACCTCGACCACCACGCGCACGGTGCGGCGACCGCGCACGTCACCGTGCTGCCGCCGCACGTGCCGCACAACGGCACGCCCGCCACGCCGGACGGCCTGCGCAAGCGGGTGCTGTACCTGGACGAGGCGGCCATCGGGCCGTCCCAGCAGCTGATCGGCCGGGCCGCCGACCGGCCGGGGATCGCCGATCCGCTGCTGCGCAGGCGGCTGGACCAGTTGCACGGGGTGCTGGCGGCGGGGCGTGGCGAGGAGTTGGAGGCGGAGTCGCGGCTGGCGTTCGTGGCGGAGCGGATCGGGTGGCATCTGCGGCGGCAGGAGGCGCGACCCCCCGGCCGGGGGCGGGAGCTGGCCGAGGGGCTGCGGGAGTTGCTTCAGGCGTACGCCGTCGAGGGCATCGCGCTGCGTGAGGCCGCCGGCCGCCTGCACGCCCATCCCGCCCACCTGGTGCGGGCGTTCACGCGGCGTTTCGCCATGCCGCCGCACCAGTACCTCATCAGCCTGCGCGTCGACGCCGCCCGCCGCCTGCTGCTCGACGGCTGCCCGCCGCCGGAGGCCGCCGCGCGGGCGGGGTTCTACGACCAGTCACATCTGACGCGGCACTTCAGGAGGGTGATGGGGGTGCCGCCTGGCCGGTATGCGCGTGGGGCGGTTACGCCGCGCAGCTGATCGTCGCGTCGGCCCAGTCCGCGTGGTCGGAGGTGATGCCGTCGCCGCCGTCCGTGACGACGAGTTCGACGTGGCGGGCGCCGGTCACGTCGGCGGTGAGGGGGTGGGGCCCGTCGGCGCCGGTGAGGGTTGGAGTGGAGGCCAGGAGGGTGCCGTCTGCCCAGACCTCGAAGGCGACGGTGCCGGCGGATTCGGGCACCTCGTCGTCCACGCCGACGTACGCGGTGAGATCGGTGCAGCGTTCGCCGGCGTAGAAGGCGACGGTGCTGGGGGCGTGTGCGCCGAGGCCCTTGGCGTAGGTGGTGCCGCCCACCGTGAGGGGCCGGCCGTCTCCCGCGGCGCTCTCGCCGACGCTGGTGTCGCGCTCGACGGGGCCCCAGCCGTTCGCCTCCCGGGTCCAGGGGAGATCGCTGATGTGAGAGGTGCCCGCTGGGGGTGGCTGGAGTACGTGGGTGGTGAAGGTGGTCGTGGTGTGGGCGGAGGGGCGGTGGGTGGCCGAGACCGTGATCTCGTAGGTGTCTGGTGGGGTGTCCTCGGGGATGCGGAGGGTCCAGCGGGTGGTGAGGGTCTCGCCGGGGCGGAGGCGAGGGGCGCGGGTGGCGGTGGTGGGCTGGATGTCCCAGCCGTCCGGGCCGGTGATGGTGAGGGAGACGGAACGCGCGGGGGTGCCGCCCAGGTTGGTGGCGCTGGCCGTCACCTCGGAGGTGGTGCCGGCCTCGGCGTCCGCGATGCCCGTGGCGCCGACCTCGACGGCGGGCGGGTAGGCGGCCCAGCCGTCGTCCGGCCGGACGCGGTAGAGCGCGGTGCCGTGCGCGGGCACGGTGGCCGCGATGGTCCCGGCGGTGTGGGACGTCGTGTGCTGCCACAGGTCGCGCATCCGGTAGCCGGGGGCCTCGGGCAGCCCGGCGGCCGCGGCGGTGGTCTCGATGCGCTGGGCCGTGTCGGAGGCGTTGAAGAGCGCGACGGCGCGGCTGCCGTCGGACATCTTCTTGGTGAGAACCCAGCGGCCGCCTTCGGATGAGACGACCGTGGCCTGCCTGCCGAGCGGGTCCTGGTCCACGGCTATGACCTCGCGGTTGCCGAGGATGTCGATGGTCTCGTCGGTGGCGACGCGCAGGTCGGTGCCGATGAGGAGTGGTGCGGCCATGATCGACCACAGGCTGAAGTGGCTGCGGTACTCGGTGGCGGTCATCCCGCCGTTTCCGACCTCCAGCATGTCGGGGTCGTTCCAGTGGCCGGGTCCGGCGTACTCGGCGAGACGCACGTTCGCCTCGAAGATCGACAGGACGCTGGGCCAGTTGTCGCTGATGTCGCCGGTGGTGCGCCACAGGTGGCCGACGTCCGCGCCCCAGGTCCAGGGGTCGTTCTGTCCCCACTCGCAGATGCTGTAGACGATGGGGCGGCCGGTGGCGGCGAGGGCGTCGCGCATCGTGGTGTAGCGCTCGATGGCGTCAACGCCCTGGTTGTTGCAGTTGTCGTACTTGAGGTAGTCGACTCCCCAGTCGGCGAACTGCTGGGCGTCGCTGTACTCGTGGCCCAGCGCGCCGGGCATGTCGTTGGCGCAGGTCATGGTGCCCGCGCTGGTGTAGATGCCGAACTTGAGGCCCTTGGCGTGGACGTAGTCGGCGAGCGCGGCGATGCCGCTGGGGAAGCGCTCGGGGTCGGGCACGAGCTTGCCGTCGGCGTCGCGCTCGGGCAGGGCCCAGCAGTCGTCGAGGTTGACGTATTCGTATCCGGCGTCCTTCAGGCCGGTCTCGACGATGATGTCGGCGACGCCCTTGATCATTTCCTCGTCGAACTCCGGGCGGCAGTGGGTGGAGTTCCAGTTGTTGAAGCCCATGGGTGGCGTGAGGGCGAGGCCGTCGTCGAGCCGGGCGCTGGCGTCGGCGCTCGTGTCGGCGCTCGTGTCGGCGGGGCGGTCGGCCGCTGTCGCGGGCCCGGTGAGGGCTCCGGCGCCGATGAGGACGGCGGTCAGGGCGGCGGCGGTTTTTCGGCTCGGCTTCCGGTCGGTTCTGCGCATGCGTGCCTCCTCGCACGATGTCATCCGGATCTGCTCCTGTCGGCGCAGGAGCCCGCTCATGTTAGGTCCTGCGTCAACGTGGTGGAAGATGGCGGAAGATGATCAGTTACTTCGCATCCGGGCAGAGGGGTGGTCGATGTTCGTGGGCGTGGCGGTGGGGCTGGTAGGAAGTGGGGATGAGCAGTCCTGCGGAGCTTGAGCCGCTGGAACGCCTCCTCGTGGAGCGCGCATGCGAGCGGCTGATCCTGGAGTTGGTGAGGCGGCTCGACCTGGGCGAGCCGGGCACGGTGGCGGAGCTGTTCACGCCCGACGGCGTGTGGGAGTGGCCGGCGGGCGAGCGGCGCGTCGAGGGGCAGGAGGCGCTGCGGGCGTACTTCGGGTCGCGGCCGGCGGATCGCCTCTCGCGGCGGATCTGCACGAACGTCCTGGTTACCGTCGACTCCCCGGACGCCGCCCGCGCGACCACGTACTTCGCGACCTACCGGGTCGACGGCTGGGCGGAGGGCACGCTGGTGCCGCCCCGGCTGCCGGCGAACGTCGGGCACTACGAGGACACGTTCCGGAGGGCCGACGGCGCCTGGCTGCTGGCGAGGCGGACACTGGTGCTGGCGTTCGGCGGGGCGACCGAGCGGCTCACCCCGGAGGGGTCTTCAGATGCTGCTTGAGCACCGGGGGAAGCGGCCCGTCGTTCCTGAGTCGGCGTACGTGGCGCCGTCCGCCGTGCTGTGCGGGGCCGTCGTGCTGGGGGAACGGGCGCGGGTTCTGCACGGGGCCGTGCTCACCGCCGAGGACGGGGAGGTGCGGACGGGCGCGGACGTGGTGGTGATGGAGAACGCCCTGGTGCGGGGGCGGGCCGCTCATCCGGCCGTGGTGGGGGACGCGGTGCTGATCGGGCCGCACGCGCACGTCAACGGGGCGGTGGTCGAGGACGAGGTGTTCGTGGCGACGGGGGTGTCGATCTTCCCGGGGGCGGTGGCCGGCGCGGGCTCGGAGCTGCGGATCAACAGCGTGGTGCACGTGAACTCGCGGCTGGCGCCCGGGGCGGTCGTGCCGATCGGGTGGGTGGCGGTGGGGGACCCGGCCGAGGTCTTCTCCCCCGACAGGCACGAGGAGATCTGGGAGCGGCAGCGGGGGATGGACTTTCCCGGGACGGTGTACGGGGTGCCGCGGGGGACGTCGATGCGCGCGATCATGGCGCGGCAGGCCGAGTTCTACGCGGCGCATCGGGACGACCGGCCGATGGAGGACGGCTGAGCTTGCTGAGCTTGCTGACCTTGCTGAGCTTGGCCCGGACGGCGGCGGCGTCGGGGTGGGCGAGGTCGGTGAGGATGGTGAGGGCGTCCCGCCAGGCGTGGTGGGCGGCGCGGGGGTCGCCGACGGCGGCGTGGGTGTCGCCCAGCCGGTTGAGGATGACCGCCTCCATACGGCGGGTGCCGATCTCGCGGCTGAGCTTCAGGCCGCGCGCGTATCGTCTCCGCGTCTCTCCGGCGCACACCAGGCTAGAGGAGTCCTAGAGGAGTCGATGTCGGTGAGGGCCCGCCGCCGGGCGTTGAGGCACAAGCGGTCGGCATCTCCTGCGTTCCGGCCGATTGTGCCTACCCCCGTCGCTCGGCGCGGAGCCTCACACGCCACGAGTGTGACGCAGCGGCGCTGCCGAATCGATGCAGCGACGATGTAGGGACGATGAACAGATGGCGGGACATGTGGAGGCCGACGGCCCCGGCGTCGGGGGGAGTCACCAGGGCCGTCGGCGTCTTGGCGGTGGGGGGACGCGCGCGCGGGGAGCGGGAGCGGGTCAGATGGTGAGGCCCTTGTCGCGCAGCCAGGCGAGGGGGTCGACGGGGTCGCCGCCGCCCGGGCGGACCTCGACGTGGAGGTGGGGACCGCTGGAGTTGCCGGTGGAGCCGACGTTGCCGATGACGTCCTCGGTGACGACCTCCTGGCCGACGCTGACGTTCATCGAGGACAGGTGGCAGTACCAGACCTCGGTGCCGTCCTCCAGCTCGACGATGATGCGGTAGCCGTAGTCGCCCGCCCAGGCGGCCTCGGCGACGACGCCGGTGTGGATGTTCTTGACGGGGGTGCCGGTGGGGGAGGCGAAGTCCTGGCCGGTGTGGGTGGAGGACCAGTAGGAGCCGGACTCGCCGAAGCTGGAGGTGAGGGTGTAGTCGGAGAGCGGGATGGTGTAGCTCTCGCGGAGCCGGCGCAGCCGCTCCTCCTCCTCGCGGCGCTGGCGTTCCAGCTCCTCCTGGCGCTGGCGTTCCAGCTCGGCCTGGCGCTCGGCCTCGGCCTGGGCGGCGGCTTCCTGTGCGGCGGCCGCCTCGGCCTCGGCAATGGCGGCCTCGCGGGCCTCGGCGTCGGCGTTGGTCTCCTGCTGGTCGGCCTGCTGGAGGATGCGGGCTCGCAACGCCTCGCCCGCGTCGGTCTGGCCCGCCTCGACGTCGGCCTCGGTGATGCCGGCGGTGGTGAAGGGCGCCTGCGCCACCATCTCGGCGTGGGTGTCGGGCGTGGAGTCGGAGCCGGAGCCGGAGCCCTGGCCGGGGACGATGCCGTTGATCAGCGGGATGCTGTCCTGGATGGCCCTGACCCGGTCGGCGGCGCCGTCGAGGCCGGGGACGGCGGCGCCGTCCTCGTTGGCCGTGGCCATGCCGCCGGCGCCGACCGCCGCTATGACGCCGACGCCGAGGACGGCGCGGCTGCGGGCGATGGTGCCGCCGCGGCTGCGGGTGACGCGGTGGCGGCCGCGTATGGGGGGGAGGTCGTCGTCGCCGCCCGGGTTCCACTCGCCGGTGGCGGTGGGGGCGAGGCTCGCCGGGGCGTCGAACGCCGCGAGGTCGGTGAGCTGGTCGTGCGGGTGGAGACCGTCGAGACCGTCGAGGCGGCCGAGCCCGTCGAAGCCGTCGAAGCCGTCGCCGGGAGGAGGGCCGGCGTCGGGGCCGGGGCCGTAGGGGTCGTCCGAGCCCGGGCCGGTGGAGCCGTACGCCTCGTGCGGGCCGTACGCCTCGTGCGGGGCGAACGAGCCGTGCGGGCCGTAGGGGTCGTGGGGTTCGGGTATGCCGGGCGTGGCCACCGTGGCGGTGTGGGGGTCGGCGTAGGCGGTGGCCGTTCCGTGCCCGCCGTACGTGACGTGTGTGCCATGGGGGTCTTCGCTGGAGCCCGCATAGGCGTACGGATGGGGATCCGTGTCCGCGGGGGCGGCATACCGGTTCGACGCCACGGAGGCGCTCTCCTTTCCTTCCTTCGCCTACCGGGTTAGCTGACGGGTTCGGAGCAGGAAGGTCTCCTACGAGCGGCAGGCGGCGGTGGCTGCCAGCTGCCCGATTCACCCCGGATGATGGTTCCCCGGTTCCTTTGGTGCAGTTGTGACGCACGCGCCAGATTCGGCGACGGAGCACGGTGCCGTCCTTGCGACGACAGTGACGACCGCGCTGCGTTATCGAACGTTAATAGACGGGCTCGCCAGATTCCAAGGGCCTACGCGAAATAAAACCCTGTCTTGGCCAGGACTTTCAGCCCACAAGCCCTGCAAACCGGGCATAACTTCAGAGGAAATGTAGTCCGCTTCGCGCCGGACTGATACCTGATCGAGCGTCAGTTGTTATGGAGCGGCGCGCACTCGCTACTCCTAGTCACCTCCCCGCCTCGCGGATACCGTGGTTCCCATGGCCGCCGATTTCTCGTCTCCCTTCCTGACCGTCATGACCACCACTGACAGCGAGGAGGTTGCCGAACGTCTCGCCCGCGGCGCGGTACAGGCTCGGCTGGCCGCGTGCGCGCAGATCGACGGGCCGATCCGGAGCGTGTACCGGTGGCAGGGCGCCATCGAGAGCGAGCCGGAGTGGCGGGTGCTGTACAAGACGACGGCCGCCCGGTACGAGGCGCTGGAGGCACACATCAGGAGCGAGCACGGCTACGCCACGCCGGAGATCATCGCGACGGGGGTGGTCCGGGGCAGCGCGGACTATCTGGCGTGGCTGGAGGAGGAGACGCGCGAGGCCGACGTGGACTGAGCGGCGTTGTCAGTGGCGTGCGGCACGATGAACGGCATGAGCAACGACACACGCCCCATGCTCACCATCACCACCGTCAACATCAGCGCGCCCGACCCTCCCGCCCTCGCCCGCTTCTACCACCGGCTGCTCGGGTACGAGATCGCCGTCGAGGAGCCGGGCTGGGTGCTGCTGCGGGATCCGCGGGGCGGGATGGCGCTGGCCTGCCAGAGCGAGTCGGACTACGCCCGGCCGGCGTGGCCCGCGAGTCCGGGCGAACAGCAGATGATGATGCACCTGGAGATACGGGTCGAGGACCTGGACGTGGCCGTCGCCCACGCCACCGCGTGCGGGGCCACGCTCGCCGCGAGCCAGCCGCAGGACGACGTGCGGGTCTGCCTCGACCCGGCGGGGCACCCGTTCTGCCTGTGGGTCGAGGGCTGAGGCCGTCGAGGCGTCCTCCCCCAGGCCACGGGTGGGCACACCACGGGCGTCGCGAGGCGAACGCCCCTTAGGCGAACGCCAGTAGGCGAACGCCCAGTCGTGCGCGGGTCAACGACCCGGCAAGTCCAGCGCCTCCCGCCAGCCCGCGCCCTCGGCGAGGAGAGAATTGCCCACAGCCTCACGGCAGTTCCAGGGCGATCCATGGTGAAACGCCCCGGATTCCGGGAAGGGGCCAGGTAGACGAAGCGAACGCCCAGCGAGGGGCAGGGAGGCCCGAATGACGATCAAAGGCATCGACGTATCCGGGTACCAGTCAACCGACTACCCGCTCGACGGCCACGACTTCGTGATAGTCAAGGCGACCGAGGGCACCAGCTACGTCAACCCCCGGCACTCCGCTCAGGTCGACCGCGCCCGGTCCAACAACCGGGTCGTCGGCCACTACCACTTCATCAGCCCCAGCAGCGGCATCTCCGCGCAGATGGACTACTTCCTGGACCACATCGCGGCCCGGAAGGACGAGTTCCTGGCGGTGGACTGGGAGGACAGCGGCGTCTCCAGCGACGAGAAGGACGACGCCATCCGCCGCCTCCAGGACCGCGCGGGCGGCCGCAAGGTGCTCCTGTACTGCAACGTCGACTTCTGGCTCAACCGCGACACCTCGTCGTTCGCGGGCGACGGCCTGTGGATAGCGCAGTACAACGGCGACCCGGGCAACCCCGACATCGAGCACCGCTGGCTGATCCACCAGTACACCTCCGACCCGATCGACACCAACGTCGCCCGGTTCGACAGCCGCGAGGACATGCGCGCGTGGGCGGCCGGGGAGAGCGGCTCGGGCGGCGGCGGCGAGGGCGGCGAGGACGAGGAGCCTCCCAGACGCTCGCTCTTCGACGCCCACGAGCTGACGCGGACCGTGCGTCCGGGAGCGTGGACCACGCTCCGCTTCAACCGCCGCTACGAGGACGGCGACTGGGTCGGTAAGGACGACGAGACCGGCATCATCTACGGGCCGTGCTACTACACGGCGTCGGTCGGGGTGCGGGTGAAGGGCCTGTCACGGGGCGGGGAGTTCAGCGTGCGGCTGGCGAACTACCGGGAGAAGGGCGACGGCAGCGGCGAGTTCGAACGCACGGTGGGGATGCCGAGCCAGTCCCCGGTCCATGTCGGCGGCGACCTTCACGTCGTCCACACCTGGACCGGCTTCGTGCCGGGCGCGCGTCGGGGCCGGGTGCGCGTGGAGGTCAGGCACAAGGGCGACGAGCCCGTCACCGTCGACCGTGCCCGCGCCGAGACCCTGTGGTGGCCCGCTGGGTGAGGAACGGGCGAACCGTAGTTGCGCCACTGACCACGTTCAACGTTCCAAGCTGACGGCTGGGGCGACAACGCCCTCACGCGGCGCCGGAGGAGGCGTAAGGCGCGGCGGCCCAACCCGCCCGGGGGCCGCCGCGCCGTCTGTTTCGCCCGTGGCTGTTTCGCCCGTGACGATCGCTGGGAGTATTGCGCCGTCCCCACCCCCCGTCAACGCCGTCTTCCGGAAATTATCGGATCGTTTTCGGCCTTCGGCGCATCGTGCCACCTCAAGCGAACTGGACAGACGCGGTGGCCGCTTGGCGGCGCGAGGCGTCACCGATCGTCGGCACCACCAATATTCCGGCACCCTTCCGGTACTACCGCCGAAAGACTTCCGAGCCTCCGAAGAGCGCGGCCAGCCGCTGGTCCAGCACGGGCGCGATGACCTCGGCGTACGCCTCGCTCATGTGGTTGGCGTCGCGGTAGACGAGCGTGTCCCCGACGACCACCGGGCACGCCCCGGTGCCCGAACACAGCCATGGCAGGGGATCGACGACGGCGACGCCGCTCGCCTCCGCCGCCCGCTCCGTCGCCGCCCGCCGCACCGGGTCGCGATACGCCTCCGGCAGGCCGCTGGCACACGCATCGAGCCGCAGCGGGTGCGCGGCGGCGCACTCGACGGCGTCACGCCGGGGCCACGGCGTGTCGAGGAGGGCCGCCACCTCCGCGCCCGTGTCCGTCAGCCGCCCGAAGGTCTCCGCGAACCCCTCGGTCCACGCCCCCCGGCTGTTGTCGCGCCAGCCCTGTCCCGCCTCCGAGGAGGAGGCGAGCACCAGCGAGGGGTCCAGCTCCGCGATCATCTCCAGGGCCTTGCCGCGCCACTCGTCGCAGGAGTCGTACGGCCCGCCGCTCTTGGCGACCGTCACCTCGGCGATCTTGCAGGACGCCTTCGTCAGCGAGACCAGCCGCCAGCCCCGCTCCACCGCCAGCGGCTCCAGCGCCGGGAACCACTGGGCGGCGTGCGAGTCGCCGAAGAGCACGACCACCGTGTCGGAGTCCGGATCGCCGTACTCGCACATCGGCGTCTCGGTGCTGGTGAAGCCGACGTGGCAGCCGTCCTCGTAGACCGCCGACCGGCCCTCCTTGATATCCAGGAGCGGCGGCGAGAGGTTCCCCGGCAGCCGATCGACGTCCGCCGCCGACTCCACCAGCGCCACCAGCTCCGCCTCCGGATCCGGCGCCCCGGCCAGGGCAGGCCCCAACTCGGTCCCCGGCGCGCCCGACGGGATCTGCGGCGGGAAGGCGGCGGCGACCAGGGTTAACGCCGTCGCGCCCGCCGTCAGTCCGAGCCCGAGCGCCAGCGCGCGCCGGGGCCGACGGCGGAACGCCGCATGGAACCGCACCGGATTCTCGACCAGGCGGAACGTGAGCCAGGCCAGCACCAGCGCCGCCGCGCTGAGCGCGAGCCGCGTCCGCACGCCGCCGGGCCGGTCCAGCGCGGCAGGGCCGATGATCAGCGCCGGCCAGTGCCACAGGTACCAGCCGTACGACAGCCCGCCCACCCACACGGCAGGGCGCCGGGCCAGCACCAGGCGCGCGTCGCCGGGCGCGGGGGCGCAGCCGCCGGCCAGCACCAGGGCCGTGCCGAGGACCGGCAGCAGCGCGTGATGGCCGGGGAAGGGTGTTGCCTCGTCGAACCGGACCGCAGCCAGGCCGATGCAGCCGAGCCCGAGCCAGGTCATGGGCGCGGCGAGGGCGGCGGGCAGGCGGGCCAGGCGGGGGGCGGAGAGCGCCACCAGCGCGCCGGTGCCGAGCTCCCAGAAGCGGGTGTGCGAGCCGAAGTACGCCCAGGGGCCGGAGCCCAGCCACACACTCAGCGAGAGGGAGACCGCGCAGAGCGCGGCGAGGGGCAGCGCGAGGGGCAGCGCGAGGCGCCGCCGCCGCGCGATGTCCCTGCCCGTGATCCTGTCCCTGCCCGTGCCCCTGGCCAGTCGCCAGCTCAGCAGTAACAGCAGTGGCCACAGCAGGTAGAACTGCTCCTCGACCGCGAGCGACCAGAAGTGCTGTAAGGGAGAGGGCGGGGCGCCGGCGTCGAGATAGTCGGTCTCGTTGCCCGCCAGGCGGAGGTTCATGGCGTACAGCACGCTGCCGAGCGCGTCGCCGGCGTACTCCTCGAACCGCACCTTGGACAGGAACAGCCAGGCGCCGGCCAGCGTCGTCACGGAGACGAGCGTCGCCAGCGGCAGCAGCCGCAGCGCCCGGCGGGCGTAGAAGCCGCGGAGAGAAATGCGTCCGGTGGCGGCGAGTTCGCGGTGGAGGAGTGAGGTGATGAGAAAGCCGGAAATGACGAAGAAAACGTCGACGCCGACATATCCGCCGCTCAGCCGGTCCACGCCGGCGTGCGAGAGAACGACGAGCGAGACGGCGAGGGCGCGCAGTCCCTGAATGTCGAGACGCAGCGCGTGTCCGGCGTTCTCCTCCCCGTTTTCCCGGCGTCGGACGTCGCGCGGCGGGACGCGGATCTCGCCGGTGGCCAGGGTCACCATAGACCGGCCTGGACGTGCATGAACATGCTTCCCCCCGGGCAGAGTTGACTTCAGGACTTCAGGACGACTTCAGGGCTTCAGGACGCTGACGGAATGCGGCAAGGAGCGCGAAAGACAGACGGAGCCGCCGGCCCGGCAGAGGCAAACCCCCCTCATGGTCCTCTGGGCTGTCACCCGGGCCCCGGTTATCCGATGCACTTCGTACGACTCGGCTCCCCCGGGATGGGTTGTACGCGATCCCGGATCCGTTTCCGTCCGCCTTCTCTGCCTCTGCGGCACTGGTGTTGTGTTGATCACGTACATGTCGGGCGCGGAGTACCGCGCCATGTTCGGCCTGTCGGCAGGGGAGCTGGCCAACGCCTCGGTGCTGGACTGCTGCGCGGGCGGCGCGATCTCGCCGCCCGCGTCGACGCCGCGCTGCACGACGGCGACCGCATCTTCGAGGCACACGCCGACCGTTTCGAGTGGGATTGATACGGAACGCCCGAACGCCGCACAACGATGCGGCGGACGTCGGCGCGCCGCTTCCTGCCTGAGCGACTTCACCGCGCACCCGGGCCGCTACATCGCCGCGACTCTGCCGCACCTGCCCTTCGCCGACGGCAGTTTCGATCTCGTGCTGTGTTCGCACGCGCTCTTTACGTGGTCGGATCGCCTCGACGCCGCCTGGCACCGCGCCACTCTCGACGAACTGGTGCGCGTCTCCCGGCACGAGGTTCGCATCTACCTGCTTGTCGTTCAGGGAACAGGTCGATCCGTCGACTTTCTCGACGAGCTGCGTTCACATCTCCACGCGGCAGGCTGCTCCACAGGACTCTCACCAGTCCCCTACCGCTTCCAGCGTGATCCCACGTGCTCCTCGTCGTCGAAACCGTCGAATGTGAGAGAGGGCTTGCCAGAACACGAATGCTCCTGTTTGATTCCTGCGATAAACCGCCCATTGCGGTAGCCGGAGGGAGGGGACCCGGACCGTGACGGCAAGCGTTCTCCGCCGTACTGCATCTGTGATGCAACGCCTGCTGCTTGTGCTGCTCTTCACGGCCGGAATCCTGATCCTGGCGACGATCCTCGCTACCCGCGCGGAGGCCGCGGAGGCGGGCGCCGGTGCGGAGGCCGCTGACGCGGGCGCGGACGCAAGCGCCGCGACCACGGACGCCGACGCGGAAGCTGATGCTGACGCTGACGCGGCTGACACCAGCACGGACGCCGACGCGGCGGATGCCGCCGATGCCACCGATGCCGCGGACACGGAGACCGACGCCGAGACCGACGCGGACTCAGGTAGCACGACGAGCACGGACGCGGGCGACGCGGACGACGCCGCCGCGAGCGGAAGCGACACGAGCGCAGACACGGAAACCGACGCGGCAGCCCTCGACTCCGGCGTTGACGCGGGAACCGAGACGGACGCCGCTGGCGCGGACGCTGACGCTGCCACCAGCACGGACCCCAGCGCCGACACTGCTCAGCAGCCAGACGCGGATGCGGAACCGGAAGCGGAACCGGCAGCCGCTGACGCGGAAAGCGACTCGGCCGGAGCCGACGCGAACACGGACGCGAACACGGGTGCGTTCAACGGCACGGACCCGGGCAGCGCGGCAGGAAGCTCCGCAGGCTCAGCTGCGAACGGAGGCGCGCCCCCGGGGGCCGGCCCCGACGGCAGCACCGGGACGGACGCCGCAGGTGCAGGCGCTGACGCTGACGCTGCTGGTGGAGACGCCCCAGCCGACAGCCCGTCAGGCCCTGCCCCGACTCCAGGTGGTAACGCTGGCGGCGCCGGTTCCGCTGAAGGAGCTGCCCCGGACCCCGGCGTTGGAACCGGTGCCGGCACGGGCGGCGAAGGCGTCGGCCCGGGCGAGCACGCCTCCGTGCCGGGCAGGCCGGCGAAGCCCGACCACACACAGCCCGGAGGCCCCGCCCCGGAGGCAGGCACCAACGCTGGCGCCGCCGCGCCGCCGCAGGAGCAGGACGCGGGTGGGGAAGGCGCCGCCCCCCACGAGCACGCGCCCGCCCCCGCGCCCGGCAGGCCAGACGAGCCCGGCGCCGCCACGCCGCCGCCCGCGCACAACGACACGAACCCGGGCACCGGCAACGAGGCAGACGCCGGCGTCGATGGGGAAAGCGCCACTCCCGGTAAGCCAGACAGCCCTGGCGCCGCCACACCACCGCCCCACGCCGAGAACGACACGAACCCCGGCACCGGCACCGGCACCGGCACCGGCACAGCGCCTGGCGTCGACGACGAAGGCGCCACCCCCGGCAAGCCAGACAATGCCGGCCTTGTCTTGCCACCGCCCGCGCACAACGACACGAACACCGGCGACGACACCGACACGGACCACATCGCCAACGACAAGCCGGAGCAGGCCGCCGACGACGTCGCCGACGACGCGGGGCAGGCGCCCGATCAGGCCGGGGACGAGGCGGCAGAGCCCGCGGCCCCGGTCGCGGAGAGGCCCTCGGAGGCGCAGGACCCGTCCTCGGACGAGGGCTCGAACGCCGTGGACGCCGGGGCTGGCGACGCGGCGGGCGGCGAGCCGCCCGCGCTGCCCGACGAGGCGTCGACCGGCTCCAGCGCCGCCACCCCGCCCAGCACCCCCGCCACCCCCGACGCGTCCCACGCCTCCAACGCCTCCAAGCCGCAGGGCAACTCGGCCGGCGCCGACCGCCCCGTCCACGGCCCGCAGGCGTACGGCACGGGCCCCGACGCCAACCAGCAGGCGCCGTCCCCCCGGAACGACCGCGCGTCCGCGCAGCCCGACACGCGCCAGCTCGCCGACGCACCCCCCGACCTCGCGCCCTCGAGCCCGTCCCACCCGAACGGCCCCGGCGGCACCCCGGCCGGCCCCCGCGTCCCGGCCGTTCCCCCGGTACCCGCACCCGGCGGCGGCGCCCCCGGATCTTCCTCCTCCCAGTTCGGCAGCGAGCACACCCAGCGGGCCCTCGACACCTACGCGAGCCTCCCGGCGTTCGCCCTCCCCACCCTCTTGGGCGACGAGCACCGACCCGACGACACCGACTCGCCGCTGCCCGACCGGCCCCACTCCCCCTCGGAACTCCCCGGCTGACCTGGGCGTACCAACGCCCCGTCAGTCCAGTCAGAGAGCGCATGCACGCCGGGCCTGGCGTTGCACGCTCTCGCCTCAGGGGAGAGACCGTGAAAAAGTCTGACAAGGAGATCATCGACATTCTCGTGGCCTACGACGCCACGGAATCCGTCTACGCGGCCGCGAAGATCGCGGGCTGCGACCCGAAGACCGTTCACCGGTATGTCACCGCGCGGAACACGGGCCAGCCCATGACCGGCACCGTACGCCGGCCGCGCCTGGCCGACCCGTATGCGGCGAAGATCGAGGAGTGGGTGGACCGGTCGCAGGGTCTGATCAGCGCGACCAATGCCCACCAGCGCCTGGTGCGCCTCGGCTTCACCGGCAGCGAGCGGACCACGCGCCGCATGGTGGCCGAGGCCAAGGACCGCTGGCGTCAGGGGGCCCGCCGCGCGCGTCGCCCCTGGACCGCCGAGCCGGGTTTATGGCTTCAGTTCGGCTGGAGCCCAGGTCCCGTCGTGCCGGGGCCGGACGGCTATCCCCGCAGCACTTTCCTCTTCAGCGCATGGCTCGCGTGGTCGCGGTTCCGCATCGTGATCCCGTGCCGCGACCGCTCGCTCGCCACGCTGATCTGCTGCCTGGACGCCTCGTTCCGGTCCCTGGGCGGCGCGCCGACGTACGTGCTCAGCAGGCCCAGCGCGGGCGCCGGAATCCGGCACCCCCTCCTCATCGAGGCGGCCCGCCACTACGGCGTTCAGCTGCTGACCTGCGTGCCCGACGACGCGCCCGACGACGGAACGCCCGCGAGCGTTCCGGTCGACGCGGAGGACATGCTGCCCGCCCTGCCCACGGGGGTACGGCTGCGCCCGCGGTACTGGTCGTTCACCGAATTGCAGAACGCCTGCCGCGAGGCGACCCGCCGCACCAACCAGCGCGGGGCGCACCAGCGCCTGCCAGTCGAACGCGCCCGCCTGCACCCCTTGCCGCCCTCGCCGCACACCCGCGCGCTGGGGCCGGCAACGGGCGTGCGGCGCGATCACACCGTGGAGTTCGAGTCGGTGCGGTACCCGGTGCCGCCCGGCCTGGCCGGCGGTGAGGTGTGGATACGGGTGGCGCGCGGCGAGCTCATCGTCGTCGCCGACCTGGGGTCCGCGCCGATACGCCCCGGCCTGACGGAGGTTGCCCGGTACCGCATCCCGGGCTCGGGCTGACCTCCGTCGTCCACCAGACGCGACCGGCCGCCGACACCACCCCCGTCGGCGGCCGGTCGCCTGTCCAAGCGCCTCTGTCCGGTCGTCTCCGCCCGGTCACCTCTGCCCGGCACCCCGTCCGCCACCCCCCGTCCGCCACTCCCGCCCGGCACCCCTGTCCGGCAACCCCGCACGGCCTTGTCCGGCGACCCGGAACAATCCTGTCCACACCACCGCATCCGTGACGACCCCACCCACTCAACCCCCCGTCCCCGTAGGCCCCAAACCGCCCTATACACCACTCCCACCCCGCGCCTCAACGCCGCTCGTCCGCCCCGCTCACCGCCGTTGACGTGCCCCCTTTCCCCCGACACTCTTGGTCCCGGCCTCTTCCCGTCCCCCTATTGCGGGAGGCCCGCCCCGGACGCACCCCCCGGTGTCCGGGGCGCTTTCGCGTTCGCGCTCACGGGGCGGCGAGCGGCTCCGCCCGGTACGCCCGATGCAGCAGTTCCAGGAACGCGGGCGCCTCGGGCAGGGGCACCGGCCCGATCCGGTTCACCGGCACTCCCGGCGTCCACGAGTTCATGACCACGGCCCCGGCCAGCCCCGGCACGTCGTCGAGCGTGATCTCCCGGGCGCGCTGCGGCACGCCGAGGCGGTCGAGCTGGCGGCGTACGACGCCCATCGTCGTCCCACCCAGCATCTCGGCGACGGGCCAGACCACCGCCGTGCCGTCCCAGAACGCCAGGTTCCAGATCGTGCCCTCGCTGAGCCGGCCGCGGCGGTCGACGAAGGCGGCGTCGTCGAAGCCGTCGGCGGCGGCCCGCCGCAGGAAGTAGGTCTTGGCCACCTCGCCGACGTGCTTGACGGCCGGCAGCACCCGCTCGTACGCCACGGCCGCGAGCGCCAGCGGCCCGGCAGGCCCGTACCCGGTCGTCGGGCAGGTCCCGGCCGAAGAGCTCCACCGAGGCGTTCCGCAGCCGCTCCAGGTGCAGATCCAGGCCCCGGACCCGGCCGCCGCGCACCTGCATCGCGGTGAAGTGGGCGTAGCCGGCGAAGGCGAGCGGCGCCAGCTCCTCAGCGGTCGCGGGCTGCTCATTGCGGTGGACGACGAAGGACGTGGACATGCGTGGGCTCCCGGAAATCTCGGCACTCTCGGAAAACTGGAAAAGCTCGTAAAAATCCGAAAACAGAAAACTCGGACCATGGAATATCCGCTGCCGATCGCGACGCTATGGCCTCACACCGGTGGAAAGGTCAAGTGAGCGAGCGATGCTGATCGGCGAGCTGTCCCGGCATACGGGCGTCAGCGCGCGGCTGCTGCGCTACTACGAGGAGCAGCGGCTGCTCGAAGCCCGGCGGGGCCCCAACGGCTACCGCGACTACGACGAGGACGCCGTCGTCACCGTGCGGCAGATCCGCGCCCTGCTGAACGCCGGGCTGACGACCGACGTGATCCGCGAGGTCCTGCCCTGCGCCCGGGGCGAGCGGCCCGAGATCGACATGTGCGTCGACCTGCGCGCCATCCTGGGCCACGAGCTGGCCGCCATCGACGAGCAGATCGGCAGCCTCCAGCGCCGCCGCAGCACGCTCGCCGACTACCTGGGCGGGCCATGCCCCGCGACCTGAACAGGCTGAGCGAGCCGAACAGGCAGAGCGGGCGGCTGACGCTGAACCTGTGGCGCCACCGCCTCGGCGCCGTCCCCGCGTCGGTCTGGCGGCGCACCGATGTCCAGGTGCTGGTCCTCGCCGACAACGACCTCACCACCCTCCCACCCGAGATCGGCCGCCTGCGCCGCCTGACCACGCTCGACCTCGGGCACAACCGACTCGCCTCGCTCCCCGAGGAACTGGGCGCCCTCACCGGGCTGAGCGGCTGCCTCTACCTGCACGACAACGCCCTGACCCGCCTCCCGGACACCCTGGGAAACCTGACCCGCCTGCGCTACCTGAACGTCGGCGAGAACGCCCTCACCGCGCTCCCGGGCACCCTCCCCCACATGACCAGCCTGATCGAGCTCCGGGCCCAGCACAACCGCCTCACCGCCCTGCCCGCCGACCTCGGCCGCCTCCCCCACCTCCGCGAACTCTGGCTCCGCGGCAACGCGATCGAGACCCTGCCGCCGTCCACGGCCGACCTGCGCGAGCTGCGCCACCTCGACCTGCGCGACAACGCCCTCACCGCCCTCCCCGAGCCGCTGTCCGCCCTCCCCCGCCTCCGCCACCTCGACGTGCGCGCCAACCACATCACCCACCTCCCCGGCTGGGTCGCCCGCCTGCCCTCCCTGGAGAAGCTGGACCTGCGCTGGAACGGCGCCTGCGAGCCCGCCGAGCGGCTGCTCGCCGAGCTTGAGGCGCGCGGCTGCGTCGTCCTGCTGTGAGCCCTCCGGCGGGCAACGGGCCGGGCCGGGCCGGGCCGGGCCCAGCGGCTCACCTTCGGCTTCTAACCCGCGCGGCGGGCCCCAGGGGCGAACGACTCATAGGCCCGGGCCAGGCTGGCGGAGCCGTGGCCCTCGGCGGCCTGGCGTTCGAAGAGGCCGAGCAGCGGGGCGAGCAGGCGGTCGTCAACGCCGCGTGCGCGGCCCGCCGTCAGGATCGCGTCCAGGCCCCAGCGGTTGATGTCGATGGTGGAGGTGTCCGTGGCGTAGTCGCCCGAGTCGATGTCCCCGGCGAACTCGGGCAGCGCCTGGGCCGCCTGGACCAGCCACCTCACCATCGGGCGCGTGATGTCGGCGGCGGGTATGCCTTCGGTTCCCGCCAGGGTGATGCCGTGGAAGAAGCCGGCGAACATGCCGTACATGCCGCCGAGCACGGCCATGTCGTGGACGGAGGCCAGGGCCGGGTCCTCGCCGGTGAAGGTGCCGGCGCCGAGGACCGCGTCGAGGGTCGGGTGGTGGGCGTCGAAGGCGGCGCGCGAGCCGCTGTAGAGGACGAACGCCTCGGGCGTGCCGATGGTCTGCGGGACGGCGTAGACCGCGCCGTCGAGGTAGTCCGCGCCCTGCTCGGCGGCCCAGTCGGCCATGGCGCGGACGGGCTCGGGCGTTCCGGAGGTGATGTTGACCAGGGCGCGGCCCGCGAGCGCACCGGCGCTGGGGGTGAGGGCGGCGCGGGCGGCGTCGTAGTCGAGGACGCAGACGATGACGAGAGGGCTGGCGGCGACGGCCTCGGCGACCGTGCCGACGCGGCGCGCGCCCTTGGCGACGAGCGGGTCGGCCTTGGCGGGCGAGCGGTTCCACACGGTCGTGGGGTGACCGCGCTCGACGAGCGCGAGGGCGAGCGCGCGGCCCAGGTTGCCGAGGCCGATCACGGTGACGGGGGTCAATGGTGCGTTCATGGCGCCACGGTGCCCCGGCGGGCTTGCGGTTCGCTGCCGGTCCCCTGACGGTCCGCTCCAGGGCGGCGGAAGCCGGCGGTGGGCCGTTTCCCGCTGTCGCCCCGGTGTTTCTCGGCGACGAGCCACACCAGCGCGAGGAGCTCGAGCGGCGCGAGGTTGGCGGCGAGCATCCGGCGGGGCTCGTCGGTGGTGCCGGCGGAGAACAGCAGCCCGCCGGCGTTGAACGCCCCCGGCAGCCCGGTCCGACCGCCGCGTCCGGCAGCAGGGGGATGTCGGCGACGATCGCGCGGTGGCCGTCTCGGCCGGGCGAGAATGCCTGCCAGGGTCGGGCTCATGGTGCCATGTCAGCATCCAAGCATCCCCGCGGATTTGCGCTGCGGCGCGGGCGCCCGTGCGGCGTTCGAACTCGGCGTTCGAACTCGGCGTTCGGCATCGGCGTTCGCCCTTGGCCGATCCGTCACCGCCGCGTCACCTGATCCGGGCATGTCAATATCGTTCAGCCGTCGCTCTCCCCCAC
>NZ_JBQQCA010000058.1:0-45852 GCF_052246635.1 Streptomyces sp. 6N223 | reverse complement strand
GTGGGGCCCGGGGCGGGCGTGTCGTCGGTCAGGGCGCGTACGGGGTCGACGACGCCCCAGCCGAGGTACGGGTCGTGGCCGGGGATGGCGCGCTCGGCGGTCTGCTGGAGCTGGGTGACGATTTGCTCGGCGGTCCAGCCGGGGTGCTTGGCACGGAGAAGGGCGGCGACGCCCGCGACGTAGGGAGCGGCGAAGCTCGTGCCGTTGTCCACGCAGTGGCCGCCGCCGGGCACGGTGGAGACCATGTCGACGCCCGGGGCGGCGATGTCCACGAAGTCGCCGGACTGGGAGAACGGGGCCCGCTCGTTGTTGCGGTCGGAGGCGGCGACGGCGAGCACGCCGTCGTAGGCGGCCGGGTAGGTGGAGCGCAGGCGGCCGTCGGCGCCCTCGTTGCCGACGGAGGCGATGACGACGATGCCCTGGGCGACGGCGGCGTCGATGGCGCGGGCGAGGGAGGAGTCCTCGGTGAGTGCCTGCTCGGTGTCCTGGGAGATGTTGATGATGTCGGCGCCCTGGGTGACGGCGTGGTCGACGGCGCGGGCCAGGGAGACGACGGTGCCGCTGCCGTACTCGTCCTGCTGGCGGATGGGGATGATGGTGGCCCGGGGCGCGAGGCCGGCGAAGCCGGTGCCCTCGCGCGGGCGGGCGGCGATGATGCCGGCGACCTTGGTGCCGTGGCCGACGGTGTCGGTGGTGCCGTTGCCGCGGCTGGCGGTGGGCGGGGTGTCGTCGCGGCGGGGGTCGGCGGGGGTGAAGTCGGCGCCGCGGGAGGCGTCGACGGCGCCCGCGAGCTGGGGGTGCGCGGTGTCGACGCCCGAGTCGATGACGGCGACGCTGACGCCCTCGCCGCGGGTGTCCTGCCAGAGCTGGTCGAGCAGGACGCGCTGGAGGGCCCAGGGGCGTTCCTCGATGGGGTCGGCGCCTGGGAAGGTGCACTGGCCGCCGCTGGTCTGCGCCTGGGCGGGAGGGGCGAGGACGGCGGGGGCGGTGGCGAGCAAGGTTGCCGCGGCCAGGAGCAGGGAGCGGAGGCGTCCGTGGAGCACGTTCACGATCCCTGCGGCTGGCGGGCGTCGGTGGGGTCGAGGTAGGGGCCGGTGGGCAGAAGCTCGGACCACTCGGCGGGGACGGGGACGGGGGTGACGTCGCCGTAGCCGAGGCGGATCTGGGCCTGGTCGGCGTCTTCACCGGTGGCGGTGGCCTGTACGCCGTACCGCAGGCCGGTGTCGGTGACGAGGTAGACGCCGCCGGAGGTGGCCTGTTCGCCCTGGACCTGGCGGTAGAGCAGGCCCGAGCCGGGGGTGACGTAGGCGGTGGAGGTGTCGGCGGCGATCGTCGCCGGGTACGCGCCGCCCGCCCACGTGGCGACCTCGGTGCTGCCGTCGTCGGGGTCGACGGAGAGGAGGACGGAGCACAGCGTGGTGCGGCTCTCGTCGGCGACCGGTGCGGGGGCGGGCCGGGGCCAGTCGAGGTCGGCGTCGATGCTCTCGGCGGCGGGGGCGGGGGTGAAGCTCTGGGCGCCGATCGGGAGGGCGTTGCCGTTCTGGCCGAGCAGCTCGGTCTCGGGGCTGTTGAGGAGGAGCCGGGCCGTGAAGTCGGAGACGGGCACGACCTTGTCCTCGAGCACGAGGTAGTGCTGGGGGCCGCCGCCGGTGGGGGCGACGAGGACGGTGCCGACGCTGGCCGCCCGGTCCGGCAGGCCGGGGACGTTCGTGGGCTCGCCGACGCGCCCGGGGATGTCGGGGAAGGCGATGGGCTCGCCGTCGCGGAGGGTGGCCAGCCACTCCTCGGTGACCGGCTGGGGTTCGGGCTCGCCCGCCAGGAGGACGCGGCGCAGGGTCTCGCCGTCGTCGCCGGTCTCGGCGATGGGGTACCTGGTGCCGGTGGCGTCCACGAGGTAGTCCTGGTAGGTGCCGTCGTCGGAGGGGATCGTCGGGCGGACGTGGAGGAGTTCGCCTCCGGCGAGGCGGGAGGGGCCCGCGACGCGCCCGGCGTCGTCCTCGTCGAGGATGAACGTGGCCTGCTGCACGTCGCCGCCGGTGCCCGCGGGCTGCTGGCAGACCGCCCAGCGCTTGTCCTGGCCGGCGTCGTCGGCGTCCGGAAGGCGGTCGGGGGCGTAGGGGATGCCGAGGGTGGGGCCGCGTGGGATGGAGCCGCTGTCGAGCTCGCTCTCGTCGACGCTGACGATGTCGAAGTTGTCGGGGTCGAGGAGCAGCCGGGCGGAGGAGAGGTTCAGCACGGGGTGGAGCTGAGGGCCGGCGCCGTCGGTCTCCAGCACCACGTAACGCGTGGTGGAGTCGCTGCCGATGATGACGTGCTGGCCGGGCTCGTCCCAGTCCTCGGGGACGGCGGGGCGGAACATGCCCCAGGCGCCGAAGCCGGCCAGGATCAGCGCGCCGATGACGATGCCGGGGAGCACGGCGCGCAGCGGGCGCGGGGCTCCCTCCTCGCTGCCGGTGGGTGAGGGCTGGATGAACGCCGCCAGCCTGCGACGCTTGGCGAAGGTGTAGGCGTTCAGCTCGTCTTTGCGCGATGCCACGGTTGGCGCTCCTCCCCCGTCCCCGACTTCCGGCCCCCGGAACCGTGGACCGACGGACCGTTGGACGGTCTGTCAGTGCCTGCCTCTACTATGCCTGTGACGATCTGGACACGGGGAGGTGGGGGTCGATGAGCGGGGGGTCGATGACGACGGCCACGGCCACGGCGCCGGCGCGGCGTGTGCGGCCGGGGCGGTTGTGGGGGCTGGGAGGCCAGGCACCGCTGTGGTCGCTGCTGTGCGTGCAGGTCGCCGCCGCGCTGCTGCTGGCGGGGTACGCGGCGGACAGCGGGCCGCTGCTGGCGGCCGCCTTCGTGCCGGCCGCCGGGCTGGTGCTGGTGGCCGTGGCGTGGCGGGGCGGGCAGCCGCTGCCGGTGTGGGCCGGGGCGGCGCTGGCGCTGCGGCGCCGCAGGCGGCGGGCGGCCGGGTCGCTGCCGCCGGGGACGGATCCGCTGTTCTCGCTCGCCTCCGAATGCCAGCCGGGGCTGCGGAGTTACGCCTTCGCGGGGTCGGGGCGGACGCGCCGGGATGTCGGGATGGTCTCGGACGGGCACGCGCTGACGGCCGTGCTGCGGGTGGAGGCGGCGCCCTCGGAGCGTTCGCCGCTGCGGCTGGGGCCGAAGGAGCGGGCCATGCCGCTGCGGCTGCTGTACGAGGCCCTGGAGACCGATGGCATACGCCTGGAGTCGGTGAAGAGCGTGCAGTACACCCAGCCGGCTCCGACGCCGCTTCTTCCGGTCCAGGCCGCGGCCAGCGTGAACTACGCGCGGCTCGCGGGGTGGGACGGACCCCCCGCGCTGCGGTTGAGCTGGGTCGCGCTTCGGCTGGACCCGGAGCTGTGCCCGGCCGCCGTGGCCGAACGGGGCGGGGGCCTTGAGGGTGCGCAGCGGTGTCTGACGCGCGCGGCCGACCAGTTGGTGAGCCGGCTGAGCGGGGAGGGGTTCGCGGCGACGGTGCTGTCGGAGGCCGAGGTGCTGGCCGCGATCGCCGCGGGCGTGAGCTCCGATCCGGCGGCCACGACGCTGATCGGGCAGGGAGACGGGCCGCGCCCCCGGCGCACGGTGGAGACCTCGCGTGAGTGGCGGTGCGACGATCGCTGGCACACCACCTTCCGGGTGACGCGGTGGCCGGTGCTCGAGGGCGGGGGTGCCGGCGGTGACGCCGGCGGGGGCGCCGGACCGGCGACGCTGGCGCGGCTGGTGGCCGTGCTGACGTCCACCCCGGCGTTCGCCACGACCTTCGCCGTCAGCCTGCGCCGCCGGGGACGGGGGTCGGTGGCGCTCAGCGGGCACATACGCGTCACCGGGCGGGGCGATGAGGAGTTGCGTGTCGCGAGCCGGGCGGTGGCGAGGGCGGCGCGGTCCGCCCGGGTCGGGCTGGCTCGGATGGATCGTCAGCAGCTGCCCGGAGTGCTGGCCACGCTGCCGCTGGGCGGCGAGCGGTGAGGCGGGAGCTCGGGCACGCGCTGCCGGTGGACCTGCTGGACGCGCTGGCGCTGCCGGTGAGTGACGACGGGATCATCGTCGGGGTGGACACCAAGCGACGTCCGGCCGTGCTGGGCGTGCACCACCCGCTGCCGTACGAGATCGTGCTCATCGGCGGGGTGTGGACCGCGCAGGTGCTGGCGCTGCGCGCGGTCGGCACGGGCGTGCGGGTGGCGGTCGAGACCGGTCGGCCCCACCTGTGGACGCGGCTGGTGCGGGCGGCGAACAGCGGCGGGGAGCTGATGACGCTGCACGAGGTCGGCAGGGTGCCCCCGATGGGGCCGACGCTGGCGAGCCCGGTGCTGGTGGTGCGGGACTGCGGGATCCGGCCGCCGCGCGGGCGGGTCGCCTCGACCCCCTGGCAGACGGTGCTCACGCTGCTGCCCTATCTCAGCCCGGTGGCGCCCCGGTTGCTGGAGCGCTCGGCCGCGGCCGGGGTGCAGCGGGTCTCGCCCGAGGAGGCGGAGCGCATCACCCCGATCCTGGGGCTGCCGCCGCAGCAGGCCGCGGCGCTGCCGGTGCTGAGCGAGGACGCGACGCTGTGGTGCACGCGGCGCAGCAGGCAGCTGGTGCGGCTCGTGCCCACGGACAGCGAGACGGGGCTGCTCGGAGAGCCCCGTCGGCTCGATCCGGGCGGTGCGGAGTAATACACCCGAAGGTCGCCCCTTTTGCCGCGTTTCAGGTGTGATGATCGCCCCGCGAGCGGGAAGGGGGTGGGGGAGATCGGCGGGTGGCGACTAGGGTGAGAGAAAGAGCGGCAGGAGTGCCGTAGGCGGGCACCAGAGCCCTGCCCGGGAACCGCTCGGGGGATCCGGTCCGTCAGTCCGCACTGCCGGTCATGACGTGCGGGTCAAGAAGTAGCACCAGTCGCGGGAGGCGTCGTGAACAGCGATCGGGACGGGGTTCGCACCGCGGGAGAGGTCTCCCGCGACGAACGCCCCGAGGACGGACCGCTGGACGAGGAGCGGGAAAACACGGGTCAGTTCACCATCGACTACTCCCAACCCGCCTGGTATTCGGGGGGCGAGCCGGCGCAGGCCGGGCCGCCCGTGGCGGAGGGGGGCGCGCCGGACGGCGCGGCGCCACACGATGCCGGGCCGCAGCCGAGCGACGCCGTGCCGCAGGAGGCGGCCGGCGGGACGACGATGCAGATCTCCTCCGCCGCCGTGCGCCGCGCGATCGCCGCCGAACGTCGGCCCGAGGGCAACGCTGCGCCGCAGTCCCCCACACCGGGCGGGCCCTGGGACGCTCCTCCGTCGCCGCGGCCCCCGTCCGGGTCCGGGCTTCCCGGGGGCCTGCCGCCGCTGCCACCGGACTTCCAGATGCCGCCGCAGCCGGACGCGCCGCCGCCGATCCCGCCGGGCTTCTTCGTGCCGACGCCGTCGGCGCTGGCCGGAGCGCAGGACGCGGAGGCCGAGGCGGATGCGGAGGTGGAGGCGGCAGCGGACGAGGCGGCTTCCGACTCTCGCGCCGATGCCGATGCCGATGCCGACGGAGGCGAAGGTGAGAGCGCCGCCGCCAACGCCGATGCCGGGGGCGCGCCCATCGGCCTGCCCCCGGCGAGCACCAACCCCACGGCCATCCTCACGCCGCAGGCGACAGGTGACGGTGCGTTGGGAGACGGCATGACGGTGCGGTTCTCCATGCCCCTGGCGCAGCCGGAGGAGGAGGCCGAAGCCGGGGACGAGGACGGCGACGCGAACGCCGCCGCCGCGGGGCCGGACCCCGACACGGCGGACGCTGCCGAGGCGGCAGAGGCGGACGAGGAGACGGACGAGGACACGGACGAGCGAGCCGAGGCCGATGAGGCGGTCGACGGCGGAGGCGACGCCGGAGAGACCGAGGACGCGGACGAACGGGCTGGGGACGATCGGGAGGCGGCCGAGGCGGCGAACGAGCCGCAGGACGCGGTGCCGCCGATGCCGGGCGTTCCGCCCCAGCCGGAGCCGGAGGATGCCAGACCCGCCCCGCAGGACACGCCGCCCTCCTCCCCCGTCTCCGGGGGAGCATGGCAGCCGCCGCAGTCCACGATGGTCATCGCCGCCATGCCCCAGCAGCAGCCTCGGCAGCCGCAGGACCGGATGCCGCAGCAGGGTGAGGCACAGGCCCTGCCGCAGGGCCCGGCACCGGCGCAGTCACAGGCACAGTCACAGGCGCTGCCGCAGGCCCAGCCGCAGAACCAGATGCCGCCGCCGGCGATGCCGGCGGAGGCGCAGCCGCGGGTTGCGTCGCAACCGCAGGACCAGACGCCCCCGCAGAGCCAGCCGCCGGGCCCGGCGCAGCCGCAGCCGCAGGCGCCGCTGCCTCAGTACCCGCACCCGGCGATGCCGCAGCAGCAGGCGTACCCGCAGGCCGAGCCGCCGCAGAACGCCGCGCAGGCGCAGCAGCCCGCGCCGCCCGCGCCCCAGCCGTTCCCGCAGCAGCAACAGCCGGCGCTTCCCGCCGTGCCCGAGCCGCCCCAACTCGCGGCCGGGCCCTCCGCGGCGCAGCCACAGTCGCAGCCGCAGGTGCAGCCACAGCCTCAGGCGCCAGCCCCGCAGAGCCCGCAAGGCCCGCCGCCGGACCCGCGGGCCGGTGGCGGCTGGCCCGATCCGCAGCAGTACGCCGCACAGATGCAGCCGGGGTCGCTCGGCTACACCGCCTCCGTGGAGCTGTCCTCGGACCGGCTGCTGCAGGAGAGGCGGCGCAGCAAGCCGCGTTCGCAGCCGGCGAGCAAGCCCACCTCGCGGTTCCGCTTCGGCGGGAAGGCGGCGGAGGAGGAGCGGCAGCGCAAGCTGGCCGCGATCCGCACGCCGGTGCTCAGCTGCTACCGGATCGCCGTCATCAGCCTGAAGGGCGGCGTCGGCAAGACGACGACCACCACCGCGCTGGGGGCGACGCTGGCCAGCGAGCGGCAGGACAAGGTCATCGCGATCGACGCCAACCCGGACGCGGGCACCCTCGGGCGCCGGGTGCGGCGCGAGACCGGGGCGACCATCCGGGACCTGGTGAGCGCGATCCCGTACCTGCACTCGTACATGGACATCCGCCGCTTCACCTCCCAGGCGCCCTCGGGCCTGGAGATCCTGGCCAACGACGTGGACCCGGCGGTCTCGACGACGTTCAACGACGAGGACTACCGCCGCGTCATCGACGTGCTGGGCAAGCAGTACCCGATCATCCTCACCGACTCGGGGACCGGGCTGCTGTACAGCGCGATGCGCGGCGTGCTCGACCTCGCCGACCAGCTCATCATCGTCTCGACGCCCTCGGTGGACGGCGCGTCCAGCGCCTCGACCACGCTGGACTGGCTGTCGGCCCACGGCTACGGCGATCTGGTTCAGCGCAGCGTCACGGTGATCTCGGGGGTGCGCGAGACCGGCAGGCTGGTGAAGGTCGATGACATCGTGGCGCACTTCAAGAGCCGCTGCCGCGGCGTGGTGGTCGCGCCCTTCGACGAGCACCTGTCGGCGGGTGCCGAGCTGGACCTGAACCTGCTGCGGCCCAAGACCCGGCAGGCTTACTTCGACCTGGCCGCGCTGATCGCCGAGGACTTCGCGCGCGCCCAGCAGGCGCAGGGACTGTGGACCCAGGACGGCAGCGGCATCCCGCCGCACATGGCCCCGCCGCTGCCCGGTCAGCCGCAGGCCCAGCCCCAGGCTCAGGCTCCCCAGCAGTACGGCGGCTACCCGACGCAGCAGCCGCAGCCGCAGGGGACGCCTCCGCAGCAGGGTTACGGGTACCCGCAGCAGCAGGCCCAGCCCCAGCAGCCGATGCACCCGGGACAACCGGGGCAGCCGCCGCAGCAGCAACAGCAGCCCGGCGGGTACGCCTACCCGCCGCAGCCGGGAGCCTGGCCGCAGCAGCCGCCGTCGCCCCCGCAGCAGGGCTGACCGGGTCGGCGCTGCCGGCCGGGCCGGCCGGGCCCGGCGTCAGGCTCTGGCGGTGGCGTCGCGAGCCTGGCGCTTGTCCTCCGCGAGCTGCGCGAGGAAGTCCTCCAGCGCGGCGAAGGTCTCCTGCCCGCGCAGGAAGGCGTGGAAGTCCACGGCGACGTACTCGTCGTACAGCTCCAGGTCGGTGCGGTCGAGCACGTGGGCCTCGACCGAGAGCCGCGTGCCGTGGAACTGCGGGTTGGTGCCGATGGAGATGACCGCCGGCATCCGCTCGCCGCCCGCCGTCAGCCAGCCGGCGTACACCCCGTCCGCCGGGATCGCCGAGTGCGGCGGGGTGTCGAGGTTGGCCGTGGGGATGCCGAGCTCCCGGCCGCGCTGCGCGCCGCGCACCACCGTGCCCTCGACGCGGTGCGGCCGCCCCAGCACCTCCGCCGCGCCCGTCACGTCGCCCTCGGCGACCAGCCGCCTGGCCAGCGAGGAGGAGAACGGCTCGCCGCCGCCCGCCTCCCCGCGCTCGACGAGGTCGACGACGAGCACCTCGAAGCCGTAGGTCTCCCCCAGCTCGGCCAGGGTGGCGACGGTGCCCGCCGCGCGGTGCCCGAAGCGGAAGTTGGGGCCCTCCACGACCGAGCGGGCGTGCAGCTTCTCCACGAGCACCTTCACCACGAACTCGGCCGGGGACAGCCGGGAGAAGTCCTGGGTGAAGGGCAGCACCAGCACCGCGTCCACGCCCAGCCCGGCCAGCAGCTCCGCGCGGCGCGGGTGCGGGGCGAGCAACGCCGGGTGGCTGCCGGGCCGCACCACCTCCCCCGGGTGCGGGTCGAAGGTGACGACCACCGACGGGACGCCGAGTTCCTTGGCGCGGGCCACCGCCCGCCCGATGATGAGCTGGTGCCCGCGGTGCACGCCGTCGTACGAACCGATGGTGACGACGCTGTGCCCCCAGTCACCGGGGATCTCCGCCATGCCACGCCAGCGCTGCACCGTCTCTCGCTCCTTGCCGCTCTCGTGTGGTCTCGTGTGGTCTCGTATGGTCGGGTGCTGATCGCGTGGGGCCCCGAAGTGGACCCGCCGCGATGCAACGGTACCCGGCGTCCCCTCAGGCGAAGACCGCGAGGCACCTGGCCCGGTCGTCACGGGACTCGATGAGTGCGATGAAGCGGCCGCGGGGCCCGAAGACGGCGATGGGGCCCTCGGGCAGCGGCGGGGTCGCGATGCGCGCGCCGTTGCCGAGCAGCTCGGCCTGCCGCTCGTCCACGTCCCAGCGGGGGAACGCCGCGGCGGCGGCCTGCGCGAGGGGCCGCACGGCCAGCTCCCGCCGCAACTCGTCCAGGGTGCGGGCGGCGTCCAGTCCGTACGGGCCGACGCGGGTGCGGCGCAGCGCGGTCAGGTGCCCGCCGGTGCCGAGCGCGGCGCCGAGGTCGCGGGCGAGCGCCCGGACGTAGGTGCCGGAGGAGCAGGTGACCGTGGCTGCCACGTCGGTGACGGGGGTGCCGTCGGCCGCGGCGCGCTCGGTCACCTCGTGGACGGTGAACGCCGAGACGGTGACCGGCCGGGCCGGGAGCTCGACGTCCTCGCCCTGCCGCACCCGCTTGTAGGCGCGCCGACCGTCGATCTTGACGGCGCTGACGCTGGAGGGCACCTGCATGATGGCGCCGGTCAGCCCGGCCACGGCGGCGTCGAGGGCGTCACGGGCGAGCCCGGCGGCGCCGGCGTTGGCGGTGACCTCGCCCTCGGAGTCGTCGGTGAGGGTGGCCTGGCCGAGCCGGACGGTGGCCGCGTACTCCTTCTCGGTCAGCGCCAGGTGGCCCAGCAGCCGGGTGGCCCGCCCCAGGCCGAGCACGAGTACGCCGGTGGCCATGGGGTCGAGCGTGCCGGCGTGGCCGACGCGGCGGGTGCGGGCGATGCCGCGCACCACGGCGACCACGTCGTGCGAGGTGAACCCGGCGGGCTTGTCCACCACGACCAGGCCGTCGGGGCGGTCTTCCTGGTTCGCCTTCCTGCTCACCGGACTCCCCTGGCTCCTCTCGCTCACCGCGCTTCCCTTGCTCACCTGGCTCTCCTTGCTCACCTGGCCCGCCTCGCTCATCGCTCGGTGCGGCCCTCGCCCTCGGCCTCCTCGGCCTCCCCCTCGCCCTCGCCCTCGGCCTCCCCCTCGCCCTCGGCCTCGTCCCCGCCGGAGAGCTCGCCTTCGCCCTCGCCCCGGGTGACGTACGGGTCGGCGCCCGCGGCGTACTGGGCGCCGGCCGCGTCGCGCCTGAGACGCTCGTCCCGCTCCCGCGCCTCGTCGAAGAGATGGTCCAGGTGGCGGGCGGTCTCCGGGAGGGCGTCGGGCACGAACTCCAGGCTCGGCGTGTGCTTCACCCCCGCCGCCGCGCCGACGGCGGAGCGGAGCACGCCGCGGGCGCTGCGCAGCCCGGCGGCCACCTCCTCGCGGTCGGAGTCGTCGCCGTAGACCGTGTAGAAGACGGTCGCCTCCCGCAGGTCGCCGGTGACCCGGGTGTCGGTGATGGTGACCCGGCTGCCGAGCCGGGGGTCCTTGATGTCCCGGTGCAGCTTCTGCGCGACCACCTCGCGGATGAGGTCCGCCAGCCTCTGGGCCCGAGCCTTGTCGGCCACTGGTCTTTCGTCTCCTCGCTGTTCTCAAGATCAGTCATCGTGTTCGCCGTGGATGCGGCGGCGCACGGACAGCAGTTCCACCTCGGGACGGGCGGCCACGAGCCGCTCGCAGCGGTCGAGGATGTCGGTGAGGTGGCCGGCGTTTCCGGAGACGGCCGCGAGGCCGATCCTGGCACGCCGGTAGAGGTCCTGTTCGCCCACCTCGGCGACGGAGACGGCGTACTTGCGCTGGAGCTCCGCCACGATCGGGCGCACCACGGAGCGTTTCTGCTTGAGGGAGCTCACCTCCCCCAGCAGCAGGTCGAAGGACAGGGTGCCGGTGTACATGGGCGTTGATCGTAGTGGGCGGAAACCGGGCCTGTCCGGCGGATATTCACCGGCCGGACAGGCCCGGAACGCCCTCTCCCGCGTCAGACGCGGGGCTTCTCCCGCATCTCGTAGGTGGCGATCACGTCGTCGACCTTGATGTCGTTGAAGTTCCCGAGGTTGATACCGCCCTCGAAGCCTTCGCGGATCTCGGTGACGTCGTCCTTGAAGCGGCGCAGCCCCTCGATGGTGAGGTTCTCCGCGACGACCTTGCCGTCGCGCACCAGGCGCGCCTTGCTGTTCCGCCGGACCTCGCCGGAGCGGATGATGACACCGGCGATGTTGCCGAGACGGGACGAGCGGAAGACCTCGCGGATCTCCGCCGTGCCCAGCTCGACCTCCTCGAACTCCGGCTTCAGCATGCCCTTCAGGGCCGCCTCGATCTCCTCGATCGCCTGGTAGATGACCGAGTAGTACCGCACGTCGACGCCCTCGCGCTCGGCCGCCTGCGTGGCGCGCCCCTCGGCGCGCACGTTGAAGCCGAGGACGATCGCGTCGGAGCCGGCGGCGAGATCGATGTCGGTCTCGGTGACCGCGCCGACGCCCCGGTGGAGGACCCGCAGCTCGACCCCGTCGCCGACGTCGAGCTGGAGCAGCGAGGACTCCAGCGCCTCCACGGAACCGGAGGCGTCGCCCTTGAGGATGAGGTTGAGCTGCTGGATCTCGCCGGCCTTGAGCACCTTGTCCAGGTCCTCCAGGGAGACCCGGCGGGTGCGCTTGGCGAACGCCGCGTTCCGCTCGCGGGCGGCGCGCTTCTCGGCGATCTGGCGGGCGGTGCGGTCCTCGCCGACGACGAGGAAGTTGTCGCCTGCGCCCGGCACGTTGGTCAGGCCCTGCACCAGGACGGGCATGGAGGGCCCGGCCTCGGCGACGTTGCGGCCGGAGTCGTCCAGCATGGCCCGCACGCGGCCGTGGGCGTCGCCGACGACCATCGTGTCGCCGACGCGCAGCGTGCCGCGCTGCACCAGCACGGTGGCCACGGCGCCGCGGCCGCGGTCGAGGTGGGCCTCGATCGCGATGCCCTGCGCGTCCTGGATCGGGTTGGCGCGCAGGTCGAGCGCCGCGTCGGCGGTGAGGACCACGGCCTCCAGCAGGGACTCGATGTTGGTGCCCTGGCGTGCGGAGATGTCGACGAACATGGTGTCGCCGCCGTACTCCTCGGCGATCAGGCCGTACTCGGTGAGCTGGCCGCGCACCTTGGCCGGGTCGGCGCCGTCGACGTCGATCTTGTTGACCGCGACGACGATCGGAACGTCCGCCGCCTTGGCGTGGTTGAGCGCCTCGACGGTCTGCGGCATCACGCCGTCGTTGGCCGCGACCACGAGGATCGCGATGTCCGTCGACTTGGCACCGCGGGCACGCATGGCGGTGAACGCCTCGTGACCCGGGGTGTCGATGAACGTGATCTTGCGGTCCTCGCCGTTGACGTCGATCGACACCTGGTAGGCGCCGATGTGCTGGGTGATGCCGCCGGCCTCGCCCTCGATGACGTTGGTCTTGCGGATCGCGTCCAGCAGCCGGGTCTTGCCGTGGTCGACGTGACCCATGACGGTGACCACCGGCGGCCGGGAGGTCAGGGCCTCCTCGCCGCCCTCGTCCTCGCCGAACTCGATGTCGAAGGACTCCAGCAGCTCGCGGTCCTCCTCCTCCGGGCTGACGATCTGAACGGTGTAGTTCATCTCGTCGCCGAGGAGCTGGAGCGTCTCGTCGGAGACCGACTGGGTCGCGGTGACCATCTCGCCCAGGTTGAACATGACCTGGACCAGCGACGCCGGGTTGGCGTTGATCTTCTCCGCGAAGTCGGTGAGCGAGGCGCCGCGGGAGAGCCTGATGGTCTCGCCCTTGCCGCGCGGCAGCATCACGCCGCCGATGGACGGCGCCTGCATCGCCTCGTACTCCTGGCGGCGCTGCCGCTTCGACTTGCGGCCGCGTCGCGCCGGACCGCCGGGGCGCCCGAAGGCTCCCTGCGTGCCGCCACGACCGCCGCCGCGGCCCGCCGGGCCGCCGCCGAAGCCGCCGCCACCACCGGGACGGCCACCGCCGCCACCGGGACGGGTGCCGGTGCCGGGACGGCCACCGCCACCGCCACCGCCGAAGCCGCCGCCACCGCCGCCGCCGGGACGCGGGCCGCCGCGGCCGCCGAAGCCGCCGCCACCGCCGCCGGGACGCGGGCCGCCGCCCTGGCCGCGGCCGCCCGGTCCGCCCGGGCCGCCGCCGGGGCGCCCGCCGGCCGGCGGGCGCTGCGGCATCATGCCGGGGTTCGGGCGGTTGCCGCCCGGGCCCGGCCGGGGACCGGCCGGTCCGGACTGCGGACGCGGCATGTTGCCCGGGGTGGCACGACCGCCGCCGGGCGCCTGCGGGCGCGGTCCGGGACGGTCGCCACCGCCGCCGCCCGGCCGGGGGCCGGGCCGCTCGGGGCCGGGCCGGGGGCCGGGACGCGGCGACTGCTGCGGGCGCGCCATGCCGGTCGAGCCGCTGGTGGTGAAGGGGTTGTTGCCGGGACGCGGGCCGGCAGGGCGGGCGCCCGGCTTCGGCACGGCCGGCTTGGGGCCGGACGGCTTCGGGGTGGCGCCGGGCTTGGGACCCTGCCCCCTGGTGCCGCCGGTGGCGGGGCCACCGGCAGGGCCGCCGGACGCGCCGGGCCGGGGTGCGGCCGGTGTGGCGCCGCCCGGCTTGGGCGTCGCGGGCCGCGGCGGCGCGGTGTCGCCGGTTGGCTGGGTGAATTCGGGGGCCGCTGGGCGCGGCTTCGTGCCGGGCTTCGGGGCGGGGCCTGGCCGGGGGGATCCCGGCCGGGGCGCGGCGCCGCCCGGCTTCGGCGCGGCGGGCCTGGGCGCTTCGGCTCCCGGCCTGGGCGCGGAGGGCTTCGCCCCGCCCGCTCCCGGCCTGGCGGGCTTCCTGCCCGCGCCTGCGCCGCCCGCGCTGAACGCGTCGGTCAGTTTGCGTACTACTGGCGCCTCGATGGTCGAGGACGCCGAACGGACGAATTCGCCAAGTTCTTGGAGCTTGGCCATCACGACCTTGCTCTCTACTCCAAGCTCCTTGGCGAGCTCGTATACCCGGACCTTAGCCACTTCGCTCCTTACGGTCCGGGTCGGTCGTCCGCCGGACCTTCGCTACTTCTCGGGCGTACTCATCGCGTACTCATCGAGTGCTCATCGCAATCTCGACCTACTTCCAACTCGCGAGGTACCTACCGCACGGCCTTTCCGTGCGGCGCGTCTGATGGTGCTGCCTGGCCGACCACACGCCACAGCTCCCCGGTGTCAAGCGGTCCCTCGGCCCTGAAGGCCCGGGGGAACGCCCGACGGCGAACCGCCAGCTGCAGGCAGTCCGGCGTGGGGTGCAGGTACGCACCCCGGCCGGGCAGCGTACCGCGATGGTCGGGGACACAACGGTCCTCGATCAGCGCCACACGCAGCAAGCCATTCCGGGTGGCGCGCTGCCGGCATCCGACGCAGGTGCGTTCAGGGCAGGGTCGCGCGCTCGTCCGGCCAGACATCACCGATTCTACCTCCCCATACGCGGCTGCCCGCCGCCGGGGCGGCAGCACGGCATCGTGCGGCTCCACCCGTCGCAAGGAGTGACAACGCCCCCGGTCGCCGCGGCATTCCCGTGACGGACCGGCCGACGGCTCTAGGCGTCGCCCTCCCGCTCCGGCTCGGTGTCGGAGCGGATGTCGATGCGCCAGCCGGTCAGCCGGGCGGCGAGCCGGGCGTTCTGGCCCTCCTTGCCGATGGCCAGCGACAGCTGGTAGTCCGGCACCGTCACCCGGGCGGAGCGGGCGGCGGCGTCCACGACCTCCACCTTGTTGACCCGGGCCGGGGAGAGGGCGTTGCCCACCAGCTCGGCCGGGTCGTCGGACCAGTCGACGATGTCGATCTTCTCTCCGTGCAGCTCGGCCATGACGCTGCGCACCCGGCCGCCCATGGGGCCGATGCAGGCGCCCTTGGCGTTCAGCCCCGGACGCAGCGAGCGGACCGCGATCTTGGTGCGGTGCCCGGCCTCGCGGGCGATCGCCGCGATCTCCACGGAGCCGTCCGCGATCTCCGGGACCTCCAGCTCGAACAGCTTCTTCACCAGGTTCGGGTGGGTGCGCGAGAGCGTCACCGACGGGCCGCGCGGGCCCTTGACGACCCGCACCACGTACGAGCGGAGCCGCGAGCCGTGGCTGTACTCCTCGCCCGGCACCTGCTCCTGCGGCGGCAGGATCGCCTCCAGCTTCCCGATGTCCACCAGCACGCTGCGCGGGTCGCGGCCCTGCTGCACGACGCCGGTCACCACGTCGCCCTCGCGGCCGGCGTACTCGCCGAAGGTGATGTCCTCCTCGGCATCCCGCAGCCGCTGGAGGATGACCTGCTTGGCGGTGGTCGCCGCGATGCGGCCGAAGCCCTGCGGAGTGTCGTCGAACTCACGCGGCTCGGCCTCCTCCCCCGCGTCGGCCAGGTCGGCGGCGTCCTCCTTGGCCCACACGGTCACGTGGCCGGTCTCGCGGTCCAGCACCACGCGGGCGTCGCGGCGGCTTCCCTCGGTGCGGTGGTACGCGATCAGGAGGGCGGCCTCGATCGCCTCGACCAGCAGGTCGAAGGAGATCTCCTTCTCCCGCACCAGCCCGCGCAGGGCACTCATATCGATATCCACGGCTACGCCTCCTTCTGGCTCTCGTCAGGGATCGCCGCGCCGGAGCCCGGTCCGGCGGCCCCGGCCTTGCGGCTGAACTCCACCTCGACGCGCGCCCGTGCGATGTCGGCGAACGCTACACGGCGCGCCGTGCCGGGCCGGCCATCCGTACTGCGGCCCTTCGGCCCGGGAACCTCCACCTCGACGCCGTCCTCGTCGGCCGTGAGGATCCGCGCGGTGAGCTCTCCGCCCTCGTGCAGGTGCGCCCGGATCAGGCGGCCGGTGGCGCGCCGGTAGTGGCGGGGCGCGGTCAGCGGGCGTTCGGCGCCCGGTGAGGACACCTCCAGCACGTACGGCGCGCCGCCCATGGCGTCCGAGGAGTCCAGCGCCTGCGAGACGGCGCGGCTCAGCTCGGCGCACGCCTCGAGACCCACCCCGTCGTCGCTGTCGACGACGACGCGCAGCACGCGCCGCTTCCCGGCCGGGGTGATGGCGATCTCCTCGAGATCCAGCCCCCGCTGCGCCGCCAGCGGCCCCAGCAGCTCCCGCAGCCTGTCGATCTGGGTGGTGCTCATCCGGGTGACTCCTCGGCCGCGCGTGGCGCGTCTGCTGTTGTGGGGATGATCTCGCGGGTCTCGCTCAACACCCTATCGCCTGCGGCCCGGTCGCGGACCGACCCGGTCCGCCCGCCGGGCGGCCGGCACGGGCGCGCCGACGGGGTGGGGTGGCGCGAGGATACGCGCAGCGCACGGGTACGCTCACGGGACGGTGATCTCCTCCGCCGGGCCTGCCGACGGAGAGCGACCGCGTCTGCCCAACGATCCCCTCTGCGAAGGGAAGTGCGGGGAAGCGATGCCTCCTGGCGTCTCCGTCGGCTCGTCCCGTTCCTCCGGCCCCTCCGGCCCCTCCGGCCTTTCGGTTGTCGCCGGCCGCCTGTCCCGTCGCGTGCTGCTGGCGGGCGGCGTCATGGCCGGGCTGGGCGGCGGGCTCGCCGCGTGCACGGGCGCGGACGGCGGCCAGGGCGAGGAGCCCGCCGACGACACCGGGCTGCGGCGCCGCGCGGCCCGGGAGGGCTCCGAGCTGCTGGCCCGGTACGAGGCCACCGCCGAGGCGCACCCGGGGCTCGCGGAGACGCTGGCGCCGTTCCGCGACGTGGTGGCGGCGCACGTGGCGGCGCTGGCGGAGGACGGGCGGGCCGGCGCCGGGGGCGGCGCGGCGCCCGGCGTTCCCGCGGAGGAGCCGGAGGCGGTCGCGGCGCTGGTCGACGCCGAGCGCGAGACCGCGCGGCAGCGTTACCGTGCGGTGGACGGGGCATCGCCCGAGCTGGCCCGGCTGCTGGCCTCGATGGCCGCGGCGGGCTCGGCACAGGCGTATCTGCTGAGCGAGGCGCGGCCATGAAGCGTGGGGAAGAGGAGTCCGAGGCGGCGCTGACCGCGACCCAGGCGGCGCTCGCGGCCGAGCACGCCGCCGTCTACGGCTACGGCGTGGTCGGCGGCCTGATCGGCGAGGAGCGCGCGGGCGAGGCCGGCGAGGCGTACACCGCGCACCGGGCGCGGCGCGACGCGCTGGAGCGCGCGATCCACCGCCTGGACGCGACGCCGGTGGCCGCGGCCACCGCCTACGAGCTGCCGTTCACCGTCGCCGACGGCGCGGACGCGGAGCGGCTGGCGGCCGAGCTGGAGACGCGGCTGGCCGGGGCGTACGCCGACCTGGTGGCGGCGACGACGGGCGAGGAGCGGCGTTCGGCCGCCTCCGCGCTGCGCGAGGCCGCCGTGCGGGCCGCCCGGTGGAGCGGGGTCAGCGCGGCGTTTCCGGGGCTGGCGGAGGACGAGTACGCCGACGCCGGGCAGCCGGGCAGCCCGGCGGGCGAGCGCGCGGGCGAGGGCTGAGCCGTGGGCGGCCTGGCGCTTCCGATCGGTCCCCCGCAGCGGCTGACACGCGCCCGGGCGGCGGACGCCGGCGACTGGCTGGCCGAGCTGCCCCGGCTGGTGGCCGAGATGCTGCGCCGCTGGGAGCTGACCCCCGAGCGGGTCGTGGAGCCGGGCGGGCGCAGCAGCCTGACCGTGCTGGTGCGCACCGCGGACGGCGAGCCGGCGGCGCTGAAGCTGTGCGCGCCGGGCGCGGCGGCGCTGGAGGACGCGGCGCTGCGGCGCTGGGACGGCCGTGGCGCGGTGCGCTCACTGCGCTGCGCGCCTCGGGCCGGGGCGCTGCTGCTGGAGCGCCTGCACGGCGAGACCAGCCTGCGCTCGCTGCCGGAGGCGAGGGCGGTGCTGGAGGCGGTCGAGACGGCGCACCGGCTGTGGGTGGACCCGGGCGAGGGGCATCCCTTCGGCACGGTGGCGGAGCGGACCGCCGCGCAGGCGGCGGCGATGCGGGCCGAGGGGCCCGCCGAGGCGCATCAGCTGGTCGAGGAGGCACTGTCGCTGCGCGGCGGGCTGCTGGGCGAGGGGGAAGAAGGCGCGGAGGGGGAGTCGCTGCTGCTGCACGGCGACTTCCGGCAGGGCGCGGTGCTCGCCTCGGACGCGCCGCGCGCCCCGTGGCTGGCGGTCGGGCCGGAGCCGGTGGTGGGCGAGCGGGCCTACGACCTGGCGCGGCTGGTGCGGGACCGGCTGCACGACCTGGTCGCCTCGCCGGGGGCGGCGGCGGTCACGCGGCGGCGAGTGGCGCGGCTGGCCGAGCTGGTGGAGGTGGATCCGGAACGGCTGCGGGCGTGGGCGTTCTTCCGCGCGGTGGAGTCGGGTGTGCGGAACCTGGCGGCGGGGCGGCGGGCCGACGGCGAGATGCTGCTGGAGTTCGTGACCTGGCTGTAGCGGCCTGTGGCAGCCCGTGGCCCCGTCCGGGTGGGGCTCACCTGCGCAGCGGCAGGACCGCGCCCATGACGGCGTAGGGGCAGGGCGCGGAGGGGAACAGGACGCGGCGGGCCAGGTCGCGGTAGCCGAGCTTGCGGTAGAGGATGCGGGCCGGGCTCTCGGTGTCGATGGCGGAGAGGATCGAGCGCGGCTCGCTGGCGGCGTCGGTGAGGGTCGTGATCAGGCGGCGGCCTATGCCGTGGCCCTGGTAGGCGGGCAGCACGTGCAGCTCGGTGATGGTGAAGGAGTTGTCCAGCCACGCCTCGTTCCCGGCGCGCCGCAGGTACGGCTCGACCACGGAGGACCACCACTGCGCCCGGTCGTTGGGCATCCCGTAGACGAAGCCGACCAGCCGCCCGCTGCTGCTGGTGGCGCCGAGGGCGCGGGCGCCGGGATTGGCCAGGTGGCGCAGCACGATGTGGCGGCGTACGCCGATCTCCTCCTCGGTGAGCCCGAACGCCTGCGCCTGCACGGCCAGCGCCTCGTCCACCCAGGCCGCCAGGTCCAGCGGTCCGATGACGATGTCCTGCGCGTCGGGGGCGGCCCCGGCAGATGGTGTCATGCCCGGGAGGCTAACGCGCCTGGCTGGGGAAGTCGCGTCGAGCGCCGGTCACCGGGCGGAGCCGGGTCAGAACAGCACGCTCATCAGGGTGCCGGCCTCGCGGAATCCAAGGCGCCGGTAGAGGGCGAGCGCGGGGGCGTTGAAGTCGTTGACGTAGAGGCTGACCAGGGGTGCGCCCCCGGCCAGGGCGTGGCGCAGCACGGCGGCGAGGCCAGCGGTGGCCAGGCCCCGGCCGCGCAGCTCGGGCGCGGTCCACACGCCCTGGAGCTGGCAGGTGTGCGGGGTGACGGCGCCGATCTCGGCCTTGAAGACGACGCGGCCGTCCTGCACCCGGGCGAAGCAGCGGCCGGCCCCGACGGTCTCGGCGACCCGCGCCTGGTAGATCAGCCCGCCGTCGGCGGCGGTCAGCGGCGAGAAGCCGACCTCCTCGGTGAACATCGCCACGGAGGCCGGGAGCGCCAGGCCCATCTCGTCCTTGCGCAGCGGGCGCACCTGGGGGTCGGGGGTGATGCCGGGCGGGAGGGCGCCGGTGGCCATCAGGGGCTGGCGGGGGCGCAGCTCGCGGGCCGGGCCCCAGTGCGGCTCCAGGTGCGACCAGAGCAGCGCGGCCTGCTCGGCGGAGCCGACGATGGCCGAGCAGTGCCTCTCGTCGCGCAGCGCGTGGCGTGCGAAGGCGCGGACGGCGGCGGCGTCGGCGCCGATGGGGACCAGGTTGGATCCGGAGTAGCACAGGGAGACCAGCTCGCCGTGCCGGTACCAGCCCCACATCTCGCCGCCCAGGTACGGCGGCTCCAGGCCGGAGTCGAGGACCCGGGCGGTGACGTAGGCGTTGGCCAGCGGGTCCTGGTCGAGGACGGCGAGCACGTCGCTCAGGTCGGCCGGGGTGAGAACCCGGGTGGTGGACGTGGTCAGCACGGCGGGCGGCCCTCGCGGTCGGGAGCGGGTCGGGGCGTCGTGGGGCTCGTGACGCACTGTACCCGCCCCTGCGGGCGCGACCCGCCGGGACCCGGCCGGGGTGTCAGGAGTTCGCGGTCGCGCTCACGTCGCGACGGAGACCTCGGGCTCGCCGGAGGCGGCCCCGTCCTTCTCCATCTGCTCGGCGATCTTCATCGCCTCCTCGATGAGCGTCTCGACGATCTTCGACTCCGGCACGGTCTTGATGACCTCGCCCTTGACGAAGATCTGCCCCTTGCCGTTGCCGGAGGCGACGCCGAGGTCGGCCTCGCGCGCCTCGCCGGGCCCGTTGACGACGCAGCCCATCACGGCCACGCGCAGCGGCACCTCCATGCCGGTCAGCCCGGCGGTGACCTCCTCGGCCAGCTTGTACACGTCCACCTGGGCCCGGCCGCAGGACGGGCAGGAGACGATCTCCAGCGAGCGCTCGCGCAGCCCCAGCGACTCCAGGATCTGGATGCCGACCTTGACCTCCTCCACCGGCGGGGCGGAGAGCGAGACCCGGATCGTGTCGCCGATGCCCTCCGACAGCAGCGCGCCGAAGGCGACGGCGGACTTGATGGTGCCCTGGAACGCCGGGCCCGCCTCGGTGACGCCGAGGTGCAGGGGGTAGTCGCAGCGCTCGGCGAGCTGCCGGTAGGCGTTGACCATGATCACCGGGTCGTTGTGCTTGACGGAGATCTTGATGTCGGTGAAGCCGTGCTCCTCGAAGAGCGAGCACTCCCACAGGGCGGACTCCACCAGCGCCTCGGGCGTCGCCCGGCCGTGCTTCGCCAGCAGCCTGGGGTCGAGCGACCCGGCGTTGACGCCGATGCGGATCGGGGTCCCGGCGGCGGTGGCGGCCTTCGCGATCTCCTTGACCTTGTCGTCGAAGCGCTTGATGTTGCCGGGGTTGACGCGGACGGCGGCGCAGCCGGCGTCGATGGCGGCGAAGACGTACTTCGGCTGGAAGTGGATGTCGGCGATCACCGGGATCTGCGACTTGCGGGCGATGACGGCCAGCGCGTCGGCGTCGTCCTGCGTCGGGCAGGCGACCCGCACGATCTGGCAGCCCGACGCGGTCAGCTCGGCGATCTGCTGCAGGGTGGCCCCGATGTCGCTGGTTCTGGTCGTGGTCATCGACTGCACGGAGACGGGGGCGTCGCCGCCCACGGCGACGGAGCCGACCTGGATCTGGCGGCTGACGCGGCGCTCGGCCAGCCTGATCGGTACGGAGGGCATTCCCAGCGAGATGGCGGTCATGGATGCGTGCAACCCCACGTGCGGACGGTGTGGACGGCGGTGTGGACGGCGGATCGTGTGACTGGTCCGGCTCCTCGGGGCCGAGCCTACGGCACGGGCCCCGAGGGCGGTTTGAGGGCTGCCGGATCTAACCGGTCAGCGACACGGGGCTCACGATGTCGGCGGCGAGCACCAGCAGCGTGAAGCAGATGAAGACGGCGGCGACGACGTACGCGACCGGCATCAGCTTGGCCACGTCGAACGGTCCGGGGTCGGGCCGCCGCAGCACCTTGGCGAGGTTCCTGCGCAGCGACTCCCACAGGGCGCCCGCCATGTGCCCGCCGTCCAGCGGCAGCAGCGGCAGCATGTTGAACAGGAAGAGGGAGAGGTTGAACCCGGCGACGAGGAAGAGGGCGGTGGCGATCTGCTGGCTGGCCGGGATGTCGAGGGTGAAGATCTCGCCACCGACCCGGGCCGCGCCGACGACGCCCATCGGGGAGTCCTGCTCGCGCTCCTCCTGGCCGGTGGCCGCGTTCCACAGGCCGGGGATCTCGGAGGGGATGTCGATCAGCGCCTGCACGCCGTCGACCATGATGTCGCCCATGCGCTCGACGGCCTGGCCGAAGTCCTGCCGGACGATGCCGCTGGCCGGGGAGAAGCCGAGGAAGCCGGCCGTGACGTACTCCCCCGCCACGTAGCCGCCGTCGCCGTCGGTCTTGGGGACCTGGTTCGGGATGAGGTCGGCGTGCAGGGTCTCGGTCCTGCCGTCGCGTTCGACCGTGATCGTCGCCTCGCCCGTGGTCGCGCGGATGCGCTGCTGCAGGGTGCTCCAGTCCTCGATGCGCTCGCCGTTGAAGCCGACGATCACGTCGCCCGGCTTGAGCCCCGCGGCGGCGGCCGGGGCGGACGGGTCGCTGTCCCGGCAGTCGCGGTTGCCCTCGCTCGCCTCGATCACGCACTGCGAGACGGAGGCGACGGTGGTGGTCTGGGTGTTGACGCCGAAGCCCATCAGCACGCCGAGGAAGATCCCCACCGCGAGGATGAGGTTCATGCCGGGCCCGGCGAACATGACGATGACCCGCTTCCACGGCTTGCGGGTGTAGAACAGCCGCTTCTCGTCGCCGGGCCTGAGCTCCTCGAACGCCGCGGCGCGGGCGTCCTCGATCATGCCCCGGAACGGGGAGGTGGAGCGCTTGCGGACCTTCCCGTCGTCGCCCGGCGGGAACATGCCGATCATGCGGATGTAGCCGCCGAGGGGTATGGCCTTGATGCCGACCTCGGTCTCCTTGCCGTGCCGCGACCAGATCGTCGGCCCGAAGCCGACCATGAACTGCGGCACGCGCACGCCGAACATCCGGGCCGTGGAGTAGTGCCCCAGCTCGTGCCAGGCGATGGAGAAAAGCAGCCCGAGGACGAAGACGAGTATGCCGATGAGGAACATCAGGCCGTTCATGCGGTGGTCGCCTCCGTCGTGTGGCTGCTGCCGGCCAGCTCGCGGGCGCGGGCCCGCGCCCTGGTCTCCGCTTCGAGGACGTCTGAGAGGTCCGGAGAGGTTCCGGAGCCGGAACCGCTGCCGCCGACGCCTCGCTCCGCCAGCTCCTCGACGACCCGCGCCACGGTGTCCACGATGCCGGTGAACGGCAGCAGCCCGGCGAGGAAGGCGTCCACGCACTCCTCGTTGGCGGCGTTGAACACCGCGGGTGCGGTACCGCCGAGGCTACCGACGTGGCGGGCCAGCGGCACCGAGGGGAAGGCATCCGTGTCCAGCGGCAGGAACTCCCAGGCGTGTGCCTTCGTCCAGTCGACGGGCGCCCCGGCCCCCGGCACGCGGTCCGGCCAGCCCAGGCCCAGCGCGATCGGCATCCGCATGTCGGGCGGGCTGGCCTGCGCCAGCGTCGAGCCGTCGGCGAACTCCACCATGGAGTGCACGTAGGACTGCGGGTGGACCACGACCTCGATCCGGTCGAAGGGGACGCCGTACAGCAGGTGGGCCTCGATGATCTCCAGGCCCTTGTTGACGAGGGTCGCGGAGTTGATGGTGATGACCGGCCCCATGTCCCAGGTGGGGTGGGCCAGCGCGTCGGCGGGCGTGACATGCCGCAGCTCGGCCCGGCTCCGCCCCCGGAACGGGCCGCCGCTCGCCGTCACCACCAGCTTCTCCACCTCCTCGCGGCGGCCGCCCAGCAGCGCCTGGAACAGCGCCGAGTGCTCGGAGTCCACCGGCACGATCTGCCCGGGCCGGGCCAGCCCGGTCACCAGCGGCCCGCCGACGATCAGCGACTCCTTGTTCGCCAACGCCAGCACCCGCCCGGCGCGCAGCGCGGCCAGCGTCGGCGCGAGGCCGATCGAGCCGGTGATGCCGTTGAGCACGGTGTGGCAGTCGCGGGCGGCGAGCTGCGCGGCGGCGTCGGGCCCGGCGAGGATCTCCGGTATCGGCTCGCCCACGCCGTACTGCGCCCGCAGCGCCTCCCGCAGCTCGGTGGCCTTCTCCTGGCGGGCGACGGCCACCGTGCGGACCTGGAGCCGGTGCGCCTGCCCGGCCAGCAGCCCGACCCGCTCGCCCCCGGCGGAGAGGCCCGTGACGCGGAAGCGGTCGGGGTTGCGCAGCACGACGTCGATGGCTTGCGTGCCGATGGAGCCGGTCGAGCCGAGGATCACCACCTCCCGGGGCCCCTCGGCGGACGTGGGAGGACGTACGTGCGGATCTGCGAGCAGCGCGGGACTCTCCGTCATCCCCCCATTCTCCCCCGAGCGCGGAGCGCCCCGTGCGGCGGGCTTGGGCCTCCTTGGGCCTCCGGCAGGCCTGCAGGAGTGCGGGACTGCGGCGGGCTTACGACGGCGGACGGGGTCTGGCGGCGTTCGGCGGCGACGCAGTCGCTAGTCTCTCCTCCCCATGGGAACACCGACAGCCCCACCGGCACCCCAGTGGATACCGCCGACCGACGTGGAGCGGGCGCTGTACGAGGCCAAGGCGCGCGGCGACGGGGACGGGTACGCGCGTGCTGCTGGGCGCGGACACGCTGGCGTACAAGCGGAAGGAGAAGGTCGACCGCAAGAGGCTGACGGCTCCCTGGCTGCCGCACCAGGCCCCGGACGGCCGCACGCACGTCGCCGTCTTCACGCGCGGCGAGCTGCCGCCGCGCCGCCCCGACGTGGTGGCCTGCGAGATGCCGCTGCCGCTGCCGCCCGAGGAGTGGTGGGGAGAGGACCTGGCGGGGCTGCTGGTCAACCCGGGCACGCCGGCGGAAGCGGTCTTTCCCGACGCGAAGCGGCAGCGCCGCCACTGGAAGGCGCTGAAGAAGGACGCGCCCCGGCGCGGGCACGACGACGACGCGCTGCTGACGAAGTACACCGGCCCGCTGCACGGCCCGCTGGCCCACGGCCTGGCCTGCGGCGCGCACCTGGCGGTGCACCGGCAGGACCTGTGGAACGACGTCGGCGACGTCACCTCCGACTGCCAGGCCGACGCGTTCGTGCTGAAGGACTCCTGGGGCACGACGGACCGGGAGACGTGGCTGGAGCAGCTGAGCTACCTGCTGCAGGGGCTGAACAGCCCGCCGGAGCCGGAGTTCGCGCTCTCGGCGCGCCGCGGGCTGGCGGCACGCTTCCCCGGCACGCACCTGGACGCGGGCGCCTGGCAGCGGGTGGTCACCGACACGCTGCGGGCGCGCGGCGCGGACGAGGCGCGGATCGGCGGGGTGGTGGAGCTGACGCAGCGCATCTCCCGCTACGAGGCCCGGATGCGGGCGGACGGCGTGCTGCCGCCCGACGGGCACGTGGCCTCGGCGCTGGCGTACGACTACGGCCGCGCGGTGAACTACGCCCGCTGGGGCGTGGGCGCGCGGCTGGGCGAGCCCGCCGAGGCCGAACAGGTGGCGGTCCGGGCCGGGGAGCTGGCGCGGATGGCGTACGCCTCGTGGGAGGAGTACTCGGCGGGCTACATCCTGGGGCGGGTGCTGCGCTTCGACGAGGAGTCCTTCGGCCACATGTACGGCTCCGCGATCTCGCCGCACCGGATCCTGACGACGGACCCGGCGAGCCCGTGGCGGAACATCCCCTTCGGGGCGGCGGGCGCCTGAGGAGGATGTGATGGAGGACGCGATGCTGCGCCACGTCTACTGGATCGGCGGCGGCAGCGGCGCGGGCAAGTCGACCATCGCCCGCCGCCTGGCCGGCCGGCACGGCTGGCGCCTCTACGGGACCGATGAGGTGATGGGGGACCACGCACGCCGGACCACGCCAGAAGAGGCGCCGTTCCTGCACGAGTTCATCGCCATGGACATGGACGAGCGATGGGTCAGCCGGTCTCCGGAGGTCATGCTGGAGACGTTCCACTGGTTCCGGGGCGAGGGCTTCGGCCTGATCGTCGAGGACCTGCTGCGGCTGCCGTCGGACCGGCGCGTCGTGGTCGAGGGCTTCCGCCTGCTGCCGCACCTCGTGAGGCCCTTGCTCGCGGAGCCGCGTCACGCTGTCTGGCTGCTTCCGACGGCCGAGTTCCGCCAGGCCGCGATCCGGAGTCGGGCGACGCCGGGGGGCGGCTTCATCGGGAAGACCAGCGACCCGGACAGGGCGGGCCGCAACATCGCCGAGCGCGATCGGATGTTCGTGGAGCGCCTCCGGGAGGAGACGGCTCGCCTTGAGCTGCGCGCCATCGAGGTCGGGACCGGGATGACGGAGGACGATCTCGCCGGGCGGGTGACCGAGGCGTTCGGGCTCTGAGGCTCCGGTACCCGACGCGGTGCCGATCCGGAACGCCTCCCGCGGGAGGTGAGGAAAGGAAGGCACCGGGCGGTCTGGTGGCACACTGTGGCGATGACCGCTGTGACGGTGAGGCCGTTCCTGCCACGAGAAGCGGTCGCGTCTGATCTTGCTGCCTGGTGCGAGGTGTTCAGCGTCGGGCAGAGGGAGCTTTCCGGCAGTCTCGTCGAGCCCTCCGCGCTGGCCGAAGGGCTTCTCGCCGAGGACGCGCCGGCGATGCGCTGGGCTGCTCGGAGCGGTTCGGCCAGCCGCGTCACCGGTGTCGCGGAGTTGCGCCCACAGCGGCACCGGCCGGACATCGGCTTCCTGCGTCTGTTCGTGGCGCCACCCGCCCGCCGTGTCGGCACCGGTTCGGCACTGCTACGCCGGGTAGGGCTGGATGCCCCGTCGGCCGGGGTGAGCCGGATGCGGTCGACGGTGCTGGCGGGCCCGCCCGGGGAGGCTTTCGCGCGCGGCGTCCCCGGCCTGCGCGTGGTGCTGCGCCTGGAGCTTCAGGAGCAGCGGCTCGATGACGAGGCGGTGCTGCGTCGTTGCCATGAGCTGACGGCAGACGCGCGTCCCGGCTACCAGCTCCTGCGCTGGCGCGGGCGGACGCCGGAGCCGCTGGTCGCTTCCTTCGGGCGGGTGATGGGGCACGTGCGGGACGCGCCGGGTGCGGAGTTGCAGCTGGCACCCCGAGCCTGGGACGCGAGGGGGGTGCGCGCTTGGGAGGCCGAGATGACGACGGGCGGCACGCGTCTGCTGACCTGCGCGGCTGTCCACGCGGCCTCCGGGGACGTCGCCGCCGCCACGGTGGCCACTGTCCCCTCACCCGGCGGGCCGGTGGCCGACCAGCACGACACGGCCGTCCTGCCCGAACACCGACGGCGGGGCCTGGCCCGCTGGATCAAGGCCGGACAGGTGGGCCGGCTGCGCGCATACTTCCCAGGCGTGCGCGCCGTCACCACGACTCTCCATCAGGAGAACCTGCCCATGCTGGCCGTGAACCGGGCGCTGGGCTACCGCCGGGTGCGCGAGCGGTTGCTGGTGGAGGCACAGGCACCCGTTACTGCGCCGCGCCCGCCAGCAGCCAGCGGCTGACGGGGACTTCGAGCAGGACGCGGTCCCGGCCGGGGCGGTACGGGGCGGTGACGTCCCAACCGGCGTACTTCGCCGCGAACGCCTCCGTCACCTCCGCGGGGAAGCGGTCGCGGTCGCGGTGCGCCGCCGCGTCTCCCTCGGCCACGACCGGCGCCGAGCCGTCCTCCAGCGCCAGCGAGACCCGGGGGCGCTTCGCGGCGTTGCGGGCCTTCACCGTGTCGCCGTCCGTACCGATCCAGAACGCCTCCCGCAGGAAGACGAACCAGACCGGCGTCACGTGCGGCGAGCCGTCGGGGCGCGCGGTGCACAGCCAGATGTTGTGCTCTCGTGCGAGGCGTTCGCGGACGGCGGGGCCGGGATCGGGACCGGGTGGGCTCACGCGCTCCATCATCGCCGCCGTCCGCGTCCGGCGCCTCGGTCCTTCGTCCTACGCCCGCCCTGGAGGCGGCCGTACCCGCGCTGTGCCCCGTCCGGCAGTGTCTGCTGGGCGAGCGGGTTTGACGGCGAGGGTGCGGTCCCAGCCGGTGGCCGGCACAGGCCGGCCCTCACGGGCTTGCCTTCACGGGCCGGCCGTGCTCGTTTCGCGCGGCGGCGCCGGCGGCCCCTCGTCCTCGCCGCCCTCGCCGCCCGCCCCGCCGCGCCGCCGCAGCCGCCGCCGCAGCCGCCGGACCAGCGGCCAGGCCAGGATCAGCGCGATGACGGCGTACAGGCACACCGAAAGCGGCGTGTCGACCAGGCCCGTCAGGCTGCCGTCGCTGACCTGGAGGGCGCGCCGCATCTCCAGCTCCGCCGAGGGGCCGAGGATCGCGCCGAGGACGGCGGGCAGCACGGGCAGCCCGTAGCGCCGCATCAGCAGCCCCAGCAGCCCGATGACCAGCAGGACGAACAGGTCGAACGGCTCCCCGCCCACGGCGTAGGCGCCGACGGCCGCGAAGAACAGGATCCCGGCGTACAGGTACTGGCGCGGGATGCGCAGCAGCTTCGCCCACAACGGCGCCAGCGGCAGGTTGAGGACCAGCAGCATCACCATGCCGACGAAGAGGGAGGCGATCAGGCCCCACACCAGCTCGGACTCGCGCTCGAACAGCAGCGGCCCTGGCTGGATGCCGTAGGTCTGGAAGGCGGCCAGCATCACGGCGGCCACGGCCGTGGTCGGCAGGCCGAGGGTCAGCATGGAGGCGAGCGTGCCCGCGGCCGAGGCGGAGGCGGCGGACTCCGGGCCCGCCACGCCCTCGATGGCGCCCTTGCCCCATTCCCCCTTGTGCTTCGACAGCCGCTTCTCCGTGGCGTAGGAGAGGAAGGTGGGGATCTCGGCGCCGCCGGCCGGGATCGCGCCGAAGGGGAAGCCGATGACCGGGCCGCGCAGCCACGGCCGCCACGTGCGGCGCAGCTCGGCCCGCCCGAGCCAGGGCCGTCCGACCGGGATCGGCTTGTCGGGCCTGCGCCGCAGGTGCAGCGCCACCCACAGCGCCTCGCCGATGGCGAAGAGCCCGACGGCCACGATGACGACGTCGATGCCGTCGGCGAGCTGAAGGACGCCGAAGGTCAGCCGCTGCTGCCCGGTCAGCGCGTCGAGACCCACCAGGCCGATGGCCAGGCCGATCAGGAGCGAGGCGAAGCCGCGGATCCGCGAGCGGCCGAGCACCGAGGTCACCGCGATGAACGCCAGCACCATGATCGCGAAGTAGTCGGCGGCGTGGATGTCCACCGCCCAGTCGGCGATGCTCGGGGCCAGCACCACCAGCAGGATGGTGCCGATCATGCCGCCCGCGAAGTGCCCGATGGCGGCGGCGGCCAGCGCCTGCGCGCCGCGCCCGGAGCGGGCCATGGGATGGCCCTCGATGGCGGTGACCACGGCGGCGGTCTCGCCGGGGGTGTTGAGCAGGATGGATGTGGTCGAGCCGCCGAACATGCCGCCGTAGTAGATGCCGGCGAACATGATGAACGCCGCCGTGGGGTCGAGCCCGTAGGTGACGGGCAGCAGCAGCGCCACCGCCATCGCCGGGCCGATGCCGGGCAGCACGCCGATGGCCGTGCCCAGCAGCACGCCCAGCGCCGCCCACAGCACGTTGGCCGGGCTCAGCGCCGTTCCGAAGCCGTCCAGCAGGGAGCTCAGGGAGTCCACGGCTACAGCACCTCCATCAGCGGGCCGCCGGGCAGCGGGATCCCGAGCAGGTTGTCGAAGACCAGGTAGGTGACGAGCGACAGGCCCGCCGCGATCAGCGGGTCGCGCTCGTACGCCCGGCTGCCCAGGGCGTACGCCGAGCCCCAGAACATCAGCGCGCCCGAGGCGGGAAAGCCGATCGGCTCGATGAGGACGGCGTTGCCGAGGAAGACGGCGGCCAGCAGCAGCACCGTGCGCCAGTCGCCGGGCGCGGCCAGGTCGATGTCCTCGCCGCTCTCGGCCTCGCCGCGGCCGCCGCGCAGCACGTCGGCGGCGAGCAGCGCCGACACCACCAGCAGCGCGACGCCGACGACGACCGGCACGGTCTTCGGGCCGACCGGGCCTCGCTGCTCGATGTCGACGTCCATGGTGAGAACGTCGCCCAGCACCAGGGCGCCCAGCGCGAGGAGCAGGACGCACACGCCCAGCTCGGAGTGGTCGCGCACCCACTGCCGTGTCAGCATCACAGCCCCAGCTCCCTCAGCGTCTCGTCCACGCGCCGGTCCTGGTCCTGCAGGAACCGCCCGAAGTCCTCGCCCGTCAGGAAGGCGTCGGCCCAGCCGTTGCGCTTCAGGGCCTCACGCCACTGCGCCGAGTCGTGCAGCTCGCTGAAGAGGCGGATCAGCCGGGAGCGCTCGGCCTCCGTCAGGCCCGGCGGGGCGACGACGCCGCGCCAGTTCATGAACGACACGTCCAGGCCGGCCTCCGTCAGCGTCGGCGCGTCGATCCCCGCCGCCCGCGACTCGCCGGTCACCGCCAGCACCCGCAGCTCCCCGGCCTCGATCTGGTCGAGGTATTCGCCGACGCCCGAGACGCCGAACGCCACCTCCCCGCCGAGGATCGCCGCCAGCAGCTCGCCGCCGCCGTCGTAGGCGATGTAGTTGGCGGACCTGGGGGTGACGCCGGCGGCCTCGGCGATCAGCATGGCGGCGAGGTGGTCGGGGCCGCCGGGCGAGGAGCCGCCGCCCAGCGGCAGCGAGCCGGGCTGCTCGCGCCAGTCGGCGAGCAGGTCCGCGAAGTCGTGGTAGGGGGAGTCGGCGGGCACGACCACGATGTCCGGCTCCTGCGTCAGCCGCGCGACGGGCGTGGTGTCGGCGAGCGTGACGTCGGTGTGGTTGGTGTGCACCGCGCCGACGACGCCCAGGCCCATCGACATCGCCATGCGCCCGTTGCCGCGCTCGGCGACCAGGCGGCTGAGGCCCACGGTGCCGCCCGCGCCGGGCAGGTTGAACACCTCGATGCCGTCGGTCAGGCCGGCGTCCTCGGCGCTGGCGGCGGCGGTGCGGGCGGTGATGTCGTAGCCGCCGCCGGGCTCGTTGGGAACCATGAAGCGCAGCCCCGGGATGCTGGTGCCGCCGTCTCCGTCGCTCTCGGTCCCCAGCAGCGGGGGCACGACGAGGACCAGCAGCGCCGCCGAGAGCAGCGAGGCGAGGGCCCGGACCCGCGGTCGAAGCAGACGCAACGTGTACACCGCCTTTCCGCCGTTGACGCGCGGTTTCGCGCGTATCGCATCGGTGCGAACGGCGCCACATCGTGCCTACGGCGGCGGCGGGGCGTCTACGCCTGTTTCCGTTGCGGACGTAACTGTCCTTGTGGTCATAGAGTTCACGCCCTGAGTGCGCGCCCTGAGTTCACGCCCGCCGCAGCCGGTAGCGCCGCTCCGGGCGGCCGGTGCCGCCGTAGCGCAGCGACACGGTCACCTCGCCGGTGGCGGTGAAGTGCTCCAGGTAGCGGCGGGCGGTGACCCGCGACAGGCCCGACCGCTCGGCGCAGGCGGACGCCGACAGGTCGTCCTCGCTCGTCAGCACGCGCCGCACCAGCTCCGCCGTCTCCTCCGACAGGCCCTTCGGCAGCCGGGACGGCGCGGCCTTGAACACCCGGTCCACGTCCTGCTGCGCGGGCGCGGCCAGGGCCGCGAGTTCCTCGCGCCGCCGGGCGTAGTCGCGCAGCCGCTCCCGGAGCACGGGCACCTCGAAGGGCTTGATGATGTAGTGCACCGCCCCGCCGCGGAGCGCGCCGCGCACCGTCTCCATCTCCCGCGCCGCCGTGATGACCAGCACGTCCACGTCCGCGTCCCGGCCCTCCCCGCCGCCGCGCAGCTCCCGCAGCACCTCCAGGCCCCCCATGTCCGGCAGGTAGATGTCCAGCAGCACCAGGTCCGGCCGCAGCCGGCGCACCGCCTCCAGGGCCTGCACCCCCGTGTGCGCCTGCCCGACCACGCGGAATCCGGGCGTGCGCTCCACCACCGTGCTGTGGAGCCGCGCCACCATGAAGTCGTCGTCCACGACCAGCACGCCGATCACGTCGTCACCGTCTCCCGCTCCCGCGCGGTGCGCGGCAGCCGCGCGGAGAACGCCGCGCCTGCCACGGCGACGCCGCCGCCCCGGCGTTCGCACACCAGCCGGGTGATGGCGAGGCCGAGGCCCCGCCCGCTGGCCTTGGTGCTGAAGCCCTGCCGGAAGACCTCCTCCCCCAGCTCGGGCGCGACGCCGGGACCGGAGTCCGTCACCCGCACCCGGACGTCCGCGGTCACCTCGTCCTCCGTCAGCTCCACGTCCACCCGGGCGCCGGCGGGCGCGACGCCGCGCACCGCCTCCAGGGCGTTGTCCACGAGGTTCCCGATCACCGTCACCAGATCCGAGGCCAGCGACTCCGGCACCGGCCCGAGACGGCTGTCCGGGGTGACCCGCAGCGCCGCGCCCTGCTCCGCCGCCAGGCTCGCCTTCGCGATCAGCAGCGCCGCCAGCGAGGGGTCGGCGACCGCCGCCTGCACGTGGGCCGTGCGCTGCGCGTGCGTTCCGCTGATGCCGCGCACGTAACGCCCCACCTCCGGGTACTCCTCCAGCTCCACCAGGCCGGCGATCACGTGGAGGTGGTTGGAGAACTCGTGCGCCTGCGCCCGGAGGGTGTCCGTGGCGCCGCGCGTCGTCTCCAACTGGTGCTGGAGCGCGGTCAGCTCCGTCAGGTCCCGCATCGTGGTGACCGAACCGACGGCCTGCCCGTGGGTGACGATCGGCATCCGGTTGAGCGTCAGCACGCGGTCGCCGGTGACCACGACCTGGTCCCGGCCCCCGCCCCCGCCGCCCTCGCCCGGCCCGGTCAGGGCGTCGCGCAGCACGCCCGGGACGCCGAGTTCCTCCAGGGTCCGCCCGGCCGCGTCCGGCGGCAGCCGCAGCAGCTCCCGGCCGCTGTCGTTGGCCAGGGTGACCCTGCCCTGCCGGTCCAGGCCCACGACGCCCTCCTTGATGCCGTGGAGCATGGCCTCCCGGTGCTCCACGAGCGCGGTGATCTCGCCGGGCTCCAGGCCCATCGTCTGCCGCTTGATGCGCCGCGCCAGCAGGTAGGAGCCGGCCACCCCGAGCGCGCTCGCGATGCCCAGGTACAGCAGCAGGTCGGGCGCCGCCGCCTCCACCCGCTCGGCGAACCCGCGCGCCTCGCTGCCCACCGCCACCACGCCCAGCAGCCCGCCGTCCTCCCCGAACACCGGCACGTGCGCCACCAGCGAGGTCTCCCCTCCCCCCGCCGTGACCGTCCCCACCCACGATCGGCCCGCGAGCACGGTGCTGCCGCCCAGTTCCAGCGGCTCCCCGACCCGCCGCGGATCGGCGGGCGAGGTGAGGATGCGCCGCCCCAGCGTGGCGATCTCCACGAAGGACGCCCCCGACACGCTGCGCGCGCTCTCCGCCGGGGCGTGCAGCACGCCCACGCGCGCCGGATCGTCCAGCCCGATCCGCACCACCCGCTGAGCCGCCACCGACTCCGCGGTGCTCAGCAGCCGCCCGCCCTCGGTCCGGCGCCAGTCCGCGCTCGCCTGTGTCACGGACACCCACGCCACGACTGCGAGCACGACGACGATCAGCGCCAGCTGGAGCGTGAGCACCTGCCGCGCCAGCGACATCCGCTGCAACCTGCGCCCCATCGCGCCGACCTCCTCACCAGCGATGCAGGCGCACATTGTGCCCTCGAACCCGCCCGGGCGGGAGGTCGTGGCGTCGCCGGCGTGACGCGCGCGGTGCGCACGCCGCGAACGCGAGCGTGGCGGCGCGGCGTTGGGCCGCCCGCCGGGCGGCGGCGCCGTGCGCGTCGTAGTCTTCTCGGCGTGAAGCCCGCCACCGGCAGCACTGACACCAAGGAGCGAAACAGCCACATGGAGGCCACCGCACAGATCGGCGTCACCGGACTCGCGGTGATGGGCCGCAACCTGGCCAGGAACTTCGCCCGCCACGGCTACACCGTCGCCGTCCACAACCGCACGCCCGCCCGCACCCGCGCGCTGATCGAGGAGTTCGGCCACGAGGGCAGCTTCGTCCCGGCGGAGACCGCCGAGGAGTTCGTCGCCGCGCTGCAGCGCCCGCGCCGGCTGATGATCATGGTGAAGGCGGGGGACGCCACCGACGCCGTCATCGAGGAGTTCGCCGCGCTCCTGGAGCCCGGCGACATGATCATCGACGGCGGCAACGCCCACTTCGCCGACACCCGCCGCCGGGAGAAGGCGCTGCGCGAGCGCGGCCTGCACTTCGTCGGCACCGGCGTCTCGGGCGGCGAGGAGGGCGCGCTGCACGGCCCATCGATCATGCCGGGCGGCTCGGCCGAGTCCTACGCCGTACTCGGCCCGATGTTCGAGGCCATCAGCGCGAAGGTGGACGGCGAGCCCTGCTGCACCCACGTCGGCGCCGACGGCGCCGGGCACTTCGTCAAGATGGTGCACAACGGCATCGAGTACGCCGACATGCAGCTCATCGCCGAGGCGTACGACCTGCTGCGGCGGGTCGCCGGCTACTCCCCCGCCGAGATCGCCGAGGTCTTCCGCACCTGGAACACCGGGCGGCTCGACTCCTACCTCATCGAGATCACCGCCGAGGTCCTCGCCCACACCGACCCGGAGACGGGCGGGCCGTTCGTCGACGTCGTCGCCGACGCCGCCGGGCAGAAGGGCACCGGCCGCTGGACCGTGCAGACCGCCCTCGACCTCGGCGCCCCGGTGACCACCATCGCGCAGGCGACCTTCGCCCGCGCCGCCTCCAGCCAGCCGGCGCTGCGCGCCGCGTACCAGGGCCTGCCAGGCGGCACCCGCGCGGACGCCGCCGAGGACTTCGCCGACCGCGTCGAGCAGGCGCTGTACGCCTCGAAGATCATCGCCTACGACCAGGGCTGGAAGATGATCCAGGACGCCGCCGCCGAGTACGGCTGGGACATCGACCTCGGCGATGTCGCGGCGATCTGGCGCGGCGGCTGCATCATCCGCGCCGCGTTCCTCGACCGCATCCGCGCCGCCCATGCCGCCAACCCCAAGCTGGTCAGCCTGCTGGCCGAGGAGGGCTTCGCCCGCGAGATCACGGGCGCGCAGGAGGCGTGGCGCGAGGTCGTGGCCGCCGCCACCCGCCAGGGCATCCCCGTGCCGGCGTTCTCGGCGTCACTGGCGTACTACGACACGCTGCGCGCCGACCGGCTGCCCGCCGCCCTGATCCAGGGCCAGCGGGACTACTTCGGCGCCCACACCTACCGGCGCACCGACCGGGAGGGCAGCTTCCACACCCGCTGGGCGGAGCCGGGCCGCCCGGAGGAGACCGCGTAGGCCGTTCGTGCCGTCCGCCTCCCCCCGGACGGCCCCGGGGGAGGCGGCCTGGCCGCGCTACCGGCGGCCTTGCTCGTGCATGATCCCGTCGAGTGCGACGAGCGGCACCGAAATCGCCGCGGAACGAACCATTACGTCGCAGTCGAGGGCCTGGGCCTAGCTGTACAGGCCGCCGATCCGCTGGATCTCCTCCAGCGGGTACGGGGTCTCCCTGCTCTCGAGCTGGATTCTGCGATTGAAGTCCGACACCACCGCGGCGAGCGGCGCGTGCCGGGCGAGGATCGCCGCGGCCTCCTCCGGAATTCCCGTGGGACGCTCGCCCTCCGCGTAGGCGCGCACCAGCGCGTCGCGCTCCTCCCGTTGATCCCTCTGATAGCCGTACAGGGCGATGACCAGCCAGATCACCAGATGCCAGGCGGTGTAGCAGCGGTCGTAGACCTGATGCCGGTCGAAGAAGCCGGCCTCGTCCCGCGACAGCTCGAACCGGGAGGAGATGGCGAGGCCGTAGTCCGCGAAGTAGAGGCGGTGGCCGTCGGTCAGGATGTTCTCGAAGTGCGCGTCGAAGTGCAGGAGCCCCTGACCGTTCATGAACGCCGTGCCTGCCTCCAGCTCCTTCTCCACCTTGGCGCACGCCCGGTCTGCCGCCTCGTCACCCGCCCGGAGCTGTGCGCCCAGCCACTGGTGGAGGTTCTGCGGGATGTACTCCAGGAACAGCGCGACACTCGCCGAGGCCTCCCCCAAGGCATCAATCCGGCGGCGTACCTGCGATCCGCCGCCCCAGTAGGCGACGGCCCGTTCGACGTCGGCCAGTTCCTCGGGCAGCGGCGTGTAGTCCGGCAGCACCCGCCAGTGGTGCAGGAGAGGGAAGCCGTCGTACTCCCCCGCGAGCACCCAGTTCGTCGTCATGACGTGCACGGCCAGCTCACGCCAGGCCCCGAAGCCTGGCCCGCCGATGCCGTAGTGGCAGTAGACCGGCAGCCCGAAGAGGTTCGCCGTGGACCGGACGTTCTCCGGCCGCCGCTCCAGGTCGGTGAGCGGCACCCGCTTCACGAAGACCGGCGTTCCCGCGACGTCCAGCAGCGCCGACTTCCCGCCGATACCGGACCCGATCGGCACGGCCGCGTCCACGAGCTCGTGCAGCGCGCGATCGCTGAGGAGCGCCAGCGAGGTGGAGACGGCGCTGTGGGCGGTGAGACGCGCGCCGCGCGACATGTCGGCGGACGTCACTGAGCCAGTCCGCTCGGACGGCCATGCGGAACGCTCTCAGCCGAGCGGGCCCGCCCGGAAGGGGAGAACAGGGTCATGGTCCAGAACCTTATGCCGCTGGTGCCGGAAGGTGACGCCGTCCATCCCGGCTTCCTGTCGCGTCTCGGATGGCCCCGGAGGGGCGATCGCCGAGGCGATGGCCGCACGGCACCGGACGCTCCGCGATCCGCGTACGCCCGAGGAGTGGGTGGTCCCCGTCCCCGAACTCGTGGCGGATACGGACGTCAGTCGGCGACGCCCTCGTCCAGGGTGACCTCATAGAGGATGTCCGCGCCGGGCTGCTGGCCGACCTGGTCGGCGTTGCTGCTGCCCAGCCACAGCGCGCCGCCGCCGGGGACGGTGGAGATGGCGCGCAGGCGGCCCAGCTCGCCGGCGTAGTAGGCCTGCGGGGTGCCGGGCTCGGCGCCGTTCAGGGGAATGCGCCACAGGCGCTGGCCGCGCAGGGTGCTCATGTAGAGGGTGCCGTCGGTGTAGGTCAGCCCGGCGGGCACGGCCTCGGGTGGGGCCCAGGTCAGCAGGGGGTTGGCCATGCCCGGCTCGGTGCAGGGGCCCTCGCACACGGGCCAGCCGTAGTTGCGGCCCTTGCGGACGATGTTGAGCTCGTCGTAGGTGTCCTGCCCGTTCTCGGCGGACCACAGCCGGCCCGACTCGTCCCAGGCCAGGCCGTGGGCGACGCGGTGGCCGTAGCTGTAGACGAGGGTGCCGAAGGGGTTGCCGGGCGCGGGGGTGCCCTCCGGGGTCAGCCGCAGGATCTTGCCCGCGAGGGAGTCCAGGTCCTGGGAGAGCTCGGGCTGGAGGGCGTCGCCGGTGGAGGCGTACAGGTGGCCGTCCGGGCCGAACGCCAGCTGGCCGCCGTTGTGGAACTCGGCCTTCGGGATGCCGGTGACGAGGGGCTCGTAGCCGCCGAGCGTGGTGCCGTCGTAGGTGAGGCGCGCGATGCGGTTGTCGTCGGCGGCCGTGTGGAAGACGAAGAGGGTCCGGTCGTGGGCGAAGTGCGGGGAGAGCGCCAGGCCCATCAGGCCGCCGTCGCCGCCGCTGACGACGTTCGGCACGGTGCCGATGGCGGTGCGCTCGCCGTCGGGCGTGACGCGGACGATCTGGTGGGTGTCGCGCTCGGTGACCAGCGCCGAGCCGTCGGGCAGCCAGGCGATGGCCCAGGGCACGGACCAGCCGGTGGACAGCTCCTCGCGGGCGACGGGCTGCGAGCGCGGCCGTCCCTCCTCCTCGGCCGCGGCGGGCGCGGCGGCCAGCAGCCCGGCGGCGAGCGCGGCCAGGCCGCCGAGGGCGGCGGTGATCCTCACTCTTCCTAAGCGCATCGAGAAACGCATCGAGACTCCTGTTCCCCCAGGGACGGCTTGTGCGCGGGTCACGATCACATCCCGCCCACAGGCCGTCAAGAAGTCTCACAAGGGGCTCAGGGAATCGAGCGGTGCACGTCCGCCCGCTTCGAGGGACCCGGGGTGGCGTCGGCGATCCACGGGCCCGGCGTCGAGGCGTCGATGATGCCGGACTCCAGCCAGGCGTGGCGGCCCTCCAGCACCGCGCGGCTCAGGGTGTGGTCGGGGCCGTCGGTGTTGTGCCACAGGTGGTGGAAAAGGTCGGCGACGCGCTGGCGCGCCTGTTCGCAGAACGCGTCGGCCAGCTCGTACGCCTCCCGCCCCGACTCGCCGCGCCGGCGCAGGCGTTCGGCGTGGACGCAGGCCGCCGTCATGGCGAAGAGCTCGGCGCCGATGTCCACGACGCGGCCGAGGAAGGCCTGTTTGGCCTCCAGCCGCCCCTGCCAGCGGGACATGCCGTAGAAGGTCGAGCGGGCCAGCCGGCGGGAGGCGCGCTCGGCCCAGCGGAGGTGGTGCGCGAGGTCCGGGTGGCCGCCGGGGATGTGGAAGTCGCCGTATGCCAGCGGGAGCTGGCCGCGCCCGGCGGCCAGCGACGGCAGCCAGCGGGCGTAGAAGGCGGTCGCGGAGAAGGCGGCACGGCGCTTCTGGGTGAAGGAGGCGTCGCGCGAGACGAGGTCGCCGGCGACCTTCAGGTGGGCGTCGACGGCCTCGCGGGCGATGAACAGGCGCATGATCTCCGAGGAGCCCTCGAAGATGCGGTTGATGCGCAGGTCGCGCAGCAGCTGCTCGGCGGGCACGCCGCGTTCGCCGCGCGCGGCCAGCGAGTCGGCCGTCTCGTAGCCCCGGCCGCCGCGCATCTGGACCAGGTCGTCGGCCATGCGCCAGGCCATCTCGCTGGCGTAGAGCTTCGCGAGGGCGGCCTCGATGCGGATGTCGTGGCGGTGTTCGGGGCGGTCTTCGTCGGCGAGCTCGCTGGTGATGTCGAGGATGGCCTCCAGGGCGAAGGTCGTGGCGGCGATGAAGGCCAGGCGGGATCCGATGGCCTCGTGTTTGCCGATGGGCCTGCCCCACTGCTCGCGGGCGCCGGCCCACTCGCGGCCGGTCTTCAGGCACCACTTGCCCGCGCCCACGCACATCGCGGGCAGCGAGAGGCGGCCGGTGTTGAGGGTGGTGAGGGCGATCCTCAGGCCCTCGCCCTCCTCGCCGATGCGGTTGGCGGCGGGGACGCGGACCTGGTGGAAGCGGGTGACGCCGTTCTCGATGCCGCGCAGGCCCATGAAGGCGTTGCGGTTCTCCACCGTGATGCCCGGGGAGTCGGCCTCGACGACGAACGCCGTGATGCCGCGATCGGGGACCTGCGCCATGACGACCAGCAGCTCGGCGACGACGCCGTTGGTGGTCCACAGCTTGACGCCGTCCAGCACGTACGCCTCGCCGTCCTCGTCGGGGACGGCGGAGGTGGCCAGCCGGGCGGGGTCGGAGCCGACGTCGGGCTCGGTGAGGAGGAAGGCGGAGATGGCGCCGCGGGCGCAGCGCGGCAGGTAGGCGTTCTTCTGCTCCTCGGTGCCGAAGAGCTTCAGGGGCTGCGGCACGCCGATGGACTGGTGGGCCGACAGCAGCGCGCCGACGGCGGGGCTGGCGGAGCCGACCAGGGCGAGGGCGCGGTTGTAGAAGAGATGGCTCAGGCCGAGGCCGCCGTGGGCCTCGCCGATCTTCATGCCGAAGGCGCCGAGCTCCCTGAGGCCGGCGATGACGTCGTCGGGGATGCGGGCGTCGCGCTCGATCTGGGCGCCGTCGATCTTGGAGGCGCAGAACTCGCGCAGACGGGCCAGGAAGCGTTCGCCCGTCCGGGTGGCGGCCTCGTCGGGGAGCGGGCGCGGGTGGAGGAGTCCGAGGCGCAGGCGCCCCAGGAAGAGCTCGCGAGCGAAGCTCGGGCCTCGCCACTCGCGCTGGCGGGCGGCCTCGGCGACCCTGCGGGCCTCGTCCTCGGTGGTCATCGTCGATCACCTCACCTACCGATGGGTTCTACCGGTCCGTATACCCGATGATGGGCGATGCGTACCGGTTGGCGCGACACGCCTGCCACGGAGCTGTTGAAGCGCTTCGACAAAGCTATGGACACCAACCCCGGCGCGGTCTAAGGTCATGCCGGTTAACTGAACGGGGCGTCGTGGCCGCGTTGTGACCACGATGCGGTAGTCGGAATCGTAGTCGGAATCGAAGCGCTTCACCCGCGCGATTCCTCCCGCACCCCCACACACGTCGTCCACTCCTGGGAGGGCACATGGTCACTCTCGCCGAGGTCGCCCGGCACGCCGGCGTCTCAGCCAGCACGGTGAGTTACGTCCTCAGCGGAAAGCGGACCATCTCCAGCCAGACCCGGGAGCGCGTCGAACGCAGCATCAGGGAGCTGGGCTACCACCCCAACGCCGGAGCCCGCGCACTGGCCAGCAGCAAGTCTGACATCATCGCGCTGATGATGCCGCTGCGCACCGACACGTTCGTGCCGGTGATGATGGAGATCGCCATCGCCGTGGCGACCACCGCCCGTGAGCACCGGCACGACGTGCTGCTGCTGACCGGCCAGGAAGGGCCGGAGGCGGTACGGCGGGTGGTCGGCAGCGGGCTCGCCGACGCCATGATCATGATGGACGTCGAGCTCGACGACGCCCGGCTGCCGCTGGTTCGCGAGACGCCCCGGCCCGCCGTGCTGATCGGGCTGCCCGCCGACGCCCGCCACCTCACCTGCGTGGACCTGGACTTCGCCGCCACCGGGCGGCTGTGCGTGGAGCACCTGGCGGAGCTCGGGCACCGCGACATCGCCGTCGTCGGCGAGGCGGCGGCCGTCTACGAGCGGCACACCGGCTTCGCGGAGCGCACCATGGACGGCATCCGGCAGCGCGCGGGCGAGATGGGCGTGCGGATCCTGCACCGGCCCTGCGAGGGCTCCTACGAGTCGATGGCCGGGACCCTCGCGCGGATCTTCGACGAACGCCCCGCCACCACCGGCCTCATCGTGCAGAACGAGTCGGCGATCGGCCCGCTGCTGAGCCTGCTGCGCGCCCAGGGGCGCGCCGTGCCCGAGGACATCTCGGTGGTGGCCATCTGCCCCGAGGCCGTCGCCGTGCAGCAGTCCGTGGCGCTGACCGCCGTGTCGATCCCGGCCGAGGAGATGGGGCGGCGCGCGGTCGAGCTGGTGATGGCCAAGGTGAAACAGGCCGGGGGGACGCGCGGCCCGGCGACGGCCGTCGCCGCCGAGACCAGGATCGAGCTGCTGCCGCCGCAGCTGACCCTGCGCTCCAGCACCGGCCTCGCCCCGACCCACGCCTCCGCCCACGCCCCGAGTCCTTCCACCCCTGCGCGCTGACGGGAGTTACGCGACCACCGTGAACGACACCTACTCATCGAACGACTCCCCGCAGCCGGCCGTCTCCCTCGCCCAGTCCTCCCCCACCGTCGGCACCTTCGCCGAGCGCGACGGCGCGCTGGAGTGGAGCGGCCGGCAGGAGACGGTGCTCATCCAGCCGTGGGGGCCCGACGCCGTGCGCGTGCGGGCGCGCCTGGGCGGGCCCGTCCAGCCCGGGCTGCCCGGCGCGCTGCTGGACGACGCGCCGCCGGCCGGCCCGGTGGCCGTCAAGATCCGGCCGGGCCTGGCCACCCTCACCTGCGGCGCGATCACCGCCGAGGTGAACGCCGAGGGCATGATCCGCTTCCTGCGCACCGACACCGGTGAGGAGCTGCTGGCCGAGGAGCGGGCCCACTTCTGGTGGCCCGGGCCCCGGCTCTACACCGCCACCGGCAACGGCTACCACCGCCTCGAACAGCGCTTCCGGGCGTACGAGGGCGAGAGGCTCTACGGTCTCGGCCAGCACCAGCACGGGCTGCTGGACCAGAAGGGCGCCGTCATCGACCTGGTGCAGCGCAACGCCGAGGTCTCCATCCCCGTGCTGACCTCCAGCCGGGGCTACACGCTGCTGTGGAACAACCCCGCCATCGGCCGGGTGGAGCTGGCCGGCAACGGCACCCGGTGGGTCGCCGACAGCGCCCGGCAGATCGACTACTGGATCACCGCCGGGCAGCCCGCGCGCGCGATGCGGCGGTACGCGGCCGCCACCGGGCACACCCCCATGCTGCCGGAGTGGGCGGCCGGGTTCTGGCAGTGCAAGCTGCGCTACCGCACCCAGGACGAACTGCTCGGCGTGGCCCGCGAGTACAAGCGGCGCGGCCTGCCGCTCGACGCCATCGTCTGCGACTTCTTCCACTGGACCCACCTGGGCGAGTGGAAGTTCGACCCGGCCGAGTGGCCCGACCCGGCGGCGATGGTGGCCGAGCTCGCGGAGCTCGGCGTGAAGCTCGTCGTCTCGGTGTGGCCGTCGGTCTCGCCGCTGAGCGAGAACCACCCCGTGATGGAGCAGCGCGGCTACCTCATCGGCACCGAGTACGGCCCGATGGCCCACGCCGACTGGCCGGACAAGGAGGTCGCCGAGACCGTGCAGGTGGCGTTCTACGACGCGACCAACCCCGGCGCGCGGGAGTTCGTCTGGGACCGGGTGCGGGAGAACTACCTGGCCCCCTACGGGATCACGGCGTTCTGGCTCGACGCCTGCGAGCCGGAGCTCAAGCCCGGCTTCCAGGCCAACCTGCGCTACCACGCCGGCCCCGGCCTGGAGGTCGGCAACCTCTACCCCCGGGAGAACGCCCGCACCTTCTACGAGGGCCTACGCGCGGCGGACGCCGACGAGGACGGCGTCATCACCCTCAACCGCTCGGCGTGGGCGGGCAGCCAGCGGTACGGCGCCGCGCTGTGGTCGGGCGACATCGGCACCGACTTCGCCACGCTGCGCCGTCAGATCGCGGCCGGGCTCAACGTCTCCCTCTCCGGCATCCCCTGGTGGAACACCGACATCGGCGGCTTCCACGGGGGCGACCCGGACGACAAGGAGTACCGCGAGGTGATGGTGCGCTGGTTCCAGTTCGGGGCGCTGTCACCGATCATGCGGCTGCACGGCTTCCGCGAGCCCGGCATGCCGCTGGGCCCGGCGATGACGGGCGGGCCGAACGAGGTGTGGTCCTACGGCGACGAGGCCGGGGCCGTCATGGAGGACTACGTGCGCCTGAGGCAGCGTCTGAAGCCGTACGTGCTGGCGCAGATGCGGACGGCGCGGGAGGAGGGGCTGCCGCCGATGCGGCCGCTGTTCCTGGAGTTCCCCGACGACGAGCGGGCCTGGGGCGTCGCCGAAGCCTACCTGCTGGGTCCCGACCTGCTGGTGGCACCGGTGCTGGAGCCCTGGGCGCGGGAGCGCGAGGTGTACCTGCCGGCGGGGGCGCGCTGGACGGACGCCTGGACGGGCGAGGAGTACGAAGGGGGGCAGCCGGTGACCGTTCCCGCGCCGCTGGAGCGCATCCCGCTGTTGCTCCGGGACGACGCCCAGCTTCCGGTCACCGGCTGACCCCGGTCTTCGGTGTGTGTGGCTCCGGCGCCGTCGCCTTTCGCCGGAGCCACACGTCTGTGGTGGGGCCAGTGGTGCTTTTCTCCCGCCGCCCCCCTGAAGTTGCCGCCGGGCGGCGGAAGGTTGCCTCGCGGGCGCGGCGGATCCGAGAAGCTGGAAGGCCCGGGGCGGAGCCCCGGGCCTTCCAGACGGGCGGGCGCCGGTCTAGCTGGTGCTCACCGCGTAGTTGTTGACCGTGAAGTCCATCCCGCCGGCCGATGAGGTGATCTCGAAGCCGAGCTGGGACTGACCGATGACGGTGTCCGCGCTCATCCAGCCCTGCTCCACGATGTAGTCGAGGATCGGGACGACGTCGATCTCACCTGCCGAGGAGTTGCCCTGGCGCAGGAAGGAGTAGACGTTGTTCGCGCCGTTGCTGCCGGTGTAGACGTCCCAGGTGTGGCCGCCGAGTTCGGCGGTGCCGACCGGGCTGCCGATCGGGCCGACAGGGCCGTACCAGTTCAGCCAGAGCATGATCTCGTGTTGGTGGTTCTCGTCCCAGATGTCGTACGCGGTGTTGTACGCGCCCGCCTCCGGGACCGTCACGTCATAGCTCGTGGTGAACGAGTTGATGGCGTTGATCGGCTGGTTCACGTTCCAGTTTGAGTTGGGGTAGGACTTGATGCCGCCCGTGTCCGGGTGATCGGCGTGGACGGTGAACTGCTGACCCGACTCGGCCGAGATGCACTGGCTGCCCGCGCCGGAGCCCCAGATGTTGTTGTAGACGGTGTAGCCGTCGTCGAACGTGTTCTCGCCCCACTGATCGCAGGACTCCCAGGCCTGGGCCTGCGCGGTGCTCGCGGTGTAGCCGACGATCGTCAGCAGGGCGACCACCGGAGCGATGATCAGGGTGAGGGTTCGCCTCCGTCGCATATGCGGCTCACTTTCGATGTGGGGGTTGTTGTGGGGGTTGTGCGGTTCGTGCTCGCGGAGAGCACCGCCACGCCGTAGCGGCCGAGCGTGATGCCGTCCGCGTGGGTGTGGCCGGTGAGCAGGTCGGTGTGGGGATGCTGCAGGGGAATGGTGACCTGCTCACGTCTGTGGTTGAGAAGGAAGAGGAACGCCCCGCGCCGGACCGCCTCGACGCCAGGGGCCAGCCCGGGCAGCACCGGGGCGACGCCGGCTCCGCGCGCGGCCTGCGCGAGGAGGGCGCGCAGCGTGGGGCGTTCGGGCAGGGTCGAGACGTACCAGGCGGTGCCCTCGCCCGGGGTGGCGCGGGTGATGGCGGGGCGGCCGGCGAGCGGGCCCTCGGCGTACGCGGCGACCGTCTCGGTGGCGTCCGCCGGCTCCAGGTCCTCGCTCCAGACGGAGGCGGCCGAGCCGTCGGTCAGGCGCAGCGTCTCGCCCTCGGCCAGCGGCCACCACTCGTGGACGCGGGCGATGCCCAGCAGGCGGCGCAGCCGGGCGTCCACGCCGCCCTCGCGGACGCGGTCGTCGGCGTCGGCGACGCCGGTGAAGAAGCCGCAGACGAGGGTGCCGCCGCCGCGCACGTAGGCGTCGAGGCCGTCGAGCGCGGCGTCGGTGAGGAGGTACAGCTGCGGCACCACGACCATGCGGTAGCCGGCCAGGCGGGCCTCGGGGTGGGCGAAGTCGGCCGTGAGGCTCTGCTCCCACAGCGCCTGGTGCCAGGCGGCCAGCACGGCGGGGTAGTCGAGCGCGGCCGAGGGGCGGCCGGGCTGGCCGGAGGCCCACCAGGCGTCCCAGTCGTGCAGCACGGCGATGTCCGCCTCGACCCGGGTGCCGGCGACGCCGGACAGGGCGCCGAGTTCGGCGCCGAGGTCGCGCACCTGCCGGAAGGTGCGCGAGTGCTCCCCGGCGTGCGGCAGCATCGCGGAGTGGAACTTCTCGCTGCCCTGGCGGGAGGCGCGCCACTGGAAGAAGCAGACGGCGTCGGCGCCGCGCGCGACGGCCTGGAGGGACCACTGCCGCATCAGGCCCTCGGGCTTGGGGCGGTTGACGGGCCGGAAGTTGACGGCGGAGGCGGCCTGTTCCATCAGCATCCACGGGCCGCGCGCCTGGGAGCGGGTGAGGTCCTGGACGAGGGCGCCGTGGGCGGGCCCGGCCGGGTCGTCGGGGGCGGCGGCCGGGTCGGGGTAGACGTCGACGGAGACCACGTCCTCCTCGGCGGCCCAGCGCCAGCCGTCCTGCCCGGCGAAGAGCGGCATGAAGTTGGTGGTGACCGGCGTGCCGGGGCTGTGGGCGGCGACGACGTCGCGTTCGGCGACGAAGCATTCCAGCAGGGCGTCGCTGGAGAAGCGGCGGAAGTCCAGCGCCTGGGCGGGGTTGATCAGGTACTGGGCACGCCGGGGCGGGATGATCTCCTCCCAGGAGTCGTAGCGCTGGCTCCAGAACGCCGTGCCCCAGGCCTCGTTGAGCGCGGCGAGGGTGGCGTAGCGCTCGCGCAGCCAGGCGCGGAAGTGGCGGGCCGTCTCGTCGCACCAGCAGGAGGTGCAGTACTCGTTGCCGATGTGCCACAGCCGCAGGGCGGGGTGGCCGCCGTAGCGGCGGGCGAGGTCCTCGGCGATGCGGCGGGCGTAGTCGCGGTAGACCGGCGAGGAGGGGCAGAACTGGTTGCGCGAGCCGTACCAGACCACGGTGCCGTTCTCGTCGCGCGGCAGGGTCTCGGGGTGGCGGGAGCCCATCCAGGGGGGCGGGGAGGCGGTGGGGGTGGCCAGGCAGACGCCGATGCCCGCCTCGTGGAGCAGCTCCAGGACGCGGTCCAGCCAGCCGAAGTCGCGGGCGCCGGGGCGGGGCTCGAGGGTGGCCCAGGAGAAGACGCCGACGGTGGCGAGGTTGACGCCCGCGTCCTTCATGAGGCGGACGTCGTCGTGCCAGGTCTCCGGCGGCCACTGCTCGGGGTTGTAGTCGCCGCCGAAGAGCAGGCGCCCGCGCGTGGCCACGCCCATGCCCGGGCCGTTGCCGTGCGCGGCCATCGAGCCCTTCCCTTCCGATGTCGTGCGGTCGTGTGTGGGGTGGTGTGTGGGTGAACGTTTCATCCCTTGATGGCGCCGATGAGCATGCCCTTCTTGAAGTGGCGTTGGACGAAGGGGGAGAGGACGGCGACGGGGAGGAGGGCGAGGATCATGACGGCGGTCTGGACGGCGAT
>NZ_JBQQCA010000057.1:0-46287 GCF_052246635.1 Streptomyces sp. 6N223 | reverse complement strand
GGCCGGGCGGGAAACGTCCCGTCAGAAGCCGAGGCGGCGGAGCTGCTTCGGGTCGCGCTGCCAGTCCTTGGCGACCTTGACGTGCAGGTCGAGGAAGACGGGCGTGCCCAGCAGCGCCTCGATGTGGTGGCGGGCCTTGCTGCCGACCTCCTTCAGGCGCTGGCCCTTGGGGCCGATCACGATGCCCTTCTGGCTGCTGCGCTCGATGAAGAGGTTGGCGTGGATGTCGAGCAGCGGCCGGTCCGGCGGCCGGTCCTCGCGGGGCAGCATCTCCTCGACGACGACGGCGATGGAGTGCGGCAGTTCGTCGCGTACGCCCTCCAGCGCGGCCTCGCGGATCAGCTCCGCGATCATGACCTGCTCGGGCTCGTCCGTCAGCTCGCCCTCCGGGTACAGCGGCGGGCCCTCGGGCAGCAGCGGCACCAGCAGGTCCGCGAGCAGGCCGACCTGCTGCCCGGACACGGCCGAGACGGGCACGATCTCCGCCCACTCCAGGCCGGTTTCCTTGCCGAGCTGGTCGACGGCGATCAGCCGCTCCGCGAGCGTGTCGCCATCCACCAGATCGGTCTTGGTGACGACGGCGATCTTCGGGGTGCGGGTGATGCGGGCCAGCTCGCGGGCGATGAAGCGGTCGCCGGGCCCGGTCTTCTCGTCGGCGGGCAAGCAGAAGCCGATCACGTCGACCTCGGCCCAGGTGGCGCGGACCACGTCGTTCAGCCGCTGGCCCAGCAGGGTGCGCGGCCGGTGCAGGCCCGGGGTGTCCACCAGCACGAGCTGGGCGTCGGGCCGGTGGACGATGCCGCGCACCGAGTGGCGGGTGGTCTGGGGGCGGTTGGAGGTGATCGCGACCTTGGTGCCGACGAGGACGTTGGTCAGGGTCGACTTGCCCGCGTTGGGGCGGCCGACGAAGCAGGCGAAGCCCGAGCGGTGCTCGGCGCTGGCCGGAGGGGGAATGGTCATGACCCGGTGATGGTCGCACGGAGCTGGCCGTCCGGGCCAGCCAGCAGCACGGGGGTGGCCGGGCCGCCGAGTTCGCGCACGGCGGCGAGGTCGGCGTCGGTGACCGTGTCGGCCTCGGAGACCACGGCGGCGGCCTCCAGCGAGGTGGCGCCGCTGGACACCGCCATGGCGACCGCCGCCTGGAGGGCGCTCAGCGGCAGCGAGTCGAGGGTGACGGTGCTGGCGGCGTAGGTGCGTCCGGCGCCGTCGCGCACGGCGGCGCCCTCCGGCACGCCCTGGCGGCGGGCGCGGGCGCTGCGCGCCAGCGTGATGATCTTGCGGTCCTCCGAGGTGATGTCCGTCATGAGGGCGAGCCTATGCGGTGGTCAGCGCCGCCCCGGCGGCGCCTCAGAGTTCCGTGGTGCCGGGCTGGTGGGGCTCGGGGGTGGGGGTGTGGCCGTCGCAGACCTGCTGGAGCTTCTCCACGGCCCGGGCGGCGATCGCCGCCACGCTGCCGGTGCCCGCGTCGTCGCGCCCGGCCTGGGCCACGCGCACGGTGTGGGAGCCGACGCGGACGATCACGACCTCGGCGATGACGGGCGTGCCGCCGGTGCCGCCGTCGAGGCGGCGGTGGTAGCGCAGGGCCGCGCTGTCCTCGGCGTCCGCGCCGAGGCGTTCCAGCTCGGGCCGCATCTCGGCGGGCTCGCCCGCCTCGTAGGCGACGGTGAGGGAGTTGCCCTCGGGCCCCTCGCGGGTGTGGAAGGTGGCGCAGTCCGTGGCCGCCCGCTGCCGGAACGCCGCGACCGCGCGCCGCGCGTCGGCCGGGCCGGCGTGGGCGGCGGCGACGGTGGTGACGAACGGCCCCGTCTCGGTCCGGGCGAACCCGGCGCGCGCCGTGGTCTCCTCCCCGCTCTCGAAGAGCTGCCGGCACGCCTCCTCGTCGGGCCGGGGAACGCCGATCCCGCGCTCGGCGGCCGTGCGCCTGCTGTCGCTGGCCCAGCCGGCGGGAAAGTCCATGTGATCCAGCAGTGCGGCGCGCAGCCCCCGCTCGTCGAGAACGCGCCCGCCGGCGTCGTCCCGACCCGCGGCGGCGCGGGCACCGATGGCCCGCAGCAGTGCGTCGGCGGCCGAGGCCGCCGTGGCGTCCGCGACGCCGGGCGAACGCCCGGCACCATCAGCGGACGCCGGGACCGGCGCGGCGGCGGCCGTCGCGGGCCCGGCGCCGAGGGCCGGGGGCCGCGGGGCCCCCGCGACCGGGAACAGCCCATCGAGAGCCGACGGCGGCGCTGCGCCGCTGGTCACCGACCCGCCACCGGGATCGGGCGGCGGCACGACGCCCATGGCCCGCAGCAGCGGGTCGTCGGCCGAGGCCGACGCGGTCTCGCGGTGGGCGGCCCTGCCGCCAAGGGCGGGAGGCCGCACGGCGCCCGACGCCGGGAACAGCGCGTCAGCGGCCGAGGGCGCCGCGGTCGCTCGATCGCGGGCCCCGTCCGACCCGTCTCCAGGGCCGGCCGGTGGCTCGGCGTTGGCGCCCGTGCGCGGCGGCGCGTCAGCCGCCCAAGGCGACACGTCAGCAGCTGCCGTCGCGGGCCCGGCGCCGAGGGCCGGGGGCCGCACGGCGTCGACGGCCGTGGCCGCCGGGGCGGCCGGCGTGGTCGGCAGCGGCAGGCAGGCCGCGGCGAGCAGGGCCGCGGCCGCGAGGCGGCGGGTGCGCGGCCGGGGGCCCGCGGGGTGGCTGGTGCTCCGGGTGGAGTACATGCGTTCCATGGCGCCACCGGGGCGGGGCCGTGGCCAGCGCCGTTCGGCCGTTCGGGTGAACGCGGGTGAGCGGGGGCGTCAGCCGTCCGGCTCGGGTTCGGCGGGCACGGGCTCGACGCGGACCCACTCGATGCGGTTGCGGCGGCCCGTGGGTGCCTCGGCCGTCAGGCGGAGCGCGGCCAGCGGGCGGCGGACGTGGCCCTGCTGGTCCTCGGGGAGGTCGACGACGGCCTCGGCGCCGGCGATGGGGACGCGGCCCAGGGCCTTGGTGAGGAAGCCGCCCACCGTCTCCACGTCCTCGTCGTCCAGCTTCAGCCCGTACAGCTCGCCCAGGTGCCCCAGGTCGAGGCGGGCGGTGACGCGGTGAACGCCGTCGCCGAGGTCCTCCACGGGCGGCAGGCCGGTGTCGTACTCGTCGGTGATCTCGCCGACGATCTCCTCCAGGATGTCCTCGATGGTGACGATGCCTGCCGTGCCGCCGTACTCGTCGATGACGACGGCGACGTGGATGCGGTCGCGCTGCATCTCGCGCAGCAGGTCCCCGGCGTTCTTGGTGTCGGGGACGAACGTCGCCGGCCGCATCCCGGTCTCCACCAGCTCCTCCTCGGCCTCCCGGCTGAGGTGCACGGCGTGCGCCACGTCCTTGAGGTAGACGATGCCGACGATGTCGTCGTCGCTCTCGCCGGTGACGGGGATGCGGGAGAAGCCGGAGCGCAGCGCGAGGCTGAGGGCCTGGCGGAGGGTCTTGTGCCGGTCGATGGAGATGACGTCCGTGCGCGGCACCATCACCTCGCGCACCAGCGTGTCCCCGAGCTCGAAGACGGAGTGGACCATGCGGCGCTCGGCGGGCTCGATCAGCGACTCCCGCTCCGCGAGGTCCACCATGGCGCGCAGCTCGGCCTCGGAGGCGAACGGGCCCTTGCGGAAGCCCCTGCCGGGGGTGACGGCGTTGCCCAGCAGGATCAGCGCCTGGGGCAGCGGGCCGAGGACGCGGGCGAGCGGGACGAGGACGTACGCCGCGGTGATGGCGGTGATGACGGGATGCTGGCGGCCGATGGTGCGGGGGGAGACGCCGACGGCGACGAAGGACAGCAGCACCATCGCGGCGAAGGCGGCGGTCAGCGCCTGCCAGACGTCGTCGAACTCCTCCAGACAGGCGTGGGTGACCAGCACCGCCGCGCCCGCCTCGCTGGCGACGCGCAGCAGCAGGGCGAGGTTGAGGTACCGGGTGGGGTCGGCGGCGAGGCTGGCCAGGCGGGACGCGCCGCGCCGCCCGGCGCGCTCCGCCTCCTCGGCGCGGTAGCTGGTGATCACGGCCAGGGCAGCCTCGGCGCAGGACGCCAGCCAGGCCGCGGCCAGCAGCGCCAGCACCGAGAGGAACAGCGCGACTGTCATCTCATGCCGTTCGTGTCTTCATGTCGTTGGTGTCGTTGGTGTCGTGTGTGTCGTTCGGGCGGGGCGCTCACGTCATCGTGGGGGCCGGGGAGGGGCCGGTCAGGCCCTGCTCCTCGCGCCAGCCGTCCACGATGGCCTTCTGCAGGTGGAACATCTCGGCCTTGGCCGCTGGCTCGTCGTGGTCGTACCCCAGCAGGTGGAGCACGCCGTGCACGGTCAGGAGCTGCAGCTCGGCGTCCATGGAGTGCCGGGTGGGGGCCTGCTCCCCCTGCCGGCGGGCGACCTCGGGGCAGAGCACGACGTCCCCGAGGAGACCCTGCGCGGGCTCCTCCTCGTCGCGGCTGGGCGGGCGCAGCTCGTCCATTGGGAAGGACATCACGTCCGTCGGCCCGGGCAGCTCCATCCACTGGAGGTGGAGCTGTTCCATGGCCGCCGGATCGACCGCGATCACCGACAGCTCGGAGAGGGGGTGGATGCGCATCCGGGCCAGGGTGTAGCGGGCGATGTCGAGCAGGGCCCGCTCGTCGATCTCCAGCCCGGATTCGTTGTTGACCTCGATCGCCATGGTCAGCGGTGGCTACTTTCCGTTCTGCCCGTCCCGGCCGTTCCCGTCCTCGTACCGGTCGTAGGCGTCGACGATGCGGCCGACCAGCTTGTGGCGGACGACGTCGTGGCTGGTGAGCCGCGAGAAGTGGACGTCGTCCACGTCGTGCAGGATCTCCTGCACCTGCTTCAGGCCGCTCTTGGTGCCGCCGGGCAGGTCGATCTGCGTGACGTCGCCGGTGACGACGACCTTGGACTCGAAGCCGAGGCGGGTGAGGAACATCTTCATCTGTTCGGCGTTCGTGTTCTGCGCCTCGTCGAGGATGATGAACGCGTCGTTCAGCGTCCGGCCGCGCATGTACGCCAGGGGAGCGACCTCGATCGTGCCCGCGCTGAGCAGGCGCGGGATGGAGTCGGGGTCGAGCATGTCGTGCAGCGCGTCGTAGAGGGGGCGCAGGTACGGGTCGATCTTCTCGTAGAGCGTGCCGGGCAGGAAGCCGAGCCGCTCCCCCGCCTCGACCGCCGGCCGGGTCAGGATGATGCGGGTGACCTGCTTGGACTGCAGGGCCTGCACCGCCTTGGCCATGGCCAGGTACGTCTTGCCGGTGCCGGCGGGGCCGATGCCGAAGACGATGGTGTGCTGGTCGATGGCGTCGACGTACCGCTTCTGATTGAGCGTCTTGGGGCGGATCGTCTTGCCGCGGTTGGACAGGATGTTCTGCGTGAGAACCTGGGCGGGGCTGGTCGGGGAGCCCGTGCCGTCGGCGCTGCCGCGCAGCATGGCGATGGACCGCTCCACCGCGTCCTCCGTCAGCGGCTGCCCGGTGCGCAGCACCAGCATCATCTCGTCGAAGAGCCGCTGCACGAGCTCCACGTCGGCGGAGGAGCCGGTGGCGCTGATCTCGTTCCCCCGGACGTGGATGTCGGTGTCCGGGAACCCCTTTTCGATGACCCGCAACAGCGCGTCACCGGAGCCGAGGACGGTGACCATCGGATGCTTGGCCGGCACGGTGAACCGGGCGGTGGCCTGTGCCTGGTGTGTCGGTGTTTGTGTCATGGGCGGCCCGCCGTGGACCTGCTCATCCCTCTCTGTACTGGACTGCCAGGATCCAAGCGTACGACGCGGGACCGACAGAGCTGTAGGAAATTCACGCCGGTCATCACGAAGAGTCAGGCCGGGGCGTCGGTCGCCGTCAGCCGCGGAAGCCGAGGGTGGGCACGGCCCGGCGCCGCGGCCAGGGCGGCGTGTCGTCGGGTAGCAGCTCCCCCAGGAAGGCGTAACGCTCCAGGGTCGGCGCCAGCGGGTGCCCGTCACCGTGCGCGAGGGTGCGCACACGCTGCCACCAGGCGGCGACCTCGCCCCAGCCCGGCGCGGAGAGCGAGCCGCCGAACTCCTGCACCGACAGCGCGGCCGTCAGCCCGGCCAGCGCCAGCCGGTCGGCCAGCGGCCAGCCCGCCAGCGTCCCGGTGACGAAGCCGGCCATGAACACGTCTCCCGCGCCCGTGGTGTCCAGCGGCTCCACCAGGATCGCCGGTACCTCGGCGCTCTCCCCCGTGCGCCCGTCCACGGCGCAGGCGCCCTCGGCGCCCATGGTGACCACGGCCAGCGGCACGTGCTCGGCCAGCGCGCGGGCGGCGTCGTGCGGCGCGTCGATGCGGGTGTAACGCCGGGCCTCGTCGGCGTTGACCAGAAAGGCGTCGCAGTGGGCGAGGCCGGGCAGCGCGGCCAGCTCCCAGGCGCCGGTGGGGTCCCAGCCGGTGCTGGCGAAGATCAGGCTGCCGGCGCGGGCGGCCTTCTCGATCCACTCCTGCGGCCGGCCCGGGCTGAGCGAGGCCACGCAGGACCGGGCCGGCGGCGGCCCTGCCGCGCCGGTCGGCACCGGCGCCTCGTGGCCGTGGGAGATCATGGTCCGCTCGCCGTCGTACGCCATCGACACGGTCACCGGCGAGTGCCAGCCGGGGACGGTGCGCGACAGCGACAGGTCGATGCCCTCGCCGCGCTCCAGGGTCTCCCAGCAGTACTCGCCGTACATGTCGTCGCCGAACGCCGCCGCGAGGCAGGTCCGCAGCCCGAGGCGGGCCAGGGCCGTCGCCATGTTCGCCACGCCGCCGGGGCTGGAGCCCATGCCCCGGGCCCAGGACTCGGTGCCGCGCACGGGCGCGGACTCCAGGCCGGTGAAGATGATGTCGAGGAAGACCGTCCCGGTCAGGTACACGTCGCACGCGGGGTCCGAGGCCGTGCGCATGGCGGCGAGCGGGTCGAGCGCGCAGCGGCGCGCCTCCCCTCTCCCGGAGCCCCCCTTGGCGCTCGCCCCGCCGCTCATGCTGTGCTCCCGGTCGTCCTGCATCGTCCTGATCTGTGCGGAATCACTCCTACGTTACGTGCTCGTGCGCGCGGGCACGCCGCCGCGGCGCCGCGACCGCACCCGCCGCCGAGGCGCCGGTACGTGACGCACCGTCAGCGCGCGTACGCACCAATGCCCATGGCCGCGCGCCGGCCGTCCCGGCAGGATCGGTGGCGTCGCCTCCCCGGCCTCCGCCATATCCCATGACACCCCTCCCTCAGGGGCGTTCCGGGCCGGGGAGGCGTTCGGCGCGGCGCTTGGGAAACGGGACGCGCGTCAGGTCCTCGGCGATGGTCAGCTCGCCGGTGAAGCCGGCTTCCCGCGCCTCCTCGGCGAAGGCGGCGGGGTCGGCGTACCGCTGCGAGAAGTGGGTGAGGACCAGGTGGCGGACGCCGGACTCGGCGGCGACGCGGGCGGCCTGACCGGCGGTGAGGTGCCCGTAGGCGCCGGCCAGGGCGGCGTCGGCGGCCAGGAAGGTGGCCTCGATGACGGCCAGGTCGCAGCCCTCGGCGAGGGCGAACGCCGCGTCGCACAGCCGCGTGTCCATGATGAACGCGAAGCGCTGCCCGGTCCGGGGCACGCTCACCTCCTCCAGCGCGACGCCGCGCAGCGAGCCGAGGCGCTGGAGCTCGGCGATATCCGGCCCGTGGATGCCGTGGGCGGCGAGGCGTTCGGGCAGCATCCGGCGGCCCTCGGGCTCGGCGAGGCGGTAGCCGACGGCGTCCAGGGTGTGGGAGAGCGGGAGCGCGGTGAGCGTGAAGCCGCCGGGCCCGTCCGTCGTCGTGGCTGCGAGGCCGCCGCCGTCGGGCACGGGCGCGGGGACGACGTGCGCGGTCTCGTGGTACGCCGTGGCGTGGCGCAGGCGTTCGAAGTACGCCTCGCCGCTGGCCGGGTAGTGCACGGCGATCGGGTGCGGCACGCGGTCGAGGCTGGCGCGCTGGAGCACCCCGGCGAGCCCGAGGGAGTGGTCGCCGTGGAAGTGGGTGACGCAGATCCGGGTCAGCTGGTGGGCGGTGATCCCGGCGTGCAGCATCTGCCGCTGGGTGCCCTCGCCGGGATCGAAGAGGATGGTCTCGGCGTCCCAGCGCAGCGCGTAGCCGTTGTGGTTGCGGTGGCGCGTGGGGACCTGGCTGGCCGTGCCGAGGATGGTCAGCTCGCGGGACGCCAAGGGATCAGCCCGGGGGCCATTCCAGGCCGCGCCCGCCCAGCACGTGCGCGTGGGCGTGGAAGACGGTCTGGCCCGCGCCGGCGCCGGTGTTGAACACCACGCGGTAGCCGGTGCCGTCCACCTTGTCCTCGGCGGCGACCTCCGCCGCCTCGCGCAGCACGTCGGCGACGAGGCCGGGCTCGGCGGTCGCGAGGGCGGCGGCGTCGGGGTAGTGGGCGCGAGGGATCACCAGAACGTGGGTCGGCGCCTGCGGGTTGATGTCCCGGAAGGCGACGGTGGTGTCGGTCTCCCGGACGATGGTGGCCGGGATGTCTCCCGAAACGATCTTGCAGAACAGGCAGTCGGCCTGGGGTTCTCCCGCCATCGGGTCGGGCTCTCCAATGCAGTGGTTTCCGGTACGCACGGGATGGTACTCCGGGGCGGGGCGGGCATCCGTTCGCCCGGCCTGAAGGGCTGACACTCCTGATGCTGGTGATCCGGGCGCTCACGCTGGACGGCGCCGCCGACGGCCTCGACGCGCTCTTCTCCCCCGACTGGGACGCGCTGGGCGAGGGCAGCGTGTGGGTCGCGGCGTACGGGCAGATCTTCTTCTCGACCTCGGTCGGCTTCGGCATCATGATCACCTACGCCTCCTACCTGCACCGCCGCGCCGATCTCTCCGGCTCCGCGCTGGTGGCCGGCTTCGCGAACAGCTCGACCGAGATCCTGGCGGGCATCGCCGTCTTCGCCACCCTCGGCTTCATGGCGGCGCAGGCCGGCGTCGGGGTGGACGAGGTCAGTGACAGCGGGATCGGGCTCGCCTTCGTCGTCTTCCCGCAGACCATCTCCGAGATGCCGGGCGGCGCCTTCTTCGGGGTGCTGTTCTTCCTCTCGCTGGTGGTCGCGGGATTCGCCTCGCTCATCAGCGTGGTGCAGGTGGTCGTGTCGGCGGTGGAGGACCGGACCGGGCTCGGCCGGCGGGCGGCGGTGCTCGGCGTGGGGGGCGCGGTGGCCGTCATCTCGGTCCTGCTCTTCGCCAACGACAGCGGGCTGTACATCCTGGACGCCGCCGATCACTTCATCAACCAGTACGGCATCGCGCTGGCCGCGCTGGCGCTGGTGGTCACCGTGAGCTGGGTGACCCGCAAGCTGGCGGCTGCTGCAGCGGGAGGCGGACGCCACCTCGGTGGTCGGCCTGCGGGGCTGGTGGCGGGTCTGCCTGGGGATCGTCACGCCGCTGGTGCTGGGCTGGATGATGTGGGACAGCCTGACGGACGAGTTCGACGAGAACTACGGCGACTACCCGACGTCGTTCCTGATCTGGTCCGGCTGGCTGGTGGCGGGCGGCACGCTGGTGGCCGGTGTGGCGCTGTCCCTGGTGCGGTGGCGGCGTACGCCGACGGCGCCCGAGGACGAGAGCGAGGAGGTCCGCTGATGTCGGGATCGGCGATCGTGATGATGATCACCGCCATGGTCATCGTGTGGGGCGGCCTCATCGCCGCGATCGTGCAGCTGGCCCGCCATCCCGACGAGCGCCCGTAGAGCGCCCGCAGACGCCCGCTGTCCCCGCCGCCGCCGTGCGGCGAAACCGCACGGCGGTTGGCGGCGTCTCCGGTGCCGGGGCCTGGGGAATCCGCTCAACTCCCTGCGCGGATCAGGGTTGTTCGCCACACTGATCACCGGCCGTCGACACGGGAGGGGCACGGGCAGATGGAGAGCGTTCGCCGGGTTCACCGGCTGGGCTTCGTGTGGGAGCGGCGGGACGCGGGCGAGCTCGTTCTGAAGAACGCCCGCCACGGCGACGACGCGCGGCCGGGGCTCGGCGAGGAGCTGACGCCCCTGCTCGGCCTGGCCGCGCCCGTTGCGGGCGGCTCCCTCAGCTACATCCGGCTGCCCGGCGGGGACGCCGTGGTGTGCCAGGCGGGCCCCGGGGACGGGGCTCCGGGGGAGCTGGAGGTGATGTATCTCCCGGGCGGCGCACGCGCGTTGGACCGGATGTGGCCCATCGACCTGTGGGAGTCCCCCTCCTGGGGAGAGGCGGGGAGCCGGGCGCCGCAGCCGGGGGTGGGCGCGTTCGGCAAGGAGCTCCTGGTGGAGTTCGCGCGGGAGAACCGGGAGCGGCTGGCGCCGTTCCTCGCCGACGTGCGGCGCCTCTTCGCGCGGCCCGCCGGGCGGCAGATCGTCCTCGCCGAGCCCGATCCGGGTGCCGTGGCGCGCTGGATCGCGCTCGCCTGCTACTCGCTGGACGAGGAACGCGCCCGGGCGCTGACCTTCACCACCCGCACCGATCGCCCGGACGACGCCCCGCAGCAGATCCTCGGCATCGATCCGGACGCAGGGCTCCCCGGGTTCGGCCGCGAGGACCCCGGCACCGTGCGGCACCGGTACCGGGTCCACGACGGCGTGGGCGGCGAGAGCAGCCCGCCGCGCGACGACGACTGGGCGAGGCGGGCGGCGGAGTGCTGGCTGGCGGGCGAGGACCCGCCGAGGTTCACGCCGCCGGGGGCCGAACCGAAGGCCGCGCCGACGGCGGAGACGACGGCGGGGACGACGGCGGGGACGACGGCGGGGACGACGGCGGGGCCGTGGCCCACGGCGGAGCCGGAGCCGCCGAGGCCTGCCGGGCCTCGGCCCGAGCCGAAGCCCGCGTGGTACCAGGATCACCAGGAGTACGCGGCGCACCCGGAGTACCCGGCGTACCCGGCGCACGCCCCCGGGCCCGCCGCCGCGCCGCCGGCTCCCCGCCCTCGGCCGGTCGATCTCCCGAGTCTCCCCGGCGAGATGGCGAGCCGCGCGCACCGGCTCCGCAGCGGGGCCCACAGGGAGCACTACGCGGACGACGTCACGCTCTACGCCGCGCTGACCAAGCAGCTCCCCCAGCACAGGCCGGTCACGGGCGGCGAGCTGCGCGCGGTGTGGGACGCGATCTGGGGGAAGCGCGACAAGCCGTCCAACGCCGCCGCGCTCGCGATCGTCACCGGCTGCCCCGTCGCCCTCGTCATCGAGGCGGGTCTGCGCGGCCCGCTCAAGCACGTGCTGAACACCGCCGTCAACGACGAGAATCGCATCCAGCTGGCCAGGGAGCTGCTGGCGCGCGACGGGCCCGGGGCGTACGACCTGAACTCCCTGGAACGAGCCCGCGCCGAACTGCTCGTCAGCTGCAAGGACGCCAAGGCGGGCACGATGATCAGCCCGGACGCCTTCCACCGCGCGCGCGAGCTCCTGGACGACCGCAGCCTGGTCTTCTCCGACGAGCTCCGCGCCTGGGCCGAGGCGATGCTCCGCTAGGCGCCGGGACCGGAGCCGGGGCCGGGGACAGGGCCGGGGACGGGACCCCTCCCGCTCCGCCGGACCACACTGCTATCCACTGCTATCCACTGCTGTCCACTGCCACCCACTGCCACTCGACGAACCCACACCCACCAGACGACCGTCTCCCGGAGAGGACCCGTGAGCGAGATACCCGGCGGCCCCATGGCCAACCGCCCGCTGCACTTCATCTGGCTGCTCGACTGCTCGACGTCCATGGCGATCGCGGGCAAGATCAACCAGCTCAACTTCGCCATCCGCGAGGCGATCCCCGAGATGCGCAGCGCCGCCGACGACAATCCGGCCGCCTCGCTGGTCGTGCGGGCCATCACCTTCTCCAGCGGCGCGTACTGGCACATCCGGACCCCGACCCCGGTCAAGGAGTTCGAGTGGCGGGACGTCCAGGCCAGCGGCGGCACGGACCTCGGCAAGGCGCTGAAGCTGGTGTCCAAGGAGCTGACCTCGCCGCCCATGCCGCAGCGGGCGCTGCGCCCGGTGCTCGCCCTGGTCTCCGACGGCCTGCCCATGGACGACTGGCGGGCCGGGCTGCGCTCGGTGGACGCCACGCCCTGGGGCAAGCGCTCGGTGCGCGTGGCGATCGGCATCGGGGACGACGCCGACAAGGGAATGCTGAAGGAGTTCCTGGGCAACCCCGAGCTGGAGCCGCTCCAGGCGAACAACCCCAAGCAGCTGGTGGCGGCGATCCGCTGGGCCTCCACGGTGGCGGTGACCACCGCGTCGACGCCGATGGCCGAGGGGGACCGGCTGCTGCACGACGCGCAGACGGTGGTGAAGTCGCCCACGAAGGTGGCCGACGACGACGATGACGTCTGGTGATGCCGGACGATGCCTGGGTGCTCCTTCACGAGGACGTCACGGGCCGGGGGAAGGAGCACAGCCAGGACTACCACTGTGCCCGCCGGAGCGCGAAGGAGCGTGCGGTGGTGCTCGCCGTCGCGGACGGCCACGGCTCGGCGGCCCACTTCCGCAGCGACCTGGGGGCCCGCTGGGCCGTTGAGGAGTTCTGCCGCTGCGCCAAGGAGTTCACCGACCGCTGGGAGCGGGACGGCGGCCCGCCGTGGCGCTGGCTCCACGACGCGCTCAGCGAGCTGCCGCGCCGCCTGGCGTGGAGCTGGCGGCGGCGGGTGGCGTTCCACGAGGCCAACTCCCCCGCCGACGGCACCCGGATCGGGGCCGTGAGGGCTGTCGGGGCCGTGAGGGCTGTCGGGGCCGTCGGGACCGTTGGGGCCGTCGGGGACGCGGCGCGGCCGCCGGAGCCGGAGTACGAGGCCTACGGCACCACCATCGTCGGCGCCGTCGTCACCAGCCGGCTGCTGATGTGCTGGCAGCTCGGCGACGGCGACATCGCGCTGGTGTGGTCAGACGGCAGCGCCGAGGCCCCCCTGGACGCGGGCCCGCAGATCGGGGACGAGACGGAGTCGCTGTGCCAGCCCAGGGCGTGGGAGCGGTTCCGCACGCACTGGCGGCCCCTGACCGGGAGCGGCCCGCCCCCGGCCGTGCTGCTCTCCACCGACGGCCTGTCCAAGAGCTTCACCGATCACTCCGGATTCCTGGGCTTCGCCAGCGGCGTACGCGAGCGGGTCGAGCGCGAGGGCATCGAGTCGGTGCGCAAGCAGCTCCCCGGCTGGCTGGCGACGGCCTCCCACCACTCCGGCGACGACACCACGCTGGTCGGCGCCTTCCCCGTGAGGAAGAAAGGGACAACGACATCATGATCGGCATGCTGGAGGCCGGGCAGGAACTGTGGACCGAGGACAACGAGCGGATCGTCGTCGGGCGGTTCCTCGGCTCGGGCGGCGAAGGCGAGGTGTACCAGGCGAGCACCCCCTCCGGCACCTGGGCGCTCAAGTGGTACCTGCCGCAGCTCGCCACGCCCTACCGGCGGAAGATCCTGGAGACCCTGGTGTACCGGGGCTGGCGGGACGATCGCTTCCTGTGGCCCCGCAGCATCGTGACCAGCCGGGCGGCCCGGGAGCCGGGGCTCGGCTACCTGATGCCGCTGCGCCCGCCGAACTTCCGGGACCTCCAGGCGCTGCTCCGCCGCGACCCCTCCGTCAAGGCCACGCCGCGCTCGCTGGTCACCGTGGCGCTGCACACCGTCGAGGCGTACCAGGCGCTGCACGCCAAGGGCATCGCCTACCGCGACATCAGCTGGGGCAACGTCTTCTTCGACCCGGGCACCGGGGACGTGCTGGTGTGCGACAACGACAACGCGGTGGTGGAGGGCGAGGCGGCGGGCATCGCGGGCACCATGACGTTCATGGCGCCGGAGCTGGTGCGCGGCCAGGCCGAGCCCCGCATCCAGACCGACCTGCACTCGCTGGCGGTGCTCCTCTTCATGATGCTGATGAACCACCACCCGCTGTGGGGCGCCATGGAGTCCCGGATCCACTGCTGGGACGAGAAGGCGGAGAAGAAGCTGTACGGCACCGACCCGGTGTTCATCTACGACCCGAGGGATGACCGCAACCGGCCGGTGCCCGGCGAGCACGAGACGGTGATCACGACCTGGGGGGTGCTGCCGCAGGTGCTGCGCGAGCTGTTCGTGCAGACCTTCACCGACGGCCTGCGGGACCCCGGCCGCCGGGTGCGCGAGGCGCAGTGGCGCGACGCGCTCAGCGCGGTGCGGGACGCCATCGTCGTGTGCGCCGCCTGCGGCAGGCAGAACCTCACCGAGCCGGGCGGCGGGGCGCCCCGCTGCTGGAGCTGCCAGCGGACGGTCGCGCTGCCGCTGCGCCTGGAGCTGGCCACCGGCACGGGCGGGCGGCGCGGGCGGCGCGACATCCGGATGCAGCGCGGCGGGGCGGTGTACGCGCACCACCTCCAGCCGGCGCCCGACCGGCACGACTTCACGGCGGTGGTGGGTGAGGTCACCGAGCACCCGACGTCGCCGGGCAGGCTGGGCCTGACCAACCGGAGCGCGGCGCCGTGGACCCTGCGGCGGCCGGACGGGGTGGAGCGCGAGATCGAGCCGGGCAGGACGGCCGCCCTGCGCCCTGGCATCATGCTGGAGTTCGGCGGCGGCGCCGAGGGCTGGGTGCGGGACAGCTGACCGCTGCCGGTGGCCCGTGGAGTGCCCGCGCGTGGCTCGCTCGCGGAGGGCTTCCCTCAGGGTCAGGGCTCACGGAGGCTCACTCAGGGCTCGCTCAGGGCTCGCTCAGGGGCTGCCGCCGCCCGCGCGCGGGGAGCCGGTCACCGAGCCGATGACCCGGGCCCATCCCCGGGTCGCGGCCATCCCGGCGCGGCGGGCCACGGGCCGGGCGAGTGTCCAGGCCCTGGCGAGCACGGCCGCGGGCAGCGGCATCGCCGGAAGGCGGACCTGGGCGGTGCCGCACTCGGCGAGGTCGGCGTCGGGCCGCGCCACCGGGGTGATCGTGACCAGGTGCTCGGCGCGGCTGACGGGGATCTCCACCAGGCCGCCACCGCCCGGGTACTGGCTGCGCGCCAGCCGGCGTTCCCCGGCCCGGTCGCCGCCGCGCCACGTCAGCCGGGCCAGCACGGCCGGCTCCGGCCACCGGAAGCGGACCTCGGCGCGGCGCGCGTCCAGGCGGCGGACGTGCAGTCCCTCGGCGGTGCCGGGGGTCTCCAGGACGACGGCCGGGCCGGCCACCGCCCGTTCGCCGAGCACGCTCACCGCCATCAGCCGGGTCACGGCGCGCGGCGGCGGGGCGAGCGTGACACGCGGCGGCGCCTCGCCGTCAACGCCGTCGGACGCCGGCCCTCGGGGCGCGGACGCCACCAGGGCGCAGACGTCCTCGCCCGGGTGGGGCGGCGGGCCGCCGGGCCAGGGCACCAGGCGGGTCTCGCCGCGCGCGGGACGTGGCCAGCTGAGCTCCACCCGGCCGTCCGGCAGGCGCCGAAGGACGAGCTTCCCCTCGATGGGCGCGGGCCACTCCTCGGCGCGCGCCACCGCCAGACGCCAGCCGGACCACAGCGTCCTTCCGTCCGGGCCCGGGTAGCCGCACCGCACCCGGTAGTGGTGGGCGCCGGCGGGCAGCGGCCGGTCCGTCAGCTCCTCCCGCCGCGAGGGCACCTCGGCCTCCGCGCGGCCAGCCCCGGCCAGCCGCATCGCCTGGCTCCGCACGGCCGCCGGGTGGGCCCGCCACGACAGCCGCACCCCGTCCGGCACGGCGTGGGAGCGGAACCCCTCGGGGGCGGGCAGCAGCGGGTCCGGGCCGGGGCCAGCCTTGGCGACGCCGGCCATGCGGTCGCCGCGCCAGGGGATGACGGCGTACCGCAGCGGGGTGGCGACGGGCGGCGCGGGGTCCTCGGCGGCGTTCTGGGTGACCATGGCGACCTCGACGGCCTCCCCGGGTGCGCCGTCGGGGAAGCGCAGCACCTGGTAGCGAACGCCGGACGCGGCGGCCGCCCGCCACGACAGCCGGACCGTCCCGGACTCCAGGACGGCGGTGACGCCGGGCCGCCGTGCGCCGGGCGGCGCCTCGTCGGCGTGCGCGGCCCCGGGCGTCCGCGGGCGCGTTTCCGCGTCGGCGGCGGAGACGGCCGTGGCGAGGAGAGCGGCTCGCGCGCGTGGCTCGTCCACGGCCTGCCTGCACGCCGCCAGGCAGGCCTTCGCGGCGGCGCGGTGCTCGCCGCGCTCCCGCAGCCGCCGCGCCTCGTCCAGGAGCCGGCCCGTGGCCTCGGCCGCGTCCCGCATCTCCTCCCGGAGCGCGGCGAGGAAGGGGTCGGCGTGCGGCGCCTCGTCCGGGAACGCCGGCAGCCGCTCGGCCAGTTCGAGGGAACGCCGCAGCCGGCCGGCGCGCCAGGCGTCGGCGATCTCCTCGGCGGCCTCGCGGGCCGGGCCGGGCCCGGGGAAGTGCGCGGCGACCGCCTCGGCCAGCGGCCGGGCCTCGGCGGCGTCCACGCCCAGCGCCACCGCCGCCGCCTCGTCCACCGCCGGGGAGTCCTTCAGGCGGCAGCAGAGCTGGTAGAGCACGAGCCGGCGCAGGGCCGCCGGATCGTCCGCCGCCACCTCGCCGAGGCGGGCGGCGAGGCGTGCGGCCCCGCCGGCCCGGGGCGCGCCCGAGCCGCGCCACGCCTCGCCCGCCGCGCGGCAGTGGCCGGCGTCGGCCCGGTGCCACAGCATGCCCCGGCCCGGGAACCACAGGCCGTCCAGCACGCGGAAGCCGTCGGCGGTCCCGCTCGCGTCCGGCTGGAGCACGTCCATGGCGTGCCGGAAGCCGAGGTGGCGCAGCTCCTCGTCGAAGTCGCGGTAGCCCGGCAGGCCGGGAAAGAGCGGCAGCGGGAACAGGGGCGGTGGGGCGCCGCCCTCGGCGCTCCGCTGTCCGGGTCGCCATCGCTCCGTCGTCGCGTACACGTGTCAGCCCCCGGTCACGTCGGTGAGGTGTAGAAGTACACCCACAGCTCGGCGGTCTGGGCCGGGTCGCTGAGGGCGTGGAAGTTCTCCGTCGTCGTGCGCTCGGGGAACATGAGCGGACGCGCCTCGTGAAGCAGCGAGTTGACGCGCTCCGCGTAGGTGGTGCCGGAGGCGCTGCCGCCGAAGGTGAGCACGATGGCGGCGACCTGCCCCTCCCACCGCTCGGTCTCGCGCCTGATCTGGCGCACCAGTGCCGCGTCGCTGTCGCCCCGCACGCTGAACTCCACGCGCTCCTGGTCCACGGAACGGGGCCGCGGTGGCTCCTCCTCCCCTTCCTCGGGCGGGGTCTCCTCCTCGGGCGGGGTGGAGGCGCAGGACGCGGACGGATCCGGCGAGGCCGAGGCCTCGGCCGGGGACGGTGACGGAGACGGGGACGGCGAGGCGAGCGGCGTACGCGGGCAGTCGTCCGGCGGGCCGATGGGGTCGGGCTGGCCGCTCATGGAGACCAGCGCCAGCATCAGCAGCAGGTCGGCGAAGAGCCAGCCCGCCAGCACCATCGGTGCGAGCCGGCTCCGGCGGGGCGGGCGCGGCGGCAGGGTCACCGACCCGCTCCCGGGTCGGCCGGCCAGCCGTCCGCCGTCGGCGGCGTCCCTGGCGCGGTCCCGGGCGCGGTCGCCGGCGGGGCGACGGGCGGCGCGGCGGGGGGCGTCGGCCCCGGCGGCAGGGGTGTCCCGTTGGGCGGCTCCGGTCCCCACGGGGGCGGGTCCCCGGTGATCCGGTGGACGCCGGTGTTCACGCGGTGCGCCGCGTCCTGCCAGTGCGCCGCCGCCACATCCCACCGGTCGGCGGCCTCCCGCATCCGGTCCACGGCGTCGTTGGTGCGGGCCGAGCTGGCCACCATCGCCTGCGCGGCCTGGTCGGTGGCGCCCACCACGTCCCGCGTGGAGCCGAGCAGCTCGCGCTGAACGCCCGTCAGCTCCTTGACGGCGTGCTCGATCTGCTGCCCGAGCAGGCCGATGCGGTCGCCGACGGACCGCACCTCGGCGGCGTTGACCCCGCTGAGGCGGGCGGTCTCGGCCTGTCCGGCCTTCACCACGGCCTCCAGCCGGTCGGTGGCCGTGCCGAGCGGGGCGCTCGCGTCGGCGACCCGCCGGCTGGCGGTCTCCAGGGCGGAGGTGGCGTCGCGCACGGCGCCGGCGGCCGTGGCTAGCTGCCGCTGGCCGTCGTCGGCCTTGCTCACCACGGACTCCAGGCGCCGGGACGCCTTGCCCAGCTCGCCCGCGAAGCGGCGCGGCGAGGCGGCCAGATGCGTGGTCAGCGCGAGCTGGGCGCGGGCCAGTACGGCGGTCAGCTCGCCGAGCAGGTACTCGCGCTCCTCGCGCTGCCGCTCGCGCTCCCGCTCCTCCCTGGCCCGTGCCCAGGCGTGCCAGACGGCGGTGATCAGGAGGGCCGAGATCGCCACGAGGGCCAGGAACGCCACGTTGTCGAACCGCCCCAGCGCCCCCGCGCGCCCCTCGAAGCCGGACTGCCACAGCTGGAGGAAGGGGCGGGTGGCCTGCTCCTCGTCCTCCTCGCGGAGCTCCGCGTAGGCCTGGCTGGCCTCCCACAGCCCCCACCAGGTGAACAGCAGCGGCGCGAACACCAGCACGCCCAGGATGCCCTCCACGAGATCCTCGCGCACGGCGCGCTTCCGCAGGCCGCTCCAGAGGCGGCCGGCCAGCGCGCGCGGCTGCTGCCAGGGGCGGGAGCTGAGGAACCGGCTCAGGCGGCGCAGCGGACCGAGGCGGGCGGGGCGCGGGCGTACGGCCAGGCTCTCGGGCCGGGCGAAGCTGGCTATCAGGTCCACCTCCGCCCACGAGGCGAGATCGTGACCCCCGCTCAGATCCTCGGCCAGGCTGTTCAGTTCGTCGCGTCTGAGTTCGAGCTCGTCCCTCCCGGCCAGCTCCCTCAGTTCGTCCGCGAGCTTGCCGGTGTTCACCAGCTCCGGCTGTGGCACGTCGTGTTCTCCCTCGCCCCTCATATGAGATGCGTCACCTTAGGGTGGCGGATCGTGAGACGCCAATTCGCCGCCCAGGGTTTCGCGTTGGGCGGGGGAGGGGTCCCGCGTACCCGCCCTCGGGGCTCCGCCCCGTCCCCCGCTGGAGGGCTCAGCCCCAGCGGCCGGTGCGGGCGAGGATGACGGCCGCGGCGGCCGTGCCGGCGGTCGAGGTGCGCAGCACCGTCGGCCCGAGGCGGTACGCCCGCGCGCCGGCGTTCGTGAACGCCGCCAGCTCCTCGTCCGTGATGCCGCCCTCGGGGCCGACGATCACCGTGATGTCGCCGGTCTCCGGCAGCTCCGCCGTCGCCAGCGGCTCGGCCGCCGCCTCGTGCAGGACGGCCACGAAGCCGCCCAGCTCGCGCGCGACCTCCCGCGTCGTGTGCGCCTCCCCCACCTGCGGAAAGCGAACACGCCGCGCCTGCTTCCCCGCCTCCCGCGCGGTCGCGCGCCACCGCGCGAGGGACTTCGCGCCGCGCTCGCCGCGCCACTGCGTCACGCAGCGCGCGGCCGCCCAGGGCACGATGGCGTCGACGCCGGTCTCGGTCATGGTCTCGACGGCCAGCTCGCCCCGGTCGCCCTTGGGCAGCGCCTGCACCACGGTCAGCCACGGCCGCGGCGACGGCTCCTGCCAGACCCGCGCGAGCGCGACCTTGAGCGCCTCGCGCCCCTCCACGGCGGCGACGGTCCCGGCGGCGGCGTTGCCCCGCCCGTCCGTCAGCACGATCTCCTCGCCCGCCCGGAGCCGCCGCACCGACGCGGCGTGACGGCCCTCGGGCCCGCCGAGGCGCAGCACGCCGCCGACGCGGGCGCCCATCAGGCCCTCGTAAACGAAAACCGGCGCCGTGGTCACGATCCCCACGCCCGCCTAGCGCCCGTTGAAGGCGTCCTTGAGGCGGGAGAACAGGCCCTGCTGGCCCGGCTGGAACTGGCCGGTGGGCCGCTCCTCGCCCCGCAGCTTCGCCAGGCGGCGCAGCAGCTCCTCCTGCTCCGGGTCCAGCTTCGCCGGCGTCTGCACCTCCACGTGCACCACGAGGTCGCCGCGCCCGTTGCTCCGCAGGTGGGTGACGCCGCGGCCGTGCAGCGGGATGGACTGCCCCGACTGGGTGCCCGGCCTGATGTCGACCTCTTCCATGCCGTCGAGCGTCTCCAGCGGCACCTTGGTGCCGAGGGCGGCGGCCGTCATCGGGATGGTGACGGTGCAGTGCAGGTCGTCGCCCCTGCGCTGGAAGACGGCGTGCGGGGTCTCGCGGATCTCCACGTACAGGTCGCCGGCGGGGCCGCCGCCGGGGCCGACCTCGCCCTCGCCCGCGAGCTGGATGCGGGTGCCGTTGTCGACGCCCGCCGGGATCTTCACCGTCAGGGTGCGGCGGGTGCGGACCCGGCCGTCGCCCGCGCACTCCGGGCACGGGTTGGGCACCACGGTGCCGAAGCCCTGGCACTGCGGGCAGGGCCGGGAGGTCATGACCTGGCCCAGGAAGGAGCGGGTCACCTGGGAGACCTCGCCGCGGCCCCGGCACATGTCGCAGGTCTGCGCGGAGGTGCCGGGCGCGGCGCCCTCCCCGTTGCACGTGCCGCAGACGGTGGCGGTGTCGACCTGGATCTCCTTGGTGGTGCCGAAGGCCGCCTCGTTGAGGTCGATCTCCAGGCGGATCATGGCGTCCTGGCCGCGCCGGGTGCGCGACTTCGGGCCGCGCTGGGTCGCGGTGCCGAAGAAGGCGTCCATGATGTCCGAGAAGTTGCCGAACCCGGCTCCGAACCCGGCGCCCGGGCCCGCGCCGGCGCCCGGACCCAGGGGGTCGCCGCCCAGGTCGTACATCTGCTTCTTCTGCGGGTCCGAGAGCACCTCGTAGGCGGTGTTGATCTCCTTGAACCGCTCCTGGGTCTTCGGATCCGGGTTCACGTCCGGATGCAGCTCGCGCGCCAGCCTGCGGAAGGCCTTCTTGATCTCCTCCTGCGAGGCGTCGCGCGGCACACCGAGGATCGCGTAGTAGTCCGCCGCCACTTAGTTCTCCGCGAGGATCTGTCCGACGTACCGTGCCACTGCGCGCACCGCTCCCATCGTTCCGGGGTAGTCCATGCGGGTCGGTCCGACCACGCCCAGCTTCGCGACCGCTTCGTCACCCGAACCGTAGCCCACCGAGACGATCGATGTTGAGGTGAGGCCCTCGTGTGCGTTCTCGTGACCGATACGCACCGTGACGCCCGAGTCGGTGGCCTCTCCCAGCAGCTTCAGGAGCACCACCTGCTCCTCCAGCGCCTCCAGCACCGGCCGGATCGTCAGCGGGAAGTCCTGGGCGAAGCGGGTCAGATTGGCGGTGCCGCCGATCATCAGCCGCTCCTCGGTCTCCTCGACGAGGGTCTCCAGCAGGGTGGAGAGCACCGTCTGCACCGTGCCGCGCTCCTCCGTGTCGAACGCCTCGGGCAGGTCCTGCACCAGCCGCGGCACGTCCGTGAACCGCTCGCCCGCGATCCTGGCGTTGAGCCGGGCCCGCAGGTCGGCCACGGAGGTCTCGCCGAACGGGGCGGGGCAGTCGATGAGGCGCTGCTCCACCCGGCCGGTGTCGGTGATCAGCACCAGCATCAGGCGGGCGGGAGCCAGCGGCAGCAGCTCGACGTGCCGCACCGTGGAGCGGGTCAGCGAGGGGTACTGCACGACGGCGGCCTGGCGGGTGAGCTGCGCGAGCAGCCGCACCGTGCGCGCCACCACGTCGTCGAGGTCGACGGCGCCGGCCAGGAAGTTCTGGATGGCGCGGCGCTCGGCGGCGGACAGCGGCTTGACGTCGGCCAGCTTGTCGACGAAGAGCCGGTACCCCTTGTCGGTCGGCACGCGGCCGGCGCTGGTGTGGGGCTGGGCGATGTACCCGTCCTCCTCCAGGGCGGCCATGTCGTTGCGCACCGTGGCCGGTGAGACGCGCAGGTTGTGCCGCTCGGTGAGGGCCTTGGAGCCGACGGGCTCCTCGGTGCCCACATAGTCCTGGACGATGGCCCGCAACACCTCAAGTCTGCGTTCGCTGAGCATGTGCGCACCTCCCGTCCCGGCCGTGTGGTTCGCCCGCCGCACTGGCACTCATCCGTGTGGAGTGCCAATCCCTGCTCCAGTGTACGGCCGGGTAGCTCGACGAGGGAAAGCGCGACGGAAACGACGGTACCGCGCGACCGGCGTGAACAGGAGGGCGCGAGGGGCGTTTAACGTCGACCTGTGGTGAGCGAACAGGGCGTTCCCGGCCAGGCCTGGGAAGACGTGGCGGCCGGGGTGTGGCGGCGGAGGCTGCCGGGGTGGGACGAGACGGTCGGGGTGGTGGCGGGCGAGGCGGGGCTGCTGCTGGTGGACGCGGGGCCCTCGCCGCGGGCGGGGGCGGCGCTGCGGCGGGAGCTTGCCGGGATCCCGGGTGCCGGCGGGCTGCCGGTGCGGTGGCTGGTGATCACCCACCCGCACTTCGACCACGTGCTCGGCGCGGCGGCGTTCGCGGGCGCCGAGGTGTACGGGGCGGCGGGCCTGTCCGGGCACCTGGCGCCGGCGGCGCTGGCGGCGGACGCGGTGCGTCACGGAATGGACGAGGCGGAGGCGGCGGAGGCGGCGGAGGCCCTCCGGGCCGCTGTGCCGGACGTCGTCGAGGTGGCGGGGGGCGGAGAGCTGGTGCTCGGCCTCGGCGGCGGCCGGGAGGTGGTGGTGGCGAACGCCGGGCCGGGGCACACGGGCCACGACCTGGCGGTGGTGGTTCCGGGGGAGCCGCGGGTGGTGTTCTGCGGCGACCTGGTCGAGGAGTCCGGCGAGCCGCAGGCGGGGGAGGACGCCCGTCCGGCGCGGTGGCCGGCGGCCCTGGACCGGCTGCTGGCCCTGGGCGGCGAGCGGGCGCGGTACGTGCCGGGCCACGGCGCGGTGGTGGACGCCGCCTTCGTCCGGGCGCAACGGGGGGCGCTGGCCCGCCGGTTCGGAGTGGTTGACTGACGCCATGCGACAGTACGACCCCGATCTGACGCCGCCGTGGAAGCGGCCCAGGCCCGTCCCGGAGGTGGCGGCCGAGCCGGGCATGGTGGTGGAGGAGGTCACCACCGGCTTCTGCGGGGCGGTGATCCGCTGCGAGAAGACGGCGCAGGGCCCGACCGTCACGCTGGAGGACCGCTTCGGCAAGCCGCGGGCGTTCCCCATGGACCCGCGGGGCTTCCTGCTGGAGGGCAGGGTCGTCACGCTGGTCCCGCCGCGCCCGCGACCCGGGGAGGGCTCCGGCGGCGGCCGCGCCCGGACGGCGTCCGGATCGCTCGCCGTGCCGGGGGCCCGCGCCCGCGTGGCACGCGCCGGGCGCATCTACGTCGAGGGGCGCCACGACGCGGAGCTGGTCGAGAAGGTGTGGGGCGACGACCTGCGCGTCGAGGGCGTGGTCGTCGAGTACCTGGAGGGCATCGACGACCTCCCGGCGGTGGTGCGCGCCTTCGGCCCCTCCCCCGGGGCCCGGCTCGGGGTTCTCGTGGACCACCTGGTGCCCGGCTCCAAGGAGTCGCGGATCGCGGCGGAGGCCGGCGGGCCCGACGTGCTGGTGCTCGGGCACCCGTTCATCGACATCTGGGCGGCGGTCAAGCCCGCGGCGGTCGGCATCGCCGCCTGGCCGGAGGTGCCGCGCGGCCAGGACTGGAAGACGGGGGTCTGCCGGGCCTTGGGCTGGCCGGAGAACACGGGCGCGGCCTGGCGGCGCATCCTCGGCAGCGTCCGCGACTACCGCGACCTCGACCCCGGGCTGCTGGGGCCGGTGGAGCACCTGATCGACCACGTCACGGTCGGCGGACCCGGCGGGCCCGGCGGACCCGGCGCCTGAGCCGGGAGGCACGGGCGGATGGGGGACGACGATTGCCGGACGACGAATGCCGGACAATGGGGACCATGCCCAGCGTCCAGCCCGACGGCGAGCCGGTGCCCTCCGACGGCGCCCTCCCGGGGCACGCCCTCGCCGGGGCCGCGGACCGCCCCCTCGCCTTCTACCTGCACGTGCCGTACTGCGCGACGCGCTGCGGCTACTGCGACTTCAACACCTACACGGCGTCCGAGCTGCGCGGCTCGGGCGGGGAGCTGGCCTCCCGCGAGAACTACGCCTCGGTGCTCGCCGAGGAGGTGCGGCTGGCCCGCAAGGTGCTGGGGGACGACCCGCGCCCGGTGGCGACGGTCTTCGTCGGCGGCGGCACGCCCACGCTGCTGCCCCCCGCCGACCTGGCGCGGATGCTGGCGGCGGTCCGGGAGGAGTTCGGCCTCGCGCCCGGCGCGGAGGTCACCACCGAGGCCAACCCGGACTCGGTCACCCAAGCCTCGCTGGCCGCGCTGCGCGAGGCGGGCTTCACGCGCGTCTCGTTCGGCATGCAGAGCGCCCGCCAGCACGTGCTGGACGTGCTGGAGCGCACCCACACCCCCGGCCGCCCCGAGGCGTGCGTGCGGTGGGCGCGCGCGGCGGGCTTCGAGCACGTCAGCCTGGACCTGATCTACGGAACGCCGGGCGAGACGGACGACGACTGGCGGGCCTCGCTGGACGCGGCGCTCGGCGCGGGCCCCGACGGTCCCGATCACGTCTCGGCGTACTCGCTGATCGTGGAGGACGGCACCCGGCTGGCGCGGCGGGTGGGGCGCGGCGAGGTGCCGATGACCGACGACGACGTGCTGGCCGACCGGTACCTGATCGCGGAGGAGACGCTGAGCGCGGCGGGCTTCGCCTGGTACGAGGTCTCCAACTGGGCCGCCTCGCGCGAGGGCCGCTGCCGCCACAACGAGCTGTACTGGACCGGCGCCGACTGGTGGGGCGCGGGCCCGGGCGCGCACAGCCACGTCGGCGGTGTGCGCTGGTGGAACGTGCGGCACCCCGGGGCGTACGCCGCGGCGCTGGCGGCGGGCCGCTCACCGGGGGCGGGCCGGGAGGTGCTGGCTCGTGAGGACCGGCGGGTGGAGCGGATCCTGCTGGAGCTGCGGCTGGCCGAGGGCTGCCCGCTGGCGCTGCTGCGCCCGGAGGGGCTGGCCGCCGCCCGGCGGGCGCTCGCGGACGGCCTGCTGCGGCCTGAGGCGTACGCCGACGGGCGGGCCGCGCTCACCCTGCGCGGCCGCCTCCTGGCGGACGCCGTCACCCGCGAACTGGTCGACTGACCCCGGCCCCGGCCGGTGCGGCGCGGCGTCGGGGCGGCGTCAGCGCGACGGGGCCCGGCCGGCCCGGGGGACGCGCATCGCCAGCAGCGCGATGTCGTCGCGCCCGCCGGGCCGCACCTGCTTGACGATCTGGTCGCAGAAGTCGTCCAGCGGACGCTCGGCCAGCTCCGTGGCGTGGCTGCGCAGCCGCTCCAGCCCCGCGTCCAGGCTGATGCCGGGCTCCTCGATCAGGCCGTCGGTGTACAGCAGCACCGTGCTGCGCGGCGGCAGCCGCTCGATGACGTCGTGGCGCTGGAGCGAGCCGGCGAGCTGGGTGCCGAGCATCGGATCCTGGTGCTGTTCCAGGTAGCGCGCCTGCCCGTCCGCGGTGACCAGCAGCGGCGGGGGGTGCCCGGCGCTGGTCCACTGCAGCCGCCAGGTGCCCGTCTCCGGCAGCTCCTCGACGCGCGCGAGCAGGGCGGTGGCCATCGTGACGGTGGTGATCGCGGGGATGGCCCGGTCGAGCCGGTCGAAGATCACGCTGGGCGCCTCGCGCCGGTCCCACGCCAGGGAGCGCAGCATGTTCCGCAGCTGCGCCATCCCGGCGACGGCATCCAGGTCGTGGCCGAGGACGTCGCCGATGATCAGGGCCGTGACGCCGTCGCCCAGCACCAGGGCGTCGTACCAGTCGCCGCCGACCTCCGCGCCGGCGCCGGCCGGCAGGTAGCGGGCGGCGAGCTGGAGCTCGCCGACCCGCGGCAGCGGCGTGAGGAGGTGGTGCTGGAGGGTGACGGCGATGTCCCGCTGCTGCCGGAAGAGGCGGGCGTTGTCGATGGCGAGCCCGGCGCGGTAGGCGATGTCGGACAGCAGCGCCTCCTCGGTGCCGTCGAACGGGCGGGTCGGGTCGTTGCGCACGGCCGTCAGGGCGCCGAGCACATGCCGGGCGGTGCGCAGCGGCGCGATGACGGCCGAGGCGGCGCCGCGCGCCGCCAGCAGCTCGCGATGGGCGGCCGTCAGCGGGCAGTCGACGGGTGTGGAGATCTCGTCGGGGCCGAGCGTGGAGAGCTTGCCCCGGCGCAGGACGTTGGCGAGCGGGGTGGTGGCGCTCTCCGCGGCGGGGGGCAGCGGGGCGCTCCAGCGCACCTCGGCCTCTCCCCCGGCTCCCTGGGCGTCGTCACCGCCCTCGCCCTCGCCGTTCCGTGTTGGGCGGTCGGAGGGCAGCACGGCCATCCGGTGCTCCCGCTCGTCGTCGCCGCGCAGCACGACGACGGCCCAGTCGGACAGGCGCCGCGTCACGATCCGGCCGAGCCGGCGCAGCGTCTCCTCGACCTCCAGCGACTGGGTCAGCACGGTGGTGACCTCGGCCAGCAGCGCGAGCCGCTCGGTCCGGTCGCGCAGCTCCGCCAGCTCGCGCTCGGCGCGGTACTGGCTCTCCAGGCGGTTGGTGACCTCGGTGAAGAGCACCGCGGCGCCCGCCACCCCCTCCCGCCCGCGGATGGGCGCGGTCGACCACTCGACCGGCAGCAGGTGGCCGTCGCCCCGGAGGAAGGTGTCCAGGTCGCCGGAGGTGGTGCGGTCCTCGTCCATCGCGGCCAGCATCCGGCAGTCGGAGCGCGCCACCGCCTGCCCGACGCGGTCGCGGTGCAGCAGGTCGTGGGCGTCCGCGCCGCGCATCGACGCCACCGACCGGCCCAGCAGGCGTTCGGCCTCGGCGTTGACGTTCATGATCTGCCCGGCCCGGTCGATGAGCACGGCGCCGGCGGGCAGGACGTGGAACGCGGCCCACAGGATGTCGTGGTCGCCCTCGAAGCCCTCCGGCCGCCGCTCCTCCGCCTCGCCGGCGCCGGCGCCTGCATCGGCATCGGCGCCTGGTCGCGTCACCGCACTCTCCTGCCTGCCGCTGGGTCAGCACTCCCTGTCATCTGATGGTGCGTACCCGGCAGGGCCGATGCCACCCGCGCGGGGCAGCCGCCGTCACGTCTCCGGGTACATGTCGGCGATCAGCTCACGATACTCGGCCTCCACCACGGGCCGCTTCAGCTTCAGGCTGGGCGTGAGCTCGCCGTGCTCCACGTCGAGGTCGCGCGGCAGCAGTCGGAACCGCTTGATCGTCTGCCAGCGCTGCAGCCCGGCGTTGAGCTGCTCGACGTATCCGTCGATGAGCGCGCGGGTCCGCTCGTCGGCCACGACCTCGGCGTACGCCCTGCCCCCCAGGCCGTTCTCCTTGGCCCAGCCCATGATCGCCGGCTCGTCGAGGGCGATCAGCGCGGTGCAGTAGTTCCGCCCGTTGCCGATGACGACCATGGTCGAGACGTAGGGGCAGACGGCCTTGAAGCGGCCCTCGATCTCCGTGGGGGCGACGTACTTGCCGCCGGAGGTCTTGAACAGGTCCTTCTTCCGGTCGGTGATCCTCAGGTACCCGTCGTCGGACAGCTCGCCGATGTCGCCGGTGTGGAACCAGCCGTCGGGCTCCAGGACATCGGCCGTCTGCTCGGGCAGCCCGTGGTACCCGTCCATGATCGCCGGGCCGCGCAGCAGGATCTCGCCGTCGTCGGCGACCCGCACCTCCAGGCCTGGCACCGCCTTGCCGACCGCGCCGGTGCGGAAGGAGTCACGGAGGCTGACGAAGTTCGCCGCGGCGGACTCGGTGAGGCCGTACGCCTCCAGGATGGGGATGCCGACGCCGGCGAAGAAGTACCCGATGTCGGGGTCGAGCCGGGACGCGCCGGAGACCATGCCCTCCATCCGGCCACCGAACGCCGCCCGCAGCTTGCCGTAGACGAGACGGTCGGCGAGGGCGTGTCGGGCCCTCAGCCCGAAGGGCACCGAGGCGGTGCCGGTGCGGCGCTTGCTCTCCTGCGAGACGCGGGCGTACTCCTTGGCGACCTCCGCAGCCCAGCTGAAGATGCGGTACTTGGCGGCGCCGCCGGCCTTGGCCTTCATGGCGGCGCCGCTGTAGACCTTCTCGAATATCCGCGGGACGCCGCACATCTTGGTGGGGCGCGTCACGGGCAGGTTCTCGATGATCTTGTCGACCCGGCCATCGACCGTCATCAGGTGCCCGACCTTGATGTGGGAGGCGACCAGCACCTTGCCGAAGACGTGCGAGAGCGGCAGCCACAGGTACTGGTCGTCCTCCGGGCCGATCAGGTTGAGGGCCTCGATGGCGTACCCCATGTACGACCAGGTGTCCTGCCGCAGCCGCACGCCCTTGGGGCGGCCGGTGGTGCCGGAGGTGTAGATGAGGGTCGCGAGCTGGTCGGGGCGCAGCGCGGCGACGGTGTCGGTGACGCAGTCGGGGTTCTTCTCCAGGTACGCCGCGCCGCGCTCGGCCAGCTCGGCCAGCGAGAGGACCCAGCCCTCGGGGTCGCCCCCGGCGGGGCCGGCGCCGTCGGGGTCGATGACCACGACGTGTCTCAGGTCCGGGAGCTGCGCGCGCCGCTCGCGGGCCTTGGCGAGCTGGGCGGCGTCCTCGGCGATCAGCACCTTGCTGCCGGAGTCGGCGAGGATGAACGCCGTCTCGTCGGCGTTGGTCGTCGGATAGACGGTCGTGACGGCGGCGCCGGCGCACATCGTGCCCAGGTCCGCGAGCATCCAGTCCACGCGGGTGGTGGAGGCGATGGCGACGCGCTCCTCGGGCAGCACGCCCAGGTCCATCAGGCCGGCGGCGATGGCGTAGACCCGCTGGGCTGCCTCCGCCCAGGTGTAGCCGCGCCAGTCGTCCGGCCCGCCGCCCGGGGCGGCGACGGGGTAGCGGAACGCCTCCCGGTCGGGTGTGGCCGCGACCCGGTCCAGGAACAGGTGCGCCACGGACGGCGGCCGGTTCTCGATCGACTGCTGTGTCTCGGTCACGGTCTCGCTCACGACTTCCTCCGGGTGCCGCACTGCAACGGGAGCGACTGACGAGTAACTCATGGGTGGCGCTCAGAGTACGACCCTGGCCCGCCGCACGTAAGGGGTCTTTGTAGTTCTTACCCGCGCTCTTGGCCGCGTCTCAGCCGCGGCCCTTGCCGGACTCCTTGCCCGAGCCCGAGCCGGAGCCGGGGCCGGGGCCCGAGTCGGAGGCGAGCGCCGCGATGAACGCCTCCTGCGGCACCTCGACGCGGCCCACCATCTTCATGCGCTTCTTGCCTTCCTTCTGCTTCTCCAGCAGCTTGCGCTTGCGGGAGATGTCGCCGCCGTAGCACTTGGACAGCACGTCCTTGCGGATGGCCCGCACGGTCTCGCGGGCGATCACCCGGGAGCCGATGGCGGCCTGGATGGGCACCTCGAACTGCTGCCGCGGGATGAGCTCGCGCAGCTTGCCGGCCATCTTGACGCCGTAGGCGTACGCCTTGTCCTTGTGCACGATCGCGGAGAAGGCGTCCACCTTGTCGCCATGGAGCAGGATGTCCACCTTGACGAGGGAGGCGGCCTGGTCGCCGACCGGCTCGTAGTCGAGGGAGGCGTAGCCGCGGGTCTTGGACTTCAGGGCGTCGAAGAAGTCGAAGACGATCTCCGCCAGCGGCAGGGTGTAGCGCAGCTCGACGCGCTCCTCCGACAGGTAGTCCATGCCCTGCATGGAGCCGCGGCGGCTCTGGCACAGCTCCATGATCGCGCCGACGTACTCGCTGGGGGCGATGAGCGTGGCGCGCACGACGGGCTCGCGGACCTCGGCGATCTTGCCGACGGGGAACTCGCTGGGGTTGGTGACCGTGTGCTCGGTGCGGTCCTCCATCGTCACCTGGTAGACGACGTTGGGCGCGGTGGCGATGAGGTCGAGGCCGAACTCGCGCTCCAGGCGTTCGCGGATCACCTCCAGGTGCAGCAGCCCGAGGAAGCCGACGCGGAAACCGAAGCCGAGGGCGGCGGAGGTCTCCGGCTCGTACACCAGGGCGGCGTCGTTGAGCTGGAGCTTCTCCAGGGCGTCGCGCAGGCCCGGGTAGTCGGAGCCGTCGATCGGGTAGATGCCGGAGAACACCATCGGCTTGGGGTCCTTGTAGCCGCCGAGCGCCTCGGTGGCGCCGTGGCGCTGGACGGTGACGGTGTCGCCGACGCGGGACTGGCGTACGTCCTTCACGCCGGTGATCAGGTACCCGACCTCGCCGACGGCCAGGCCGTCGGCCGGGGTCATCTCCGGGGAGTTGGTGCCGATCTCCAGCAGCTCGTGGGTGGCGCCGGTGGACATCATCTGGATGCGCTCGCGCTTGCCGAGGCCGCCGTCGACGACCTTCACGTAGGTGACGACGCCCCGGTAGGAGTCGTAGACCGAGTCGAAGATCATGGCGCGGGCGGGGGCGTCGGCCTCGCCGACGGGCGGCGGCACCTGACGGATCACCTCGTCGAGAAGCGCCTCGACGCCCTCGCCGGTCTTGGCGGAGACGCGCAGCACCTCGTCGGGCTCGCAGCCGATGAGGTGGGACAGCTCGGCCGCGAACTTCTCCGGCTGGGCGGCGGGCAGGTCGATCTTGTTGAGGACGGGGATGATCGTGAGGTCGTTCTCCATCGCCAGGTAGAGGTTGGCGAGGGTCTGGGCCTCGATGCCCTGGGCGGCGTCCACCAGCAGGATGCAGCCCTCGCAGGCGGCGAGGGAGCGGGAGACCTCGTAGGTGAAGTCGACGTGCCCGGGGGTGTCGATCATGTTCAGGACATGGGCGGTCTCCGAGCCGGTGGGGGCCCAGGGCATGCGGACGGCCTGGGACTTGATCGTGATGCCCCGCTCGCGCTCGATGTCCATGCGGTCGAGGTACTGGGCGCGCATCTGGCGCTGCTCGACCACACCCGTGAGCTGCAGCATCCGGTCGGCGAGGGTGGACTTGCCGTGGTCGATGTGCGCGATGATGCAGAAGTTGCGGATCAGGGCCGGGTCGGTGCGGCTTGGCTCCGGCGCGTTCGTAGGGATCGCGGGCACGCGGGGTCCTGTCGGGTGATGGTCTTCGTCGGTGACGGGCGTCGGTGACGGGGGTCAGGGTCATCCCCATGGTCCCACGGTCGCGGGGCGGGCCGCGGATTGGGAGGGCGGCGGGTGCCGCTGGTAACCTGGCCGACTGCGTCTATCCCGAACCTGTCCCGAATCTACTGAAGGCTTCTTTCGTGGCGAACATCAAGTCCCAGATCAAGCGGATCAAGACCAACGAGAAGGCCCGGCTGCGCAACCAGTCGGTCAAGTCCGAGGTCAAGACCGCGATCCGCCGTACCCGGGAGGCGGTGGCCACCGGCGACTACGACAAGGCCGAGGCCGCGCGCCGGGTGGCGGCCCGCAAGCTCGACAAGGCCGTGAGCAAGGGCGTGCTGCACCGCAACAACGCCGCCAACAAGAAGTCGGCGCTCGCCCACCAGGTCAACGCGCTCCAGAGCTGATCCCCGGGCGGGCCTGTCTCCGGCGTTTCCCGGCTGGCCCCTCGGGCTGTTCTCCGCCTCGCGGCAAGGCTGTTGAGCCCCGCGCGGGCCCTCGCTCCCCCGGTCGGGACACGGTACGTTACTGACATGTCCATACCGGGGGGGAGCAATCCCTACATGCAGCCGGGCCGGCCGCAGCCCGCGCCCGACAATCCCTACGCGCGGCCGCAGCCCCAGCCACACCCCCAGCCGCATCAGCCGGGCCCGCCCGGCTACGGCTATCCGCAGGACGCGGCGTCCCAGGCCACCGGTGGCTACGGCCCGATGACGCCGCCGAACGCGGCGCGGCCCTCGCGCGGCCCCGGCGGCGGGCTGCCGAGCTGGCTGTGGTCGGTGCTGGGCGTGGTGGTGGCCTCGGCGGTGTGGGGCGGCGTGCTGGTGGCCACCAGCGGCTCCGGCGACTCCGGGAAGGAGCCTTCCCCGCCCTCCAAGCCGCAGCCGAACCTGGCCGGCTACGAGTACAGCGACGACATGTGCGCCACTGCCGACATCTCGGCGTTCGACGGGGACTACGAGCAGCCCGACGGCTACATGGACCCCAGCCTGCTGGCGTACGAGCACCGGGCGGTCGACCGCAGCTCCTGCACCTTCTACCTCGCACCGATCGAGGACGACACCTACAGCTTCATGTACCTGACCCATGACGCGGTCTGGCACAAGGGGAGCGATCCGGCGGGCGAGTTCGAGGCGCTGTACAGCGAGCAGGAGCAGTACGCGGACGTCAACTACGACTACCGGGTGGAGCCCGTCGAGGGGCTGGGCGACGAGGCGTTCATCACCTTCCAGCGGACGACGGAGGACGACCGCCTGAGCCGGGTGATCCTGGGCGTCCGGGACGGGTGGTTCGAGTACTCGCTGACCTGGGACGCCTACATCGACACCTACTCGAACTCCTCCCTCTCCCGCCTGGTCGAGGAGGACTACGTGTCCGAGACGATGCGCCAGTCGACGGAGGCCACGCTGGCCGCACTGCGGGAGGAACAACCGGCGGGCGAGGTCGAGGGCGACCCCGACGCATAGCGCTCGCCGCGCCGGCCGAACCACGGCTGGGGCTCCGCCCCAGACCCTACCCGGCCAGGGCGGAGTCCCTGCCGCGGCCTTCACCCCGGCCGGGGCGGAGGGTGGGCACACCCCCCGGGGGGAGGCCACGGCCCGTCGGCCGGGGTGCGGGTCAAGGAGCCCCCAGCGGCCAGTGGCCCGTGGCTATCGGCCGCGCGCGAAGCGCGTGGCCGATGCGATCGTGATGACCGCGCGCTCCAGGGCGTACGCCGGATCGTATCCGCCGCCCTTCACCGCCGCGTCCGCCTCGGCGACCGCCCGCACCGCTGTCGCCACGCCGTCGGCCGTCCAGCCGCGCGTCTGCTGCCGCACCCGGTCGATCTTCCACGGCGGCATGCCGAGATCGCGGGCCAGGTCCGCGGGCCGCACGCCCGGCGGGGCCGAGGCCAGCTTGCCGATCGCGCGCACGCCCTGCGCGAGGGCGCTGGTGACCAGCACCGGCGCCACCCCGGTGGCCAGCGCCCAGCGCAGCGCCTCCAGCGCCTCCGCCGCGTGGCCCTCGACGGCCAGGTCGGCGACGGTGAAGCTGGAGGCCTCGGCGCGGCCGGTGTAGTACCGCGCGACGACGGCCTCATCGATCGTGCCCTCGACGTCGGCGGCGAGCTGGGCGCAGGCCGAGGCCAGCTCGCGGAGGTCGCCGCCTATCGCCTCGACCAGGGCCTGGCAGGCGGCGGGCGTCGCGCCGACGCCCGCCGCGCGGAACTCGCCGCGCGCGAACGCCACCCGGTCGGCGGGCTTGGTCATCTTCGGGCAGGCGACCTCCCGGGCCCCGGCCTTGCGGGCGGCGTCCAGCAGCCCCTTGCCCTTGGTGCCGCTGCCGGTGAAGAGCATGACGAGCGTGATCTCGTCGGCCGGCGAGGCCAGATACGCCTTGACGTCCTTGACCGTGTCCGCCGCCAGGTCCTGGGCCTGGCGCACGACGACGACCTTCCGCTCGGCGAAGAGCGAGGGGCTGGTGAGCGAGGCGAGGGTGCCGGGCGCGAGTTCCCCGGGGTCGAGCTCCGTCAGGTCGGTGTCGGGGTCGGCGGCGCGGGCGGCGGCCGTGACCTGCCGCACCGCGCGGTCGAGCAGCAGTTCCTCCTGCCCCACGGCGATGGTCACGGGCGCGAGCGGGTCGTCGGCGTTCGCCCTGGTCGTCCTGGTCGTCTGTCTGGCAGCCATCAACGCCCAGCATCCCACGCGCCGGTGACAACGCCGTTGACGCGGCGGCGGAAGACGTGGCGGTAGGTCTGGGGCGTGATCGTCGTCAGCCGCCCGAAGTGGTGGCGGAGGTTGGCCGCGCTGCCGAACCCGGCGTGGCGGGCGATGGCCTCCACCGGCTCGTCGGTGGTCTCCAGCAGTTCCTGCGCGAGCCGCACCCGCTGCTGGAGCAGCCACTGCAGGGGCGTGACGCCGAGGGCGTCGCGGAAGCGGCGGGCGAAGGTGCGTTCGCTCATGTGCGCCTGGCGGGCCAGCCTCGGCACGGTCAGCGGCTCGTGGAGGCGTTCGCGCGCCCAGCGCAGCACGGGCGCGAGATCGTCGCCGCCGCCGCGGGTCGCGGGCCTGAGCGGCTTGGCGTACTGGCTCTGCCCGCCCTCCCGGTGCGGCGGCACCACCATGCGGCGGGCGACCTCGTTGGCGACGGCGGAGCCGTGGTCCCGGCGCACGAGGTGGAGGCAGGCGTCGATGGTGGCGCCGGTGCCGGCCGAGGTCAGGATGGTGCCGTCCTCGGCATAGAGCGAGGAGGGGTCGACGTCGACGTCGGGGAAGCGGTGGGCGAAGTCGGCGGCGGACATCCAGTGCATCGTGGCCCGGCGTCCCGCCAGCAGCCCGGCGGCGGCCAGCACGTAGACGCCGGAGCAGAGGGAGACGATCCGGCGGCCCCGCGCGTGGGCGGCGCGGACCGCGTCGAGCAGCGCGGGCGGCGGGTCGAGCTGGATGTGGCGGGCGCAGGCGGCGATCACGACGGTGTCGGCGTCGGGGAGGTCGTCCAGGCCGTAGGGGGTGTGGACGGCGAGCCCGGCGGTGGTGCGCGGCGGCCCGGGGTCCGGTCCGGCGGCGCACAGCCGCAGCTCGTACCAGGGGTCGGCGAGGTCGCTGCGGTCGATGCCGAAGACCTCGCAGGGGACGGCGAGTTCGAAGACCGGGGCGCCGTCGGTGACGGCGACGGCCACGACGTGCGGGCGGCGACGGCGAGCGCTCATGGCGGAATTTTAGCGGTGGCTGGCATTTCTGCCGATGGCCGTCGGCGGGGCCGGGCGAAAGCCTGTCCGCATGACAGAGACCGTCCGCCAGCCCGGCGCCGCTCCGGGCGCCACGCCCGGCCCCACGTCCGGCCCCACGCCTGGCCCTGCGCCCGGTGGCCGGTTCACCGCGCCGCAGGCGACCGCGCTGTACGTGGGCGCGGTGCTGGGCACCGGCGTCATCACGCTGCCCGCGCTCGCCGCCGACGCGGCCGGGCCCGCCTCGCTGGTGGCCTGGGCCGCGCTGGTGCTGCTGTCCGTGCCGCTGGCCTCGGCGTTCGCGGCGCTGGGCGCCCGGCATCCGGATGCCGGGGGCGTGTCCACCTACGCGCGCCTCGCCTTCGGGGAGCGGGCGGCGGCCGTGGTCGGCTGGTGCTTCTACCTGGCGGTGCCGCCGGGCGCCGCGGCGGCGGCGCTGTTCGGCGGCGCCTACGCCGCCGAGGCGCTCGGCGGCGGGGACGCCACCGCGCTGGGCACCGCCGCCGCCCTCATGGCGGCCGTCACCGCAGCCAACGCCGCCGGGCTGCGGGTGACCGGACGGATCCAGCTCGCCCTGGGCGGGCTGCTCGTGACCCTCCTCGTCGTGGCGGTCGCGCTGTCCCTGCCGCACGCGCGGCTGGACAACCTCCAGCCCTTCGCCCCGCACGGCTGGGCCGCCGTCGGCCCGGCGGCCACGATGCTGGTCTGGAGCTTCGCGGGCTGGGAGGCGATCACCCACCTCGCGGCGGAGCTGCGCCGCCCGGCCCGCGACCTGCCCCGGGCGACGGGGGCGGCGGTGGTGATCGTCGGGGTGCTCTACCTGTCGGTGGCGTTCGCCGTCATCGCGGTGCTCGGCGCCTCGGCGGCGGACACCGAGGCGCCGCTCGGCGAGCTGATGGCGGCGGGCCTGGGCGGCGACGCGCGCCACCTCGCTGCCGTCGCGGCCGTGCTGCTGACGTTCGGGACGATGAACGCCTACTACGCCGCCGCGGCCAAGCTCGGCGCCGCCCTGGGGCGGGACGGCGCGGCCCCGGCGTGGCTGGCGCGCGGCAGCACGGTCGGCGAGGTGCCGCGCCGCAGCCTCGCCCTCGTCTCCGGCCTGGCGCTGCTCGCGCTGGGCGCGGTCACGGCGGCGGACATCGGGGTGCGCCCGCTGGTGCTGCTGACCACGGGGTCGTTCGTGACGGTGTACGCCGTCGGCGTGGCCGCCGCGCTCCGCCTGCTGCCCCGGCGTTCCAAGGGCCATGCGGCGGCCTGTGTGGCGCTGGTCGCGATCGCCGCGCTGCTGGCCATGTCCGGGGTGTACCTCCTGTGGCCGCTGGCGGTGTCCGGCGCGGCACTCTTGTACCTGGGGCTACGGAAGGGGTCCCGAAGCGGGGTGAGCACAATGGGCCGGTGACCGACGAACGACACGACGCACCGCACATCCTGGTGCTGCCCGACCGCGAGGCGGCCGCCGAGGTGGCCGCGGAGCTGTCCGACCGGCTCGCACTGTCCGAGGAACCCCGGCTGGTCCGCGAGGCCCTGGCCGGGGAGGACGACGCCGAGGACGCCCAGTGGCTGGTGGTGCTGGAGGACCCGGACGGCTCCTGCTGCCGGCCGGAGGCGCAGGCCGCGCTGGCGGCCCTGGCCGAGGCGCACGAGGGTTGGCTGGAGCGCGGTTGAGCTTACGGGCGCTGCCGCAGGCGGGGCTCCGCGTCCAGCTCGATGCCGAAGTGACGGCGGTACGCCGCGAGCACGGTCGTCCCGTCCTCCAGTTCGGCCGTCGTGCGCCGCCCGTCCCCGGTGACGATGAGCTTCCGGCCGCTGAGCGAGATCCGCCCCGTCTCCGTCAGCCGCGAGCAGATCAGCGACCGCGTGAAGTGGGAGCGCGGCGAGGTCTGCTGGTACCAGCAGGCGACCTCGAAGTCGGCGAGCGCGCGCGGCCGGGTCTCGACGCGGTACTGCGGCGTGCCGTCCCGCAGCACGTCCAGGTCGCCGTCCGGGGCCTCGACGACGCGGAAGACTCCTGCCGGGTCGGGCTGTTCGCCGGAGGCGTCCAGCCGCAGCGGACGGTGGCTGTGGTCGCCGAAGCCGACGTCCGCCAGCCACGGCCCGCCGGACTCGCCGGGCGCCGCCACCCGCAGGGCCATGTGGTCGTACGGCGGCCCGAGCGTCTCGCCGTCGAAGACGCGGGCGTTCAGCAGCTCCACCGAGAACCCCAGCGTGCGCAGCAGCGCGGCGAACGCCCCGTTCAGCTCGTAGCAGAAGCCGCCCCGGCGCCGGCGGACCAGCTTGTCGACGAGGGAGCTCTCGGCCAGCTCGACCTCCTCGCCGAGGTGGATGGCGAGGTTCTCGAAGGGGACGGCGCGCAGGTGCCGCAGGTGCAGCTCGGCCAGCGCCGCCCCGTCGGCGACGGCGGGCCGGGCGGCTCGGATACGCCGCAGGTAGGCGTCAGCGTCCATCCGCCCATGGTCCCACCCGCGTGGCCTACGCCGATCGGCCGAGGCCGAACGCCCCATGCGCGGCCGGGTCCGGCGCCGTAGGGTGACCCGCCATGGCGAAGGAGAAGCCCCCGGCTCGCAGCGGGGGACAGCGCAGGGCGGACGTGCTGACGCGGCTCGCGGAGGACGTGGACGCCTGGGTGTCCACGGCCGGCGCGGACGGGGAGCCGTGCCTGGTGCCGCTGTCCTTCGTCTGGCACGACGAGGCGCTCGTCATGACGACGCGCACCGCCAACCCGACGACCGTCAACATCGCCGGGAACGGCCGGGCCACCGTCGCCCTCGGGCACACCCGGGACGTCGTGCTCATCGAGGCGGCGGCCGGGGTGCTGGCCGGGGACGAACTGCGCGCCGCGGCCGACGCGTTCGCCGCCAAGAACAACTGGGACACGCGGGGCCGCCCGGACTGGTGCTACCTGCGCTTCCGGCCGCGCACGGTCCGCGCCTGGCGGGAGGCGAACGAACTCGCCGGCCGCTACCTGATGAAGGACGGCGCCTGGCTGTTCTGAGCGGCCGGGACCGGCCGAGGCCCCGGCGTGCGACGCCGCGCGGGCCCTCGTCGGTCTCGGTGACGGCCAGGGCGCCGTGGCGGTCGGTGCGCAGCACGACGGCGCCGGCCGCGCGGAGGGCGGCGAGGGTGCCGGGGGCGGGGTGGCCGTAGTCGTTGTCCGCGCCGGCGGAGATCAGGGCGAGGCGGGGACTCAGGCGCGCAAGGAGCGGCGGGTGCTGGCCGGCCGAGCCGTGGTGGGCGACCTTCAGGACGTCGACCGGGGGCAGTTCGGGGTGCTCGGCCAGCAGCCGACGCTGCGCGGCGGGCTCCAGGTCGCCGGGGAGGAGAACACCGAGGCCGCCGGTGCGCAGCAGCAGCGTGACGCTGGCGTCGTTCGCCTCGTACCCCAGGCTCGCGGCGTCCGCGGGCGGCCACAGCACCTGCCAGCTCAGGCCCTCCCCGATGCGGCGCCGCTCGCCGGGCACGGCCGGGATCACCCGCACACCCGCCTCGGCGGCGACGCGGTCGACGAACGCCGCCTGCTCCGGCGAGTCCCGCACGGTGGAGGTCTGGATGGCGCCCACCTCCCGGCCGCGCAGCGCGCCGGGCAGCCCCGCGACGTGGTCGGCGTGGAAGTGGCTGAGGACCAGCAGCGGGATGCGGCGGACCTCCAGCTCCCGCAGGCAGCGGTCGACGGCGGCCGGGTCCGGGCCGGTGTCGACGACGAGCGCGGCGCCGTCGGCGGCGGCGAGCACCAGGGCGTCGCCCTGGCCGACGTCGCACGCGACCACGCGCCAGCCGGCCGGCGGCCAGCCGGTGAGGATGCGCGGCAGCGGCGCCGGGCGGAGCACCGCGAGCAGGAGCAGCAGCACGCCGACGATGCCGAGCCAGGGGCTGCGCAGCGAGCGGCGCACCAGCACGAGCACGGCGAGGGTGACGGCGGCGAGCGACGCCGCGCCGGACCAGCCGCCGGGCCAGCCGAGTTCGGCGCCCGGCAGCGCCGCGCCGGTGCGGGCCACGCCCGCGATCCAGCGGGTGGGCCAGCTCGCCAGCCACGCCAGCGCGGCGCCGGCCGGCAGGCAGACGGGTGCGGTGACCAGCGCCAGCCAGCCGAGCACGACGGCCGGGGCCACGGCCGGTGCGGCCAGCAGGTTGCAGGGGATGGCGACGAGGCTGGTGCCGGGGGCGAAGACGGTGACGACGGGCGCGCAGACGGCGTGGGCGGCGGCCGCCGCGGCGATCGCCTCGGCCAGGGGTCTGGGCGTGCCGCGTCGTCGCAGCGACCCGCTCCAGCGGGGGGCGAGGGTGAGGAGGGAGCCGGTGGCCAGCACGGACAGGAGGAAGCCGAAGGAGCGGGCGAGCACCGGCTCCCACAGCAGGAGCAGCATGGTCGCGGCGGCGAGGGCGGGCAGCAGCGAGCGGTGGCGGCCGGTGGCGATGGCGAGCAGCGCGACGCCGCCGCAGACGGCGGCGCGCAGCACGCTGGGCTCCGGCCGGCACACCAGGACGAACGCCAGCAGCAGCACGCCGCCCAGCACGGCGGTGGTGCGCAGCGGGATCCCGAGGCGGGCGGCCAGCCCGCGCCGTTCCGCGAGCGAGGCCAGGCCCACCGGGCCGATCAGCACCCCGAGGACGATCGCGACCTGGGCACCGCTGACCACGACGAGATGGGTCAGCCCGGTGGCCCGCACCGCCTCCTCCAGCTCGGGCGTGATGCCGGAGTCGTCGCCGATGACCAGGGCGGGCAGCAGGGCCCCGGCGTCCCCGGGCAGACCGGAGGAGGCCTCGCGCAGCGAGTCGCGCAGGTGACCCGCGATCCGCTGCGGGAGGTTCGGGGAGGCGGTGACGCCGGGCGGCCCGGCGTCGGTGACGCGCAGCACGGCGGCCAGCTCCGCCGGTGTGTGCCCCGGCATGGGCTGCGCGACACGGGCCGTCAGGCGCAGCCGGGTGCCGGGCAGCAGCCGCAGCCAGGCAGCGGGCCGCTCGGTCTCGGCGACCACGAGGACGGGCGTGCGCACCGCCTGCCAGGATCCGGTGCCGGTGCGGACGCGGGCGGCCTCGGCGGACAGCAGCACGGCCCGTGGCGCGTCGGGTCTGCCGGGGTCGGCGGCGGCCTGCCGGGGATCGCCGCCGACCGTCACCTCGGCCTCAACGGCGGCGCCTCCGCCGGTGCCGGCGAGGCCCGGCAGCGGCCCGGACCGTGCCGCCGCCGTGTGCAGCGCGGCGACGGCCGCACCGGCCGCCGCGCACAGCAACGCGGCGGCGAGGGCCGGGGCGATGCCACGGCGGGACCGGCACAGGACGGCCGCTGCCGCCGCGCAGCATGCGGCCACGACGGTGGCGGCGAGCCGGGGCGGAGCCCCCAGGGCCCAGGCCGTCGCTGCCCAGGTCGCCGCGGCGGGCGGAACGAGCCGCAGGTCGGCCGGGCCCCGGCGCCGCGGGTTGGAGGCGCCCAGCCGGTGGCCGGAGGCGGCGTGCACCGGGTGGCGGACCAGGGCCGTGGCCGAGGGCTCGGGGGGCTCGGGGAGCTCAGAGGGTGACATGGTCCCTCAGCTCGGAGAGGCGGCTCTCGCCGATGCCGGAGACGTCGAGGAGTTGGTCGACGGTGGTGAAGCCGCCGCTCTCCTCGCGGTAGGCCACGATGTTCGCGGCCAGGACGGGCCCGATGCCGGGGAGTGTGTCGAACTGCTCGGCGGTGGCGGTGTTGAGGCTCAGCGCGGCGATCGCGGTGGCCGTGGCGGCGGGACCGGCCTCCGGGACGGGGGCGGTGGGTGCGGGTGTGACACCCACGAGGATCTGCTCGCCGTCGGCGAGCGGCCGGGCCCGGTTGAGTGAGTCGGTGTCCGTGCCGGGCCTGCTGCCGCCCGCCGCCTCGATCGCGTCCGCGACCCGCGACCCGGCGGGCAGCGTGTAGACGCCGGGGTCGCGGACCTCTCCCCCGACATCGACCACGACCGTGTTCTCCGCCGCCGCCTCCTCTGTCTCCGCTGTCTCCGCGGCGGGTAACGCCGCGGCGGAGGGCCCGGCGGCGGTGGGCACGGGCTCGGCGGCGACGACGCCCTGCGGGCGCCCGGTCCAGAAGTGGTGCACCGCGAAGACGACGGCCGCCAGCAGCACGACGCCGAGCGCGGCGAGTGTCTTCCACTCCATGCCGAAGCGCGACCGCAGCACGCCCGAGCGGGGCGAGGTCAGGGCCGCCGCCCGCTCACGCGCGCGCCGCGCCAGCACGGCCCAGCCGGCCCTCGGCTGTGGTGGCGCCGGCGCGGGCCTGTGGCGTTGCGCCGGACCCACGGTGCCGGCGGCGTCCGAGCCGAGGGCGCTGGCGGGCGCCGGGTCCGAAGGCGTGGCGCGGGTGTGCGCGAGGCCGATCGTCCGGGCACGCTCCGGGCGTTCCGCCGCTTGCGTCGCCGGGGCACCGCCCGCGCCCTCCGCAGGGGCGGCGGGCCCGGCCCTGCCGGGTGGCGGTGCCTGCCGGGAGCCGAACGCCGGGGAGCGCCGCGGACGTTGAGCGGGATCCGCCGTCGTGGCGCCGCCTGAGCCACCGGCGGGGCGCGTCGTCCGGCCGGGAGGCGCGGGCCCTCGGTCGGGAGCAACGCCGGTCAGGGGTCCGCTGACCGGATCGGTTGCCGGGGCGGGACTCGGAGGGCCGGTCCGATCCCGCGCCCGGGCAGCCGCCTGGGCACGGGCCGGGCCAGTGGTGGGCGCATGGGCCGGGCCGAACGCCGCCTCGGCGTTCTCCGCCCGGGCGGGAACGGGCCCGAACAGGGCCATGGCGCGGGTGTGCGTGGTGGTGGTGGCGGCGGTGCGCTGGGGTGCCCGGCGGGTGGTGGGGTGGCGGCGGTGGCGGCCGGGGGGTCTGCCGGGGCGTGGGGGGCGGCGGGGTGGTCGGGTGGTCTTCATGGCCACGACCGTAGGCGAATATCACGCTCCGTGATGATCCCAGGCCAAATCTGTGGATGGGGGCGGCGTTGTGGAAAAGCCGCTCGCCCGTGTGGGTGACGCGGGTGAGCGGCTGACCAGGGGCAGGCGCTCAGCGCGGGGAGACCACCGCGCCGAGCAGGCCCGGGCCGGTGTGGGCGCCCAGGACCGCGCCCACCTCGCTGACGTGGAGGGCGGCCAGGCCGGGGAGCCGTTGGCGCAGCCGGTCCGCCAGCTGGGCGGCCCGTTCCTCCGCCGCCAGGTGGTGGACGGCGATGTCCACCGGTCCCGCGCCCGCCTGGCTCGCCGCCAGTTCCTCGAGGCGGGCGATGGCGCGCGACGCGGTGCGGACCTTCTCGCGCAGCTCGATGCGCCCCTCGGCCAGCTCCAGCAGCGGCTTCACCGCGAGCGCCGAGCCCAGCAGCGCCCGCGCCGTGCCGATGCGGCCGCCGCGCCGCAGGTGTTCCAGGGTGTCGACGTAGAAGTAGGCGCGGGTGGACTCCGCCCGCTTGACGGCGACGGCGACGGCCTCGTCGAGGCTGCCGCCCGCCTCGGCGGCCTCGGCCGCCGCCAGGACGCAGAAGCCCAGCGCCATCGCGACCATCCCGCTGTCCACGACCCGCACCGGCACCGGGGCCTCGCGGGCGGCGAGCACCGCCGCGTCGTAGGTGCCGGAGATCTCGGCGGAGAGGTGAAGGGAGACGATGCCCCGGGCCCCGGCCTCGGCCGCCTCGCGGTAGGCGGCGGCGAAGTCCTCCGGGCTGGGCCGGGAGGTCGTGACCGGCTGCCGCTGGTGCAGCGCCTGCGCCAGCCGCCGCGCCGACTCCTCGGTGCCGTCCTCGAAGGGCCGGCCGCCGAGCACCACCGTCAGCGGCACGACCGTGATCCGGTGACGGGCCGCCGTGGCGGGAGGGAGGTAGGCCGTGGAGTCGGTGACGAGGGCGATGGTGCGGGGCATGGCTGGAGGGTAGCGAGCCGGTCAGCCCTCGGCGTTCTCGGCCCTGGGCCCGGACCTGGGCCCGGACCTGGGCTCGGAACGCGGTGCGCGCGGGACGCGCAGCCCTCGCCGCAGGCGCTGCGAGGGACCCTTGTCCAGACCGGGCGAGGGAGCGGGCTCGGCCGCCGCCTCCGCCGCCGGCGCCCAGTGCCGCAGCGCGCTCGCCTCGATCTCGATCTGCTGGTGCAGCGTGTCGAGGGCCACCGCCTCCCCGTCGTGGTGGGCACGGTCCTGCGCGGCGGTGCGCAGCGAGTCCGCCGACCGCGTGATGCGCCGCGCCCGCTCGCGCAGCTCGGGCAGGCGGGAGGCGACCAGGCCGCGGTCCGGCTCGCCCACCGTGAGCATGGCCAGCTCCGAGTCGAGCCGCCCGGCGTGCACCCGCAGTTGGCCGAGGAGCGAGAGCGCCTCGCGCAACGCCGGGTCCTGCTCGGAGCCGACCAGCAGCGCGTCGTGGGCGCTGGTCAGGCTGGTCCGCAGCGACCGGCGCAGCCGCGCCACCTCGCCGACGGCGCCCGGCTGCACGGCGCGGGCCGCGAGCGTGACCTCGGTGACCGTGTGGCGCACCTGCCGCCGTGTGCGGTCCACGGCGCGCCCGACCGCGCGCGTCACGCGGATCACGATCGTCACGAAGATCAGCGTCGTGACCGCGAGCACCACCAGCGCCGCCATTTCCATGGACCGCACCCCATTTCGTCCAACGCCGTGGCTACCAGGGTAGGGCTGGCCCGGCGTTCCGCGTCATGCCGTGCCGGGTCGCGCCGTCCCGTGCCGTGCCCGGCCGCGTCAGGCGGCGTCAGTCGGCGTCAGGCGGGGACGACGTTCACCAGCTTCGGGGCGCGCACGATCACCTTGCGGATCGCGGCGCCGCCCAGCGCGGCCGTCACCGCCGGCTCGGCCAGCGCCCGCTCCTCCAGCTCGGCGTCGGCGATGCCGGCGGGCACCTCCAGCCGGGCCTTGATCTTGCCCCGGACCTGCACGACGCACGTCACGGTCTCGTCGACGGCGTACGCCGGGTCGGCGACGGGGAAGTCGGCATGCGTCACGCTCTCGTCGTGCCCCAGCCGGTGCCACAGCTCCTCGGCGATGTGCGGCGCCAGCGGCGAGACCAGCAGCACCAGGGTCTCGGCCACCACGCGCGGCACGCGACCGGGACCCAGCCTCACGGCGTGGTTGTTCAGCTCGGTGATCTTGGCGACGGCGGTGTTGAAGCGCAGCGCGCCCAGGTCCTTGGTGACGCCGTCGATCGCCTTGTGCATGGCGCGCAGCGTGGCCTCGTCGGGCTCGGCGTCGGCGACGACGATCTCGCCGGTCGTCTCGTCCAGCACGTTGCGCCACAGCCGCTGCAGCAGCCGGAACTGGCCGACCACCGCCCGGGTGTCCCAGGGGCGGGAGACGTCCAGCGGGCCCATCGCCATCTCGTACAGCCGCAGCGTGTCCGCGCCGTACTCCTGGCACACCTCATCCGGGGAGACGACGTTCTTCAGCGACTTGCCGATCTTGCCGATCTCGCGCGTGACGGTCTGGCCCTGGTGGACGAAGCGCCCGTCCACCTCCTCGACCTCGGCGGCCGGGACGGGGAAGCCCCGCTCGTCGCGGTAGACGAACGCCTGGACCATGCCCTGGTTGAACAGCTTGTGGTACGGCTCCGCCGACGAGACGTGGCCCAGGTCGAACAGCACCTTCTGCCAGAAGCGGGAGTACAGCAGGTGCAGCACGGCGTGCTCCTGGCCGCCGACGTACAGGTCGACGCCGCCGGTCGTGGCGCCCTCGCGCGGGCCCATCCAGTACCGCTCGACCTCCGGGTCGACCAGCTTCTCGTCGTTGTGCGGGTCCAGGTACCGCAGGTGGTACCAGCAGGAGCCGGCCCAGTTGGGCATGGTGTTGGTCTCGCGCCTGAACCGCCGCGGGCCGCGGCCGTCGCCCAGGTCCAGGGTGACGCTGACCCACTCCTCGTTGCGCGACAGCGGCGTCTCGGGCTGGGTGTCGGCGTCGTCCGGGTCGAAGGTGCGCGGCGAGTAGTTCTCGACCTCCGGCAGCTCCAGCGGCAGCATCGACTCGGGCAGGGCGTGGGCGATGCCGTCCTCGTCGTAGACGATCGGGAAGGGCTCGCCCCAGTACCGCTGGCGGCTGAACAGCCAGTCCCGCAGCCGGTAGGTGACGGTGCCCTCGCCCTTGCCCTCGGCCTCCAGCCAGGCGTTGACGCGGGCCTTGGCCTCGGGGACGCGCAGCCCGTCGATCGACAGCGCGTCGCTGGCGGAGTTGGTGATCACCGCGTCGGAGGAGACGAACGCCTCGTCCCAGGTGGCCGGGTCGGTGCCGCGCCCGTCGCCGGCCGGGGGCTCGACGACGCAGCGCATCGGCAGCTCGAAGGCGCGGGCGAAGGCGAAGTCGCGGACGTCGTGGGCCGGGACGGCCATGATGGCGCCGGTGCCGTAGCCCAGCAGCACGTAGTCGGCGATGAAGACGGGGATGCGCTCGCCGTTGACGGGGTTGGTGGCGTAGGCGCCGGTGAAGACGCCGGTCTTCTCCTTGGCCTCGGCCTGCCGCTCGACGTCCGACTTGGCGGCGGCCTGCTTGCGGTACGCCGCCACGGCCTCGGCGGGGGTGGCGTGGCCGCCGGTCCACGCCTCGCGCGTGCCTTCGGGCCAGGCGGCGGGCACGATGGCGTCGATCAGGTGGTGCTCGGGGGCCAGCACCATGTAGGTGGCGCCGAACAGGGTGTCCTGGCGGGTGGTGAAGATGTCGACGTGGCCGCCGTCGCCCTCCTCCCCCACCAGGAAGCGGGCGCGGGCACCCTCGGAGCGGCCGATCCAGTTGCGCTGCGCCAGCCTGATGGCCTCGGGCCAGTCGACGGTCTCCAGGTCCTCCAGCAGCCGGTCGGCGTACGCCGTGATCCGCATGTTCCACTGGCGCAGCTTGGCGCGGAAGACGGGGAAGTTGCCGCGTTCGGAGCGGCCGTCGGCGGTGACCTCCTCGTTGGCCAGGACGGTGCCCAGGCCGGGGCACCAGTTGACGGGCGCGTCGGAGGCGTACGCCAGGCGGTGGCCGCTCAGCACCTCGGCCTGCTCGGCGCGGGTCAGCTCCGCCCAGGGGCGGCCGTCGGGGGTGGGGCGGGCGCCGGAGGCGAACTCCTCGACCAGCTCGGCGATGGGGCGGGCGCGGCGGGCCTCGGTGTCATACCAGGAGTTGAAGATCTGCAGGAAGATCCACTGGGTCCACCTGTAGTAGCCCGGGTCGATGGTGGCGAAGGAGCGGCGCTGGTCGTAGCCCATGCCCAGGCGGCGCAGCTGGGCGCGGTAGGCGCGCATGTTCGCCTCGGTGGAGACGCGGGGGTGGGTGCCGGTCTGCACGGCGTACTGCTCGGCGGGCAGGCCGAAGGCGTCGAAGCCCAGCGGGTGCAGCACGTTGTGGCCGGTCATGCGCAGGAAGCGGGCGTATGCGTCGGTGGCGATGTAGCCCAGCGGGTGGCCGACGTGCAGGCCCGCGCCCGAGGGGTAGGGGAACATGTCCATGACGAAGGCGTGGGGCTTCGCCACCTGGGCGGGGTCGCCGGCCAGGTCGCCGTCGCCGGGGTTGGGCGTCTCGTAGGTGCCGTGCCGCTCCCAGTAGTCCTGCCAGCGTGCCTCGATCTCGCCGGCCAGGGCGGCGTCGTACCGGTGGGGTGTCTCGCTCGTCTTCTCGGGCATCCTCGGTAGCTCCATCGGATCGTCTCTGCTCACGGCCACGGCCACGGCCATGAAAAAACCCCTCACACAGGAGGGGTCAGCCGCGCTGAACGGTGCTTCGCCGGTCGGTTCAGCGCGGCCGCGTAAGCAGAAGGCGTGCGGCACGCATGGCGTCAGGGTACCGCAG
>NZ_JBQQCA010000056.1:0-46635 GCF_052246635.1 Streptomyces sp. 6N223 | reverse complement strand
GGGCGCTGACCGAGCTGGCCGACCACCTGGACGCGCAGGCAGACGCCCTGTCCTCGGTCAGCCACACCCTCATGTCCGGGCGGCACCACTTCGACCACCGCTGCGCGCTCATCGTCCACGACCACCAAGACGCCGTCCGCCTCCTGCGCAACGCCGCCCAGGGCGAAACACCGCTGAAGGTCCACCGAGGCACCGTAGCCCGCGACTTCACCCCCAACGCCGCCATGGCCGAGGTCGTACAGGAGCTGGTGGACAAGGCCGCCGACCCCGCCCGCTACCAGGACGTTCTGGCCGCGCTGGCCGACTTCTACTGCCAGGGTTACAGCCCGAAGCTCCACGAGCTGTTCGCCGAGCGGCCCGCGCTCGTCGCCCTGCCGACCTACCCCTTCGAGCCGGAGACGTACTGGGCGCCGGAGCCTCCCGATGCCACGACGACCCGGGAGAAGACCGGGACCAGGCGGCTCCACCCGCTGGTGCACGAGAACACCTCGGACATGACCTGCCAGCGCTTCACCTCCCTGCTGGACGGCGTTCTCACGGTCGGTGCCCAGCTTGAGATGGCGCGGGCCGCCGTGCGCCTGAGCACGGGGGACGACGACCGGATCGTCGAGCTGCGGGACGTGGCCTGCCTGGAGACGATCGACCTCGGCGGGCAGGAGAAGCCGGTGCCGGTGCACGTCGTCCTCTTCCCGGGGGAGGGCGAGGCGATCGAGTGGGCCGTCCAGACCGACGAGGGCGTGTGCACCACCGGCCGCGCGCTGCGCGCCTGCGCGACGGGCGGCGTCGAGCGGATCGACCTCGCGGAGGTGGACGAGAACGGGCTGCTGCGGCTTGAGCCCGCGTCGAACGCCGAGGGAGATGGCCTGGCCCTGGTACCCAGCCAGGTGAACGCCTGCCTCGGCACCATGTCAGGGGGCGAGAGCCTGGCCGCGATCTGCACGGTCCGCTTCCACGGTTCGGGTCCGGCGGCGTGGGCGGCGGTCGAACCCGCGCCCGCCGCCTCGGCCATCAGGCTCTACGGCGAGGACGGAACGCTCCTGACCGAGCTCGTCGGCATCGCCTTCGAGGAGAGCGAGGCGGCCACCGTTGCTGAGGTGGTGGTGGCTGCTGCGGGTCCGGGTCGCCGGGCGGTGATGGCGGGTTGGTCGGTGGGGCAGTGCCTGGAGTGGGAGTTGAAGGATGCCGTGAGCGGGCTCCTGAAGCTCCCGGCCGACAAGCTCGACGAGTCGGCGAATCTCCAGGACTACGGGTTCGACTCGATCAGTCTGGTCGAGTTCGCGGGTGTGCTGGTCGAGCGGCTCGGGGTGGACCTCACCCCGGATGTGTTCTTCAGCTTCCCCACCCTCGCCGGGCTCGCGGGCCACCTGCTCGACGCCCACGGCGAGACGGTGGAGGCGTTCTACCGCGACCGCGAGGGCGGGCACGCCGCCGCCACCCCCACCCCGGGGCGGCGGCCCGCGCCCGAACTCCGCCGCCGCGTGGCGCGCCGGAGCACCCCGGCTCCGGCTCCGGCTCCGGCCCCGGGGGCGGCTGGTCCCATCGCGATCGTCGGGATGAGTGGGCGTTTCCCGGGTGCGCGGTCGGTGGACGAGCTGTGGTCGGTCCTGGCCGAGGGCCGGTGTGTGGTGGGGGAGATGCCGCGTGAGCGGCGGGAGTGGTGGTCGCCGGAGGCCCAGGCCGTCGGCGTTGAGCGCCGCATCGGTGCGATCCCGGGCGCGGCGGAGTTCGATCCGCAGTTCTTCGAGATCTCGCCACGCGAGGCCGAGGTCATGGACCCCAGGCAGCGCCTCCTCCTTGAGGAGATGTGGCGGGCTCTGGAAGACGCCGGGTACGGCGAACGAACCGTGGCAGGCGAGAAGGTCGGCGTCTTCGTCGGCGTCGAGGAGGGCGACTACCGCCTCCTCGTCGGCAACGAAGGCAGCGTCACGTCCAACACCAACTCGATCCTCGCCTCTCGGCTGGCGTATTTCCTGAATCTGGCTGGTCCGAGCATGGCGATCAACACCTCGTGCTCGTCGGGGCTGGTGGCGTTGCATGAGGCGTGTCTGAGCCTGCGTTACGGCGACTGCGACACCGCGATCGTCGCCGGGGCCAACATCCTCACGGACCCGCGCAGCTACGACGCCATGGCCGAGGCCGGGATGCTCTCGCAGGACGGCACGACGTACGCCTTCGACCGGCGGGCCAACGGCATGGTGCCGGGTGAGGCGGTGGCCGTGCTGGTACTGAAGAAGCAGCACGCCGCCGAGCGGGACGGGCACCGCGTCCACGCCAGCATCCTGGGCAGCGGCGTGAACTACGACGGCCGCACCAACGGCATCACCGCCCCCAGCGGCAAGGCCCAGGCCCGGCTGCTGACGGAGGTGTATGAGCGGGCGGAGGTCGTCCCCGACACGCTCGACTACATCGTCACGCACGGCACCGGCACCCGCCTGGGCGATCCGATCGAGATCAACGCGCTGGTGGACGCCGTCCGGACCGAGACGGACCGGACGGGCTTCTGCGCGCTGACCTCCACCAAGCCGAACGTCGGCCACACCCAGGCCGCGTCGGGTCTGGTGGGGGTGATCGGGCTGGCGTTGGCGATGCGGCATGAGGTGATCCCGCCGAGCATCCACTGCGAGGAGCTGAGCGACTACATCCGCTGGGAGGACAGCCCGTTCTTCGTCAACCGCGAGCCCCGCCCCTGGCCCCACACCCGGGACGGGCGCCCGCGGCGCGGCGGGGTCAGCTCCTTCGGGTTCTCCGGCACCAACGCCCACGTCATCCTCCAAGCCCACGGCACGGCACGCGAGGACCGGGCGGCGCTGGAGGCTCAGCCCGCCGCGCCCACGTACCTGCTGCCGGTGTCGGCGAAGACGGCCGAGGCGTTGGGGCGGGCCCTGGCCGGGCTGGCCGACCACCTGGAGGCGCAGGCCGACGCCGGGGCGGGCTACCTGGCCTCGGTGAGCCACACCCTCATGTCCGGGCGGCACCACTTCGCTCACCGCTGCGCGCTCGTCGTCCGCGACCGCGACGACGCCGTACGCCTCCTGCGCCAGGCCGCGCAGGGCGAGACGCCGCTGATGGTCTACCGGGGCACCGTAGCCCGCGACTTCGCCCCCAACGCCGCCGTGACCGGCTTCATCCGCGACCTGGTCGACGAGGCGCCGGGCGCCCGGCGGGACCACGGGCGTCACCGGGAGATCCTCCAGGCGCTGGCCGACTTCTACTGCCAGGGCCACGCGGTGCCGTTCCACGAGCTGTTCGAGCAGGCCCCGACGCTGATCAGCCTGCCCACCTACCCCTTCGCGGCGAGGCACCTGTGGATCGGCGGGCACCGCGCCCACACCGCCGAGGCGGCGGCTCCGACGGTGGCACCGGCGGAGACGGACGAGGTGATCACCCTGCGCCCGGTCGCGGAGATGGCCGCGCGGATGGCCAACGACGCGGCGGTGCCGGAGCGCACGGCCCGGCGGATCACCCTCCTCCCGCTGCCCGCGTCCGCGTCCGAGCCCGCGTCCGAGCCGCTGCCCGAGCCCGAGCCGGTTGCCGCTGCGTCGTCTGTGGAGTTGCTTGGTGAGTTGCGGGCGAGCCTTGCCCGGGAGTTGTTTGTCGAGGTGGATGAGGTTGATGTTGAGGCGAGTTTTACGGAGTTGGGGTTGGATTCGATTGTTGGTGTGGAGTGGGTTCGTGCGGTGAATAGGCGGTTTGGTACGTCGGTGGGTACGACGAGGATTTATCAGTATCCGAATCTGTTGCTCTTCGCCGAGTACCTGGCCGGTGAAATCCCCACAGCCCCCGACCCAGCGCCGGCCCCGGACCCCACGGACGGCCTCGACCGGCTGCTGTCCCAGGTCTACGACGGCGACATCGACGTGTTGCAGGCCACGGCCGCCCTGGCCGCGCAGGCGAAGGAGGCCTGACGCATGACTGTCCAAGAGATCCTCACCGCCCTCCGCGAGAAGCGAGTGACGCCCGAGGAGGCCCGCAGACTCCTACGGGACCTCAAGCAGCGGGCGCCCGTCGTGGCCGTCCCCGACCCGGCGCCCGAGGAGCCGCCGTCGTCCCCGATCGCGGTCGTGGGCATGTCGGGCCGGTACGCCACCGCCACCAACCTCGGCGAGTACTGGCAGATGCTCGACGAGGGCCGCAGCGGCGTTCGCGAGATCCCGCGTTCCCGCTGGGACATGGACCGCTACTACGATCCCTCCGTCGGCAAGGAAGGCAGCATCTACTGCCGCTGGATGGGGCTGCTGGACGACGCCGACTGCTTCGACTCCCACTTCTTCGAGATCTCCCCCTCCGAGGCGGAGATGATGGACCCGCAGCACCGGATCTTCCTTGAGGAGGCGTACCGCGCCTTCGAGGACGCCGGGTACACCCGCCAGAGCCTGGACGGCGGCAACTGCGGCGTCTACCTGGGGATGTCGAACGGCGGCTACCAGACCCTCGTTCACGCCCAGGGCGCCGAGCGGCCCAGCGTGACCAGCGCCAGCGACGCCATCGCCGCCGGGCGGCTGGCGTACTACCTCAACCTCAAGGGCCCCGCCCTGACGATCGACACGGCCTGCTCGTCCTCGCTCGTCGGCGTCCACCTCGCCGTCCAGGCGCTGCGGGGGGGCGAGATCGACATGGCCCTGGCGGGCGGCGTCTCCCTCTACCTCACGCCCGAGGGGTACATGCACATGTGCGCGGCGGGCATGCTGTCGCCCGACGGGCGGTGCAAGACCTTCGACAACGGCGCCGACGGCTTCGTCGCGGGCGAGGGCGCCGGCGCCGTGGTGCTCAAGCGGCTGGCGGACGCCGAGCGCGACCGCGACCACATCTACGGCCTGATCTCCGCCAGCGGCATCAACCAGGACGGCAAGACCAACGGCATCACCGCGCCGAACCTCGGCAGCCAGATCGAGCTGGTCAAGGCGGCGTACGAGCGGTACGGCATCGACCCGGAGACCATCAGCTACGCCGAGCTGCACGGCACCGGCACCAAGCTCGGCGACCCCATCGAGCTGGAGGCGCTGGCCGCCGCCTTCCGCACCTGGACCGACCGGCGCGGCTTCTGCGCGATCGCCTCGGTGAAGTCCAACGTCGGCCACATGTCGGCGGCGGCGGGCGTCGCCGGGCTGCACAAGGTGCTGCTGTCGATGCGGCACCGCACCCTCGCGCCGACGCTGCACGTCCGGACGCCGAACGAGCACTTCGACTTCGCGCGTTCGCCCTTCTACATCAACACCGAGTCGCGGCCCTGGGAGTGGCCGGCGGACGGCGGGCCGCGGCGCGCCTGCCTCAGCTCGTTCGGCTTCAGCGGGACCAACGCCCACGTCGTGATCGACGAGTACGTTCCGGCCGCCCGGCACAAGGGATCCCGCACGGACCGCGAACGCGCCTTCCTGCTGTCGGCGAAGACCGAGCCGCAGCTCGGGGAGCGGGCGCGGCAGCTGGCGGCGTACCTCGCCCGCCACGCGGACGAGGTGGACCCGGACGACGTGGCCTACACGCTGCGGCACGGCCGCGAGGCCATGCGCGCGCGGCTGGCGATCGTGGCGCGGGACCTCGGCGGGCTCGCCGAGGCGCTGGGGCGGCACGACGGGCCCGGCGTTCACCGTGGCACGGCCCCGGCGGGGCGCCCCAAGGGCCGGCCGCAGCGGGCCGCTTCGCTGGACGAGGCGGCGCGGCTGTGGGCCGAGGGGACCCCCGTCGCCTGGCCGGACGGGGACGACGGGGACGACGGGGACGACGGGGGCGACGCGGTCGAGCCGGGGCGGCGGATCCCGCTGCCGGCGTACCCCTTCGAGAGGCGGCGCCACTGGTACCCGGCGGACGACGCGGCGCCCGCCGCGACCGCGACCGCGCCGCTTCACCCGCTGGTGCATCAGAACGTCTCGGACTTCACCCGCCAGAGGTTCCGCTCGGTCTTCACGGGTGAGGAGTTCTTCCTCGCCGACCACCGCGTGGACGGCGGCGCGGTGCTGCCCGGCGCCGCCGTCGTGGAGATGGCCCGCGCGGCGGGCGAGCTGTCGGCGAGCCGGGCCGTCACCGAGATCAGCGACGTGGTCTGGTCCCGGCCCATCGCCCACCAGGGCGCCGCCACCACCGTCGAGATCAGCCTCCTCCCCGCCGGCGACGCGGCGGCCGACTTCGAGGCCGGGGTCGATGGAACGCCCTGCGCCAGCGGCAGGATCGGCTTCAACCCCGTGGCGGCCCCCCGACCGCTGGACCTCCCCGCCATCCGCGAGCGCTGCGCGACCCCGGTGGACACCGCGACGCTCTACCCGGACGGCGCCGCCGTCCAGTACGGTCCGGCGTTCCGCACCGTGCGCGAGCTGCACCACTCCGCCACCGCCACGGAGGCCCTGGCGGCGCTCCGACTCGACACGGTGGACGAGGCGTACGCCCTGCACCCCGCCCTCCTCGACGGCGCCTGGCAGGCGGTCGCTCCCTTCCTTGCGCAGCTTGCGGAGCTTGCGGAGCCTTCGGGGCTGCACCTGCCGTTCGCCGTGGACCGCGTCCGCTGCTTCGCCGCGCTGCCCGCCACGGCGTACGCCCACGTCCGCGCGACCGGCTCCGGTCCGGCCGGGCGCACCTTCGACGTGACGATCACCGACGCCGACGGCGCCGTCGCCGTCGAGATCACCGGCTTCACCCTGAAGGCCGCCGCCGCCGAGCAGCCCGTCTTTCTCACCCGGCGCTGGGAGGAGGCGTCCGCCCCGGCTCCAGCCCTCGCAGCCGGCGCCCCGGCCCGGACGCTGCTGCTCTTCGCCGACGACGGCCCGCTCGGCAGCGGCGTACGCCGGGCCTGCGCCGACGGGCAGCTCATCGAGGCCGCCGAGGGAACGGCGTACGCGGCCAGCGGCACGCGCTTCACGCTCCGGCCGGACGCCGAGGACGACTACGCGCGGATGCTGGCGGAGCTGCGCGGCCGCGATCTGCTCCCCGAGCGGCTCGTTCTCGTGGCCTCCACCCCGGACGAGCGCGCCCTGTACGCCGTGCACGCCCTCGCGCGCGCCCTCGCGGGCAGCAAGCCGCGCCGCCCCATGGAGCTGCTGTACGTGTACGCCATGACCGGGCCGCCGCACCACGCCATGGGGGGATACCTGCGCTGCCTGGCCAAGGAGGACCCGCATTTGGTCGCCCGGACCGTGGGGTTGACCATCCCGCAGGACGCCGCCGACCGGCTCCGCCACGAGCTGGGGCAGCCGCAGCCGCAGCCGCAGCCGCAGTCGCCGCAGCCGGCCGAGGTGCTGTGGGACGGCGACACCCGCAAGGTGCTCACCACCGCCGATGTCACCGAGGCGGTGGTGGCCGCTCGGCCCGCGCCCGTCTTCCGCACCGGCGGCGTTTACCTCATCACCGGCGGCCTCGGCGGCCTCGGCCTCGTCGTCGCCCGCCATCTCCTCGCCACCTACCAGGCCCGCCTCGTCCTGACCGGCCGCCGCGAGCCTGACGACGACGCCCTGCGCGAGCGGCTCGCCCAGCTCGGGCCCGAGGCGCTGTACATCCCGGCCGACGTCTCCCGCCGCGCCGACGTCTCCGCCCTCATCGCGCGCGCCAAGGAGCGCTTCGGCCGCATCGACGGCGTCATCCACTCGGCCGGGACGCTCCGCGACGCCCTCGTCCGCAACACCACCGCCGACGACCTCGCGACCGTCCTCGCCGCCAAGGTCGCGGGCACCCAGCACCTCGACGAGGCGCTGCGCGACGAGCCGCTGGACTGCTTCGTCCTCTTCTCCTCGATGTCGGCCGTGCTCGGCAACGCCGGGCAGAGCGGCTACTGCTTCGCCAACGCCTACCAGGACGGCTTCGCCCGCGCGCGCGAGCGGTTGCGGCGCGAGGGGCGGCGTTCGGGCCGGACGCTGTCCGTCGGCTGGCCGTTGTGGACCGAGGGCGGCATGACGATCGAGGCGGAGGCGGCGGGGCAGCTCCGGCAGCGGCTGGGCGTCGCGGGCCTGGGCGCCGAGGAGGGGTGCCGGGCGCTGGAGGACGCGCTGCGGCTCGCGGAGCACCTGGGGGAGCCGCACCTGATCTACGCCAGCGGGGACGCCGCCGCGATCCGCCGCGCCTTCGGCGTGACGGCGGACGGCGAGGCCCAGCCCCAGCCCCAGCCCCAGTCGGGGGCCGCGCCCGTGCGGGTGGCGGCCGCCTCCGACGGCGCGCTGCGCAGCCGCATGACGGCGTACCTCCGGCAGGTCATCAGCGAACGCACCAAGAGCGACGCCGGAAAGCTCGACGCCCGCGACCCCTTCGAGGTCTTCGGCATCGACTCGATCCTCATGATGAGCCTGACCCGGCGCATGGAGGAGGACTTCGGGGAGCTGCCCAAGACCCTGTTCTTCGAGTACGCCACCATCGAGGAGCTGGTCGACCACTTCCTCACCCAGCGCGAGGCCGACGTGCGCCGCCTCTTCGGCTCCCCGGCACCGCAGAAGGCACCGCAGAAGGCATCGACCCGCTCCCGCTTCACCACGGCGGCGCCCGCTCCCGCCCCCGCCCCCCGTGCGAGCGGCGGCAGCCGCGACATCGCCATCGTCGGCATCAGCGGGCGATACCCCGACGCCGACGACCTCGACGAGTTCTGGGCCAACCTCAAGGCCGGCGCCGACAGCATCCGCGAGGTCCCCGCCGACCGCTGGGACCATGACCGCTTCTTCGACCCGGACGGCGACACCCCGGGCACGGCGTACGCCAAGTGGGGCGGCTTCCTGCGCGGCGTCGACCGCTTCGACCCGCTGTTCTTCACCATCTCCCCCGGCGAGGCCGACTTCCTCGACCCGCAGGCGCGCCTCTTCCTCCAGACCGCCTGGCACGCCGTCGAGGACGCCGGATACACCCGCGCCGCGCTCGCCGGCCAGACCGTCGGCGTCTACGTCGGCGTCATGTACGGGATGTACGAGCTGTTCTACGCCGAGATGAAGGGCGAACCGGTCCCCGTGCCGTCGTCCTTCGCCGCGATCGCCAACCGCGTGTCGTACGCCATGGACCTGACGGGCCCCTCCATCGCGGTCGACACCATGTGCTCGTCGTCCCTGACCACCGTCCACCTGGGGTGCGAGAGCATCCGCCGGGGCGAGTCGGACGTCGTCATCGCGGGCGGCGTCAACCTCACCCTGCACCCCCACAAGATGATCCTGCTCAGCCAGGGCAAGTTCGCCTCCACGGACGGGCGCTGCCGCAGCTTCGGGGAGGGCGGCGACGGCTACGTCCCCGGCGAGGGCGTCGGCGCCGTCGTGCTGAAGTCCCTGGACCGCGCCATCGCCGACGGCGACCACATCCACGCCGTCATCAAGGGCAGCGCGGTCAACGCCGGCGGCCGGACCTCAGGCTTCACCGTCCCCAACCCGGCCGCCCAGGCCGAGCTGATCGGGGCCGGACTCGCCGACGCGGGCGTCGATCCGCGCACCATCTCCTACCTGGAGGCCCACGGCACCGGCACCTCCCTCGGCGACCCGATCGAGATCAACGCCCTGACCAAGGCGTTCCGTGAGACGACCTCGGACACCGGGTTCTGCGCGATCGGGTCGGTGAAGTCGAACATCGGCCACCTGGAGTCGGCGGCCGGGATCGCGGCCCTGACCAAGGTGGTCCTCCAGATGCGGCACGGGCAGCTCGTGCCCTCGCTGCACTCGCGCACCCTCAACCCGTACATCGACTTCGCGGGCAGCCCGTTCGTGGTGCAGCAGGAGCTGGCCGAGTGGCGGCGGCCCGCCGGGCACCCGCGCCGGGCCGGGATCAGCGCGTTCGGCGCCGGCGGATCCAACGCCCACCTGGTGGTCGAGGAGTACGTGCCGGACGAGCGGCCCTCGCACAGCACCGGGCAGCCGCAGCTGTACGTCTTCTCGGCCCGCGACGAGGACCGCCTGCGCGCGGTCGTCTCCCGCTTCCTCTCCGCCGCCCCGGCCCTGGACCCGGACCCGGACCCGGATCCGGACTCCGTCCTCGCCCGGCTGCGTGGCGGGCTCGCCGCCCATCTCGGCGTGCCGGTGCCCGACATCGAGCCCGGCCTCGCCCTCATCGAGTACGGCCTGGACCGGATCGGCTGCCAGGCGTTCCGCGAGTGGTGCGGCGCGGAGTTCGGCGTCGACGCCGCGCCGCTCGCCGAGGTGAACGAGCTGCACAGCCTCGCCCAGTGGGCCGCCCACGTTCCCGCCACCGCCCCCGCGCCGGCGGCGCCCTTCGGCGGCGCGGACCCCGCCGCCATCGCGTACACCCTCCAGGTCGGCCGCGAGGCCATGGACCAGCGCCTGGCCGTCGTCGCCGACGACCTCGGCGAGCTGGTCACCCTGCTGGCCGGCTACCTCGACGGCGGCCCGGACGCCGCCTCACCGCAGGTCTTCACCGGCAACTGCCGCGCCGCGAAGCAGCAGTCCAGGTCGCTGATCGCCCTGATCGCCGACTCCGACCTGACCTCCGGCCTGCTGCGCGACCGCGAGCTGTCCCGGGCCGCCGAGCTGTGGGTCGAGGGCATCGCCATGGACTGGCCCCTGCTGTACGGCGAGCGGCCCCCGCGCCGGGTGCCGCTGCCCGGCTACCCGTTCGCCGAGGAACGCTGCTGGGTCAGCGGCATGCTGGAGATCCGGCCCGGCGCGACGGACGCACTCCACCCCCTGCTGCACCGCAACAGCTCCACCATCGAGGGCCTGCGCTTCTCCACCACCCTCACCGGCGGCGAGTTCTTCCTGCGCGACCACCGCGTCAACGGCCAGAGACTGCTGCCCGCCGTGGCGTACCTGGAGATGGCCCTGGCCGCCGTGCGCGAGGCCCTGCCGGAGCCGATGCGCGACAGCGCCGGGCTGCGGCTGAGCGACGTCGTGTGGCTGCGCCCGTTCGCGGTGGCCGGGGACGCCCGCGTCCTGCACATCACCCTCACCCCGGACCCCGCCGGGCACGTGGGCTTCCGCATCCACAGCGAGGCGGACCACTGCCGGGGCAGCGTGCACGTGAACCAGGCGGCCGTGCCCGAGAACGCCGTCGACCTGGACGCTCTGCGCGCCGCCTGCTCGCGCCAGCGGCTCGACGGCTCCTGGTACTACCGGGCGTTCGCCGAGATGGGCATCGACTACGGCCCGGCCCAGCAGGCCATCGAGACCGTCCACCGGGGCGAGGACGAGGTGCTGGTCGAGCTACGCCTCCCCCAGGCCGCCGGCCCCGCCGCCGACTTCGGCCGCTACGCCCTCCACCCCGCCCTGCTCGACGCGGCGTTGCAGGCCACGCTCGCCCTCGCCCTGCCCGACGCGGAGCTGTCTCACGGCATCAGCGCCTCGCCCACCTCGCCCACCTCGGCCGAGCTGCCCTTCGCCGTCCACGAGGCCCGGATCACCGGCACGCTGGAGCCGACGATGTGGGCCCACCTGCGCGCCTCCTCATCGAGTGGCGGCGGCCTGAAGAGGATCGACATCACCCTGTGCGACGGCGCCGGCCGTGTCGTGGTCCGCCTGGACCAGGTGGCGTTCAAGACCTACGCCTTCGACGCCGGCGACGGCCACGACTCCTCCGAGAGCGAGCCGGAACGCCTCCTCCTCGCCCCCCGCTGGCAGGAGCGCCCGCTCCCGACGGACCAGCACCCCGCCCCCGCGCCCGCCCCCGCGCCCTTCGACCGGTGGATCGTGCTGGTCTGCGACCCGGCCGACGGCGTCCTGCCCGAGCTGGCCCGGCAGCTCCCCGAGGCCGACTGCCGCGCCCTCCACAGCGGGGCGACGCACACCGGAGCCCGCTTCCGCGACCACGCCCTCGCACTCCTCCACCAGACCCAGGCGATCCTGGAGGAGAACCGCAAGCGCCGCGTCCTCCTCCAGGTCGTGGCCCCCGGCGCGGGCCTGGGCGGCTTCCTCCAGACCCTCCACGCCGAACACCCTGCCGTCTGCTGCCAGCTCATCCAGACAGAGGACCCCGACGGACGGCAGCCCGCCCTCCTCCTCGCCGGACGCCTCCGCGAGGAGCGCGCCACCCCCGTCGACCAGGTGATCCGCTACGCGGCGGGCGCCCGCCGCACCGTCCGCGAGTGGGCCGAGCTGCCTGCGCCGCCAATGCCGCAGCCGCAGGGCTCCCCGCGCCGGCTCTGGCGCGACGACGGCGTCTACCTCATCACCGGCGGCGCCAGCGGCCTCGGCCTGCTCATGGCGAAGGAGATCGCCCGCGACACCACAGGCGCCCGGCTCATCCTCACCGGCCGCTCCGCCCCGAGCCCGCGGACCGCCGCGCTCCTGGGCGAGTTCGGGCGGGCCGAGTACGCCCAGGCCGACGTCACGGACGCGGCGGCCGTGCGCGAGCTGGTCGCGCGCGTCGAGCGCGAGCACGGCGGCGTACACGGCGTTCTGCACTGCGCCGGCGTGGTCCGGGACCGGCTCATCACGGGCAAGACGGCGGAGGACGCCCTCACCGTCCTCGGCCCGAAGACGGTCGGCCTGGTCACCCTCGACGAGGCCACGGCCCACCTGCCGCTGGAGTTCTTCCTGGTCTTCTCCTCCCTTGCGGGCGCGGCGGGCAACGTCGGCCAGGCCGACTACGCCGCCGGGAACGCCTTCATGGACCACTACGCCGTCCACCGCGCCGGACTCGTCGCCCGCGGCGAGCGCCACGGCCACACCCTGTCCATCAACTGGCAGCTCTGGCAGGACGGCGGCATGGGCATCAGCGCCGAACAGGCCCGCAGGGCCGCCGACTCCGCCGGTCTCGCCCTGCTGGACAGGGCCACCGGCCTCAGCATGCTCGACGCCTGCGTCGCGACCGGCGAGAGCCACGTCCTCGCCCTCGCCGGCAACGCCGCGAAGCTGCGGGCGTACCTGCGCGCCCAGACCCGCAACACGCTGCCGGAGCCCCGGCCCGAGGACGCCGACCCGGCCGAACGCCTCACCACCGCGCTCAAGGCCATCGTCGCCGACGAGATCCGCCTCGCCCCCGACCGCATCGACGCGCACGTCCCCTGGGAGGACTACGGCATCGACTCGGTGCTCATCATCAACCTGACGCAGCGCCTGGAGCAGCACTTCGGCCCCCTCCCGAAGACGCTGTTCTTCGAGAACCAGACCCTGGGCGAACTGGCCCGGGCGCTTGCGGCGACGTACCCGGAACCCTCCGCCCCACCCAAGGACCCGCAGGTCCGCGACGGGGGTCCGGGGGGCGGAGCCCCCTGGAACGTGGGGGCCTGGAGGGCCACGCCCCCCCGTTCGGGAAGGGGCGCGGCGGGGGACATCGCGATCGTCGGCCTCGCGGGACGCTACCCGCAGGCCGACGACATGGCGGCCTTCTGGACCAACCTCCGCAACGGCACCGACTCCGTCACCGAGATCCCCCGCGACCGCTGGGACCTCACCCCCTACTCCGGCGAGACCTACGCCCGCTGGGGCGGCTTCCTGAACGACGCCGCCTCCTTCGACCCCCTCTTCTTCAACATCTCGCCCAGCGAGGCCGAGATCATGGACCCGCAGGAGCGCGTCTTCCTGGAGTGCGTCCACCACGCCCTGGAGGACGCCGGCTACACCCGCGCCGCCCTCGCCGACCGGAGCGTCGGGGTCTACGTCGGCGTGATGTACGAGGAGTACCAGCTCTACGCCGCCCAGGAGCAGCTCCGCGGCGAGATGATCACCCTCAACGGCAGCGCCGCCTCGATCGCCAACCGCGTCTCCTACCACTACGGCTTCCACGGGCCGAGCCTGGCCGTGGACACCATGTGCTCCTCCTCCCTCGTCGCCATCCACCTGGCCTGCCAGAGCCTGCGCGCGGGCGAGTGCGAGACGGCGGTCGCCGGGGGCGTCAACCTCTCCCTCCACCCCAACAAGTTCCTGATGCTGGGCAAGAACCACTTCGCCTCCACGCGCGGCCGGTGCGAGTCCTTCGGCGCGCACGGCGACGGCTACACCCCCGGCGAAGGCGTCGGCGCCGTGCTGCTGAAGCCGCTGGCGGCGGCCGAGGCCGACGGCGACCACATCTACGGCGTCATCAAGGGCACCGCCGTCACCCACGACGGGAAGACGAACGGCTACACCGTCCCCAACCCCCACGCCCAGACGGCGGCGATCCGCCGCGCGATCGACTCGTCCGGCGTCGACCCCCGCTCCATCAGCTACATCGAGGCCCACGGCACCGGCACCCGCCTCGGCGATCCGATCGAGGTCTCCAGCCTCACCAGGGCGTTCGGCGACAGCGCGCCCGAGCGGTGCTACCTCGGCTCGGTGAAGTCGAACATCGGGCACTGCGAGAGCGCCGCCGGGATCGCCGGGGTCAGCAAGGTGCTGCTCCAGATGCGGCACGGAGAGATCGTGCCCTCGCTCCACTCCGCCGAGCCGAACCCGGAGATCGACTTCGCGGCGACGCCGTTCACGGTGCCGCAGCGGGTCACTGCCTGGGAAGGCCCGCGCATCGCGGGCATCTCCGGCTTCGGCGCGGGCGGCACCAACGCCCACGTCATCGTCGCCGCGTACGAGCCGGCCGCCGCCTCCGACGCGGCCGAGGGGCCGTTCGCGGTTCCCCTCTCCGCGCGCCGCGAGGACCAGCTGCGCGGCGTTGCCGAACGCCTGCTGGGCTGGCTGCGCGAGCGCACCCTGGGCAGCGCCGAGCTGGCGGACGTGGCGTACACCCTCCAGGTGGGGCGCGAGTCCTACGAGGAACGCCTCGGCTTCCTCGTCTCCTCGCAGGCCGAACTGGAGGCGGGCCTGGCCGACTTCCTGGCCGGGCGGCCCGTGGCGTACCGGGGCCGGGGCCGGGGCCAGAGCGCCGGACCGCCCGCCGTCGTGCGCGGCGACCACGGCGGCGATCACGGTGCAGCGCTTGAGGCGTGGGCGAGCGGCCGGACCATCGACTGGCCGGCGGCGCTCCCGCAGCCCGCCGGGCGCCGGGCCCGGCTCAGCCTGCCCACCTACCCGTTCGCCCGGCAGCGCCACTGGCTGCCCTCCCCCCAGGCGGCCACCCCCCTCCCCACGGCGCCCGCGCCCCGCCTCCACCCCCTCCTCCACGAGAACCGTTCGTCCTTCTTCGAGCAGCGCTTCACCGCGACCCTCACCGGCCAGGAGCCCTTCCTCGCCGGGCACCTCGTCGGCGGCCGGAAGGTGCTGCCGGGGTCGGCGACGCTGGAGATGGCCCGCCTGGCGGGGGCGTTCAGCCTGGAACACGAGGTCCGTTCCATCCGGGACGTGCTGTGGCAGCACCCGATCGAGGTCGCCGACGAGCCCGTCGACGTCACGGTGCGGCTCTTCCCGGAGGACAGCTCCGTGCTGGTGCGGGTCTCCCTCGACGCGCAGGAGCGGGTCTGCATGGAGGCCCGTCTCGACCTGGAGACCGGCGATCCGCGTGACCTCGACGCCCTCGGTGACCTCGGCGTCCTCGACCTCGCCGGGATCACCGCCCGCTGCGACCTGAAGATGACGGGCGAGGCCGGTTACGCCGCCATGGCCGCCGTCGGCCTGGACAACGGGCCCGCGTTCCAGGTGATCGAGGAGGTCCGCTTCCGCGCGGACGAGGCGCTGGCCCACCTGATGCTGCCCACTACTACGGCTACTACGGCTACTACGGCTACCACCGCTACCACCGCTCCTACTGATCGGCACCCGGGCGACGTGCTGCACCCCGCCCTGATCAACGGCGCCTTCCAGGCGGTCATCGCCGTCATGGGGCCGGGCGGCGACGGCGTGGACCGGCTGTTCCTGCCGTTCTCGGTCGGCGCCATCGAGATCCGCGAGCCGCTGCCCGACGCCTGCGTCGCGCACATCCGCCGCCGCGCGGGCGGGGGCGCCGTCGCCGTCCAGCGCTTCGACATCACCCTGACCGACCAAGCAGGCAAGGCGCTCGTCGTCGTCAACGACTACGCCCTGAGGACCCTGAGGACTGGGAACTGACTGACATGACCGAGCATGACGTCCGCTACTGGACCCCCGCGTGGCAGGCGGGGGCCCCGCCAGCCACGGCTGTGGCGCCGCGCGCGGGTGGCCGCATCCTGCTGTTCACGGCGGAGGACGATGTCGCGCGGGCCGTGCGCCAGGCCGCGGGCGGTGCCGAGGTGGTCAGGGCGCCCGACACGGACCCGGCCGCCTCGGTCGACCCGGCCGAGCTGACCAGGCTCCTGCGGGACGGCGGCGCCCTGCCCGACCGCATCCTCATCCATCGCGGGCCTGGCGAAGCGACCGACCCCGAGCGGGAGTTCTTCTTCCTCTTCCACCTCACGCAGGCGCTGATGCGGGAGAAGCCGGTCGAGGACGTCAGGCTCATCCACGCCTACGTGGAGGACGGGCCGCGGCCGGAGTACGAGGCGGTGGGCGCCTTCGCCCGCGTCGTGCGGCTGGAGAAGCCCAGCTTCCACTACCGCAGCGTGGCGATCGGCAGGTCGGCCTCGGCTTCCACGGTGGCGGAGGTAGCCACGCTGCTGGCGGAGTTCGACCAGCCGGACGAGGAGACGGAGGTGCGGTACGAGGGCGGGCTGCGCTCCGCCCGGCGGCTGCGTCCCCTGCCGCCGCCGCCCGCGCTCCAGCCCGGCTCGGTGCCGGTGCGTACGGGTGGCGTGTATGTCATCACCGGCGGCCTGGGCGGCCTCGGGCTCATCTTCGCCCGCGAGCTGACGCGGCACACGCCGGTCAACCTGGTCCTCACCGGGCGCCGCGAGGCGGACGCGGCCACGCTGGAGACGGTGACGGCGTTGGAACGCAACGGCTCCCGCATCCGGTACGTCCGGGCCGACGTCAGCACGGGGGAGGGCGTCGCGGCCGTCGTCGACGAGATCGGGTCGGTGTTCGGGCGACGCCGGGTGCGGGGCGTTATCCACTCCGCGGGCGTGATCCGGGACTCCTTCCTGCTGAAGAAGACCGAGGAGGAGGCGGCGGGCGTGCTGGCCGCCAAGGTGCGCGGCACCCGCCTGCTGGACGAGGCCCTGCGGGCCGAACCCCTGGACTTCTTCGTCCTCTTCTCGTCGCTGGCGAGCTCGCTGGGGAACCTCGGCCAGGCCGACTACGCCTTCGCCAACGCCTACCTGGACCACTACGCCCGCTGGCGCGAGACCCAGCGCCGCCGCGGCCAGCGGTCGGGCAGGAGCGTCTCCATCGGCTGGCCGCTGTGGGACGACGGCACGATGCACGGCTCCGACGCCACCCACGACCGGGCCCGAGCGGCACTGGGCCTGCACCCACTGACGGCATCCGAGGGGACCGAGGCGTTCTCCGCGGCGCTGGCGTGCGAGGCGGCGCAGGTGGTGGTGATCAAGGGCGAGGAACGGACCTGGCACTTGCTGGCCGCGGGGCCGGGGCCGCGGCGAGAGGGGGCAGGCACTGCAACGCCGCCTGACGAAGGCGGCCCGGCCGCCCATGGTGGCCCCGTTGGCGCCGAGGGCTCTGCTGTTCCAGCGGGCGAGTCCACTCCGGCCGGACCGGTCGGCATGGCTGGGGGCGCGGGGGTTCCGGCATCGGCTGCCGGGGCCGCCGCTGGCGAATTGGCGGCTCCTGCCTCAGCGGGTGGCTCCGTTGCGTCAGCCGCCGCAGGCAGCCTCGGCGTCCCGCCGGGTGCGGGGGACTCCGCTGCGCCGCGTGGTCAGACCGCTTCGGCGGCTTCTGCCGCTCATGGTGGCTTGGCTGTTGCGGCTGGCGAGACCGCCTTCGCTGCGCCCGTCGGCGCGACAACTGCCGCCCAGGCCCTGTCCGCCGGGCCGGTCGAGCCCACCGCCCCAGCCGCCGCAGGCGGGCTCGCCGCCCACGGTGGCTCTGCCGGCGTAGCTTCCTCGGCTGCCGCGACGGGCGTGTCCGCCTCGTCGGCGCCAGTCGGTCAGGCCCGTCAGGGCGGTCAGGGCGGGGGCACGGCACCTGCTGCCCCGGCCGCGTCGGCAGAGCCACCGTGGGCGGCGGGCACACCCGCCGCCGCGTCGGCGCGGACGTCGCCGTCGTCGGCCCCGGACGGGAGGGCCGACGACGACGCGCTGCGGGGGCGGACCCAGGCGTATCTGCGGCAGCTCGTCGCGCGCTTCACGAAGCTGCCCGTCTCGGAGATCAGGACGGATGTCTCCTTCGGGCGCTACGGCGTCGAGTCGATCATGATCATCTCGATGACGCAGGAGATGGAGGGCGAGCTCGGGCCGCTCGGGAAGACGCTGTTCTTCGAGTACGACAGCATCGACGAGTTCGCCGACCACCTGCTGCGCGTCAAGGCGGATGAGCTGCGCGCCCACCTGGGGATGGCTGCGGCACCGCTCCAGCCGGAGCCGGAGCCGGAGCCGCGGCCGGAGTCGGAGCCGGAGCCCGCTCCCTCGCGTCCGCCGGCGCTGTCGGGGAAGTGGGCGTTGCTCCGGGCCCGCACCGGGCGCGTTGCCCGGAGGGAGCCGGAGGAGAGCGGGCCGGGGGAGGACATCGCCGTCATCGGCGTGTCCGGGCGCTACCCGAAGGCCGCCGACCTGGCGGCGTTCTGGGAGAACCTCCGCAGCGGCACCGACTGCGTCACCGAGATCCCCGCGCGGCGCTGGGACCACACCCCCTACTTCGACAGCGAGAAGGGCAAGCCCGGCAAGTCCTACAGCCGCTGGGGCGGCTTCATCGACGGCGTCGAACTCTTCGATCCCCTCTTCTTCAGCATCTCGCCCGTCGAGGCCGAGTGCCTCGACCCGCAGGAGCGGCTGTTCCTGGAGACCTCCTGGCAGGTCATCGAGGACGCCGGGTACGCCCCGGGCAGCCTCGCCGGGCGGAAGGTCGGGGTCTTCGCCGGGGTCATGTTCGGGCTCTACCAGCTCCTCGCCACCGACAAGCACGGCGGCTGGCTCAACGGCAACTCCTCCTACGCCTCCGTCGCCAACCGCGTCTCGTACTTCTTCGACCTCCACGGGCCCAGCCTGACGATCGACAGCATGTGCTCGTCCTCGCTGGTCGCCGTCCACCAGGCGTGTACCAGCATCCGCAACGGCGAGTCCGAGCTGGCCATCGCGGGCGGCGTCAACCTCATGGTCCACCCGTCGAAGTACGTGCAGCTCTGCCAGGGCAACTTCCTCTCCACCGACGGGCGCTGCCGCAGCTTCGGCGCGGGCGGCGACGGCTACGTGCCGGGCGAGGGCGTCGGCGCCGTGCTGCTGAAGCCCCTCAGCAAGGCCCGGGCCGACGGCGACCACGTCCACGCCGTCATCAAGGCGAGCGCGGTCAACGCCGGGGGCCGCACCAGCGGCTACTCCGTGCCCAACCCGCAGGCCCAGGCCGAGCTGATCACCGAGGCGCTCGACGCCGCCCGCATCGACCCGCGCAGCATCGGCTACGTCGAGGCGCACGGCACCGGCACCGCGCTCGGCGACCCGATCGAGATCAGCGGGCTGACGAAGGCGTACCGCCGCGCCACCGCCGACAGGCAGTTCTGCGCCATCGGGTCGGTCAAGTCGAACATCGGCCACCTGGAGTCGGCGGCCGGCATCGCCGCCCTCACCAAGGTCATCCTCCAGATGCGGCACCGGCAGCTCGTGCCCTCGCTGCACGCCGCCACCCTCAACCCGCTCATCGACTTCGACGACTCGCCCTTCTCCGTGCAGCGGCAGCTGAGCGACTGGGAGGCGCCTGAGGGCGGCGGGCCGAGGCGGGCGGCGATCAGCGCGTTCGGCGCGGGCGGGACCAACGCCCACCTGATCGTGGAGGAGCCGGAGCCCCTGGCGCCCCGCGAACCGGCGCGAGGCGAGCAGATCTTCCTGCTGTCCGCGCGGACCGAGGACGGCCTCGCGGCGTACGCCCGGCAGCTGCTGGCGTACCTCACCCCGCCGTCCGCCGAAACGCCGGGAACCGGCATCGACGCCGGGCGGATCCGGGAGGAGGTCCGCGACGCCGTAGCGGAGGCGCTCGGGCTGCCAGCGGCCGAGATCGACGACGACGAGGCGTACGCGGACCTCGGGCTGGACGCCTACGGGCTGGCCGCCTGCCACGAGCGGGTGCAGGAGCGGCTGGGGGTGAGCTTCCCGCAGGAGGTGCTGCGCCTGGAGCCGAGCCCGGGTCGGACCGCCGCCCACCTCGCGCGGCTGTTCGCCCCGGCGGCCACGGAGCCGGACGACCCGGAGCCCGCCATCGACATGGCGGACCTGGCGTTCACTCTCCAGACGGGACGGGAGGCGATGGCCGAACGCCTGGCCATCACCGCCGCCGACCTCGCCGGGCTCCGGGAGGGCTTGGCCGCCTACCTGGAGCGGCGCACCGACGTGCCTGGCCTGCGGCACGGCGGGACGGAGGCGTACGACCGCAAGCTGCACTCGCTCCTGCATCACGACGTGACACGGACGTACGCGCGGCAGCTGCTGGCCGAGGGGCGGCTGGACGAGGCCGCCGAGCTGTGGGTCATGGGCGCGGACGTGGACTGGTCCGCCCGGTGGGAGGGTCACCGGCCCCGGCGGGTCCCGCTGCCGACGTATCCGTTCGAGCGCGAGGTGCACTGGATCGTGCCGGTGGGGCCGGAGGACCCGCTGGTGCCCAGCGCTGACCTCAACGCCGCCGTGCCAGCAGCGCCCGAGACCGCGCCCGCTCCCGTCGCTCAGGCGCGCGAGGCCCGCGACGGTGATGCGCTGTACGCCGAGGTGCTGGCCGATCTCAAGCGCGGCTTCGCCACGGCGTTGAACATCCCCGAGGACCGGCTGCGGCCCCACACGCCGTTCGAGAACTACGGCATCGACTCCATCCGCATCACCCAGCTCAACCGGATCCTGGAGCAGACCTACGAGGGGCTGCCGTCCTCGCTGCTCTTCACGTACAAGACCCTCGACGAGGTGGCGCGGTACCTGTGCGGCACGCACAGGCACCGCGAGCAGGCCGTACGCGTACCAAGCGCTACGGAAGAAGCTACCGGCGACATCGCCGTCATCGGGCTGTCGGGGCGTTACCCGCAGGCCGCGACCCTCGCCGAGTTCGGGGCCAACCTCGCCGCCGGGCGGGACTGCGTCACCGAGATCCCCAAGGAGCGCTGGGACCACCACGACTACCCGGACATCGCCTGCCGCTGGGGCGGCTTCATCGACGACGCGCGCGCCTTCGACCCCGGCTTCTTCAACCTCTCCCCCAACAACGCCGCCTACATGGACCCGCAGGAGCGGCTGTTCGTGCAGAGCGTCTGGCACTGCCTGGAGGACGCGGGCTACACGCCGGAGGCCCTGGCCGACCCGGACGCGGGCGACCGGCGCGGCAACGTCGCCGTCTACGCGGGCGTGTCGTTCAACGAGTACGGGCTGTTCGGCGCGGCGGACCTGGCGGCGGGCAGGGACGTGCCGATCGACGCGCAGCTCTACTCGGTCGCCAACCGCATCTCGTACCTGCTCAACCTGCGCGGGCCCAGCCTCGTCGTCGACACGGCCTGCTCGTCCTCGGCGTACGCCATCCACCTGGCCTGCCAGGCCCTGAGGAACGGCGACTGCGACCTCGCCATCGCGGGCGGTGTCAATCTCAGCCTGCACCCGAGCAAGTACCTGACGCTGCACATGTTCAACTTCCTGTCCACGGACGGGCACTGCAGGAGCTTCGGCGCGGGCGGCGACGGCTACGTCCCGGGCGAGGGCGTGGGCACGCTCCTGCTCAAGCCGCTCGCGCGGGCCGAGCGCGACGGCGACCACATCTACGGCGTCATCAAGGGCTCGGCCGTCAACCACGGCGGCAAGACCCACGGCTACACCGTGCCGAACCCCGTCGCCCAGGCGGAGGTCGTCAGGAACGCCCTTCAGCGGGCCGGGGTCACCCCCTGCAGCATCAGCTACCTGGAGGCCCACGGCACCGGGACCTCCCTCGGCGACACCATCGAGATCGAGGCGCTGTCCACGGCGTTCGGCGACCGCCGCGACGACGGGCGGCACGTGGCCATCGGCTCGGTCAAGTCGAACATCGGGCACCTGGAGGCGGCGGCCGGCATCTCCGGCGTCACGAAGGTGCTGCTCCAGTTCCAGGCGAAGCGGCTCTTCCCCAGCCGCCTCAACGCCGACCGGCTGAACCCGGAGATCGACTTCGAGCGGACGCCGTTCCGGGTCCAGCTCGACGGCGCGCCGTGGGAGCCGCCGGCGGGCGCGCCGCGCCGCGCCGGGATCAGCTCCTTCGGGGTGGGCGGCGTCAACGTCCACCTGGTGCTGGAGGAGTACGCCGCGCCGCCGCGCGAGCGCCAGGCGCCGTCCGGGCCGCAGTTCGTGCCCCAGCTCGTGCCGCTGTCGGCCAGGACGCCGGAGGCGCTGCTGCGTTACGCCGCCGAGCTGCACGCCTTCCTCCAGCGCGGCGCCGAGCTGCCGGACCTGCCCGACCTGGCGGACGTGGCGTTCACGCTCCAGACCGGGCGCCGGGCGCTGCCGTGCCGTGTCGCCTTCGTGGCCTCGGACCACGCCGAGCTCGCCGGGCAGCTCACGGCGTACCTGGACGCCGAGGGCCGGATCGCCGAGCCGCCCGCCGACGAGCTGGCGCGCCGGTGGATGGACGGGGAGGAGCTGCCGTTCGCCTCGTGGTGGGAGGGGCGCCGGGGGCGGCGAGTGTCGCTGCCGGGCTACCCGTTCGCGAAGGAGACCTGCTGGCTGTACGAGGCGCCGGTGCGGGGCGTACCGGCTCCCGCCGAGGAAGCGCCTGAGCCGGCCGACGGCGCAGACAGCGCCGACCGCGGCTTCCTGGCACGCCTGGCCGAGGCGTTCGCCAACGAACGCCCGGAGATGATGACCGAGTACCTGCGGCGGCGCTTCGCCGAGCTGCTGGGCTTCACCGAGGGCCGCCTGCCCGAGGCGGACAAGGGCTTCTTCGAGCTCGGCATGGACTCCATCACCTCCACCCAGGCGCACAACCTGCTGGAGGGGCTCTTCGGCAGGGAACTGGACCTCCAGCTCTTCTTCAACCACCCGACCATCCGCGAGGTGTCGGCGTACATCCTCGGCCTGCTGGACGAGAGCGCCGAGCCTTCCACCGGAGGGGGAGAGACGCCGGAGGAGTCCGCGCCGACCTGGCTGTTCACGCGGGAGTGGCAGGAGACGGACGCGACGGGCGACGGCGAGACGGGCGACGGCGGCACGGTCCTGCTCCTCGACACCGGCGACCGGCTGCGCGCCGCCCTGGCCGCGCTCCCGGCCGGCCGGCGGCCCGAGCGCGTCATCCTGGTGCGGCCGGGCGGCGGGTTCCGCGCCACCGGCGAGGACGGGTACGAGCTGGACCCGGCCGCCTGGGGCGACTACCACGCCCTGTTCCAGGCCCTGGCCGAGCGCGGCATCACCATCGACCGCGTCATCCACTTCTGGCCCTTCCGGTCGGTCGACCCGGGGACGGGCCCGGAGCAGGAGCGGGGCGTCTACGCCCTGACCGCCCTCAGCCAGGCCGCCCTGGCCGCCCAGCCCCGCCAGCGCCTCACGCTGCTGTACGCCTTCGCCGGGCACGGCGGCACGGCGCCGCCCGAGCACCGGGGCGTCGGCGGCTTCGTCCGGGCCGCGCGCATGGACAACCCGCTGCTGGCGTACAAGACGGTCGAGTTCACGCGGCCGAACCTCGGCAGGGGGCGCGTGGCCGCTGCCCTGATGGCGGAGTTCGGGCTGCCGGAGCAGGACGTGGAGGTGCGGCACGACGGCAGGCGGCGCTGGGTGCGCGGCTTCCGGCCGGTGCCCGCGGCCGAGATCGAGGCCGCCGAGCAGCGGTTCACCACGGGCGGGGTCTACCTCATCACCGGCGGCCCGCGCGGCCTGGCCGGGCTCTTCGGCCGGTACCTGTGCCGCGAGCACGAGGCGAGGGTGGTGTTGGTCGGCCGCCGCGAGGCGGACGACGAAGCCCTGGCGTGGGACGCGGACGCGGACGCGGGCGCGGGCGCCGGCGCGGGCGAGGCGGTCTACCTGCGGGCCGACGTGGGCGACCGCGACGCCGTGGCCGCGCTCGTCGCCGAGGTGAAGTCCCGCTACGGCCGGATCAACGGCGTCATCCACGCCGCCGGGGCCCTGCGGGACGGCTCGATCGAGGACAAGACGCCCGGGGAGATGGCCGAGGTGCTCCGGGCCAAGGTGTCCGGCACCCGCCACCTCGACGAGGCGCTGAAGGACGAGCCGCTGGACTGCTTCGTCCTCTTCTCCTCCCTCGCGGCGGTGATGGGCAACTTCGGGCAGAGCGACTACTGCTACGCCAACGCCTTCCTGGACGCCTTCGCCGAACACCGCGAGCGGCGGCGCGAGCGCGGCGAGCGCTCCGGCCGCACCCTGTCCGTCAACTGGTCCTTCTGGCGCACCGGCGGCATGGAGACCAGCGACGCGATCCTGACGTGGATGCGCGGCCGCCTGGGGACGGTCGTCTTCGACGGCCCCGACGGCTGGCACGCGCTGCGCACCGGCCTGGGGCTGGCCCATCCGCAGGTCGTCACCGTCAAGGGCGACATCGGGAAGATCACGCGCATGCTCGGCGTCCCCGAGGCCGACATCGCGACGACGCTGCCCCTCGAACCACCCGGCGAACCACCCACCACCACGACCGAGACCGGACTGGCGGAAGCCGGCACGGCGGCCATCGACGCCATGGACGAGCAGGACCTCGTCGCCCTGCTCCAGAAGGAAATCGACATCACTATGAACGAGGGGGCCGATGCGGCATGAGCGAGCAGCCGAAGCCGAAGACCAGCAACACCAGCGAGGTACTGAAGCAGTCGGTCCTCACCATCCAGACCCTGCGCCGCCAGCTGGACGAGGCGACCAACGCCGCCAACGCCCGCACCGAGCCGGTCGCCGTGGTCGGCCTGGCATGCCGCTTCCCCGGCGGGTGCGACACGCCCGAGAAGTTCTGGTCGTTCCTGCGCGACGGCGGCGTCGGCGTCCGCGACGTGCCCGCCGACCGCTGGGACGTCGCGGACTACTACGCCCCGGCGCCGGGCCGGCCCGGGAAGATCTACGTCCGGGAGAGCAACTTCCTCGACGACGACGTGGCGGAGTTCGACGGCCGCTTCTTCAAGATCTCGCCCCGTGAGGCGGGCGCCATGGACCCGCAGCAGCGGCAGCTGCTGGAGGTCTGCTGGGAGGCGCTGGAGAACGCCGGGCAGCACCCGGGCGAGCTGCGCGGCAGCTCCACCGGCGTCTTCGTCGGCATCTCGAGCAACTCCGAGTACGCCCAGCTCGTGCGGCACTCCGCCGACCTCAACGAGTACATCGGCATCGGCACCACCTCCTCCATCGCCTCGGGCCGCATCTCCTACGCCTTCGGCTGGAACGGCCCGGCCCTGTCCATCGACACCGCCTGCTCCTCCTCCCTGGTCGGCACCCAGACGGCCGTGGAGTCCCTGCGCCGCGGCGAGTGCGACATGGCGCTGGCCGGCGGCGTCAACCTGATGCTGGCGCCGGGCGTCATGTCGTCCCTGTGCATGATGAACGCCCTCGCCCAGGACGGCCGCTCCAAGCCGTTCGACGCCGCGGCCGACGGCTACGGCCGCGGCGAGGGCACCGGCGTCGTCGTCCTCAAGCGCCTGTCGGACGCGCGGCGCGACGGCGACACCATCTACGCCCTCATCCACGGCGGCGCGGTCAACAACGACGGCGAGTCCAGCGGCCTGACCGTGCCCAACGGCCGCGCCCAGAAGGCGGTGCTGTCCCAGGCCCTGGCCAACACCGGCGTCGCCCCCGAGGCCGTCGGCTACGTCGAGACGCACGGCACCGGCACCCTCCTCGGCGACCCGATCGAGATCGACGCCATCCACCAGGTCTACGGCGAAGCTCCCGACCGCCGGCTGGTGCTGGGCGCGGTGAAGGGCAACATCGGCCACCTGGAGTCGGCCGCGGGCGTCGCCAGCCTCATCAAGACCGTGCTGTGCCTGCACCACGGCGAGATCCCGCCCATCACCGGCCTGAGCGAGCTCAACCCCCGCATCAGGCCGCTCGCCGACGCCTTCGTCTTCCCCGACGGCCCGCGGCCGTGGCCCGCCACGCCCGGCCGGACCCGGTACGCGGCCGTCAGCTCCTTCGGCTTCAGCGGCACCAACGCCCACATGATCCTCTCCGAGGCGCCGCAGGGTGCGACGCCTGGTGACGCGCGGCCCGAGCTGGCTTCCTCCCTGCTCACACTCTCCGCCACCGACGAGAAGCACCTCGTCACGCAGATCCAGCGGTACGCCGACCACCTCGCCGCCCATCCCGAGACCAGCGTCGAGGACCTGTGCTTCACGGCGAACGCCTGCCGTTCGGCCTTCACCCACCGCGCGGTCTTCCTCGGCCGCGGCGCGGCGGACCTCCAGGAGGGCTTCCGCGCGGTGCTTCAGGAGTGGGACGACAACGACACCATCTACTCGGACGACCGCGTCATCCTCGGCAGCAGCCAGGGTGCCAACCGCTACAACGCGAAGCGCACCCTCTTCACCACCCTCGCCGGCGGCGCGGCGTACACCGCGCGGACCGACGAGAAGATCCCGCCGAAGCTGGCGTTCGTCTTCGGCGGCGACGCGGGGGAGACCCTCCGGGTCGCGCGCGGCCTCGCCGAGCTCTTCCCGGCGTTCCGCGAGGCGCACGACGCCGCCCTCGCCGCGTTCGGGGACGAGAAAGACGAGAACGGCGAGGAGGCGCGGCTCTTCGCCGCCGAGTACGCCCTGGCGAAGCTGCTGGAGTCCTACGGCGTGACGCCCGAGATCACCTTCGGAGAGCGCACCGGTTCCCTGGTCGCCGCCGTCGTCTCCGGCGTGCTGAGCCTGGAGGCCGCCGCCCGGCACGTCCTCGCCCTCGGCGCCGCCCGGCAGGCCGCCGCCGATCCCGTCGCCTTCGCCCGCGTCGTGCTGGAGCAGGAGGCGTTCGACTCGGTGCTGCGCGACTGGCAGGGCGACGTGCACGTCTCGGCCGTCTACGCCCCGGCCGAGCGCGTCATCTCCGGCCCTCCGCAGGCCATCGAGCAGGTCGGCGCCTCGCTCGCCGAGGCCGGCGCCCAGGTCACCGAGGAGACCGGCGCCTGGCCCTCGGCGGCGTACCAGGGGCAGGCCGCCGCCTGGCGCGAGAGCGTCGCCGGCGAGACCTACGCCAAGCCCGCCAGCCGCTACCAGTCGCCGCACACCCTCCGGACGAGCCACGAACCGGCCGCGCTGCGGGAGGACTTCCACGCGCACGCCCTCACCGCGCCCGTCCGCTTCGGCGAGGGCGTGGAGTCGCTGTACGAGCAGGGCTACCGCTTCTTCGTCGAGCTGGGCGGCGCCCCCCGCGTCGAGGCGCTGCTGGACCGGCTGGACCTCAGGGACGTGGTCACGCTCCGGCCGGCCCACGAGGGCGAGCCGCTGGACACGCTGCTGCGCTGCCTGGCCCAGCTCACCGTGCTCGGCTCCACCCCGCGGTGGGAGGCCCACTACGCCGGGCAGGGGCGGCGCAAGCTGATGCTGCCGAACTACCCCTTCGAGCCCACCCGCCACTGGCTGGCCGGCGCCGCCGCGCCCGACCCGGCCGCCGAGAGCCTCCAGGCGCGGCTGGCGGGCGCGCTGTCCCGCGACGGGCTCCAGGGGCAGGTGCTGAACCTGCCGGTTAAGGAGAAGCAGTACCTGTACACCTTCACGCACGACAACTTCCCCGAGCTGCGCGACAACTCCGGCGTGCTGCACGTCGGCTACTACCTGGAGATGCTGAGGGCGGTCGCGGCGGAGCTGTACGGCGAGCGGCCGGTCCGGATCCGTGACATGGCGTTCATGAGCGCCCTGATGGTGCTGGCCGGCGACGTGAAGGAGGTGCTGCTGGTCCTGGAGGCCCGGGAGCCCGGCGCGGACGGCGCGGACGGCGCGGACGGCGCCCAAGGCGCCCACGAGTTCCGCTTCCACAGCAGGAACGCCGGCGCCGACGGCTGGGACCTCAACGTGCGGGGCGTGATCGCCGAGGCGGGGGCGGCTCGGCAGGCGGCTCGGCAGAGCGACGAGCCCCTGCCCCTCGCCACCGCCAAGGAGGGCGAGCACGTCACCGCCGAGGACTTCTACCGGCCGCTCGAACAGGACCGGGGCTTCTACTTCGGCCCGGCCGTGCGCTGGGTCGCGGAGGCGTGGCACCGGCGGGCCGGCCACGAGGGCCTCATCCGCTTCGCGATGCCCGAGGGCCCGGCCGCGAAGCGTTCCTACGCCCTCGGCTTCCACCCCGGCGTTCTCGACAGCTGCGCCCAGTCCTGCAACTACCTGGCCGTGGATCGCACCCCCGGCGGCAAGAAGTACATGGTGGCCGAGATGGACGACATCGTCCTGCGGCCGCGTACCGACGCCACGGAGCTGTTCGCCGCCGTCCGGATGCCGGAGTTCGACGCCGAGAAGGAAGAGATCGCCGGCGCCCTCCGCCTGGTCGACGGCGACGGCGCGACGCTGGTGTCGGTCGGCCGCATCCGGCTGAAGGAGTTCGACGAGGAGAAGCTCGGCGCGCTCAAGGCCATGATGGACGGCGAGTCGGTCGGCAAGGGCGGCGAGGACCGCGACTTCCTGATGCGCTACGTCCACGCCGACGCCGAGCGCCGCCGGCCCATGGTGCTGGACTACGTCGGCGGCCTGCTCGCGGTCATCCTGGAGATGGAGCCCGACGAGGTCAGCCCCGGCCGGCCGCTGCGCGACTTCGGCCTGGACTCCATGACGGGCCTGACGTTCTACAACAGGACGGCCGAGCTGCTGGCCGTCGACATCTCCTTCGCCGACCTGGTCAAGAGCACCGACCTGAACGAGCTGTCGGAGAAGCTGGTCGACCTGCTGCCCGGCGGCACCGGCACCCTGCGCGACGCCCAGACCAAGGCGTACGACGGCGACCTGAGCCCCTCGCACTGGATCTACCGCCACGAGGCGAGGCCCGAGGCGAAGATCCGCCTGTTCTGCTTCCCGAACGGCTACCGCAACGCCGACCTGTTCGACGACTGGCAGGAGCAGCTCGGGCCCGAGGTGGACGTGTGCGCGATCATGCTGCCGGGCCTGGACGCCAAGCGGCTGGACGAGCGGCCGCCGGCCGACATCGACGCCTTCATGGAGACCATGGAGAAGGTCGTCGACCCCGCCCTGCTGGACCTGCCCTGCGCCTCCTTCGGCCACAGCTGGGGCGCGCTGTTCTCCTTCCGCCTCGCCCACCGCCTGGGCCTGAACGCGGGCGCCCGCTTCGTCCGCGCGTTCGTCTCCGGCTTCGCCGCGCCCGCCGGGCCGAACCCCAGCATCCAGAAGATCCTCCACGAGGTGGGGCAGCACGGCATGACGCACGTCCCGACCTACGAGGAGATCCGGCACGACCCGGAGACGGTCAACGCCGTCATCCGGGCGTACCAGCAGGGCTGGGACTACGGCGAGGCCGAGACCCGCGCCACGCTGCCGCAGCTGCTGGCGGCGTGCTCGCTGATCGACCGCTACCAGCACGACGAGAAGGAGACGTTCGCGGTGCCGATCACGGCGTTCCACGGCGTGGACGACTGGGTGGCCTCGGAGGAGACGAAGCTGTGGGAGGCGATGACCACAGGCTCCTTCACGCTGCACACCATGGCCGGCGACCACCAGTTCATCAACAGGAACCAGTCGGAGGCCCGGCTGCTGACGCTGATCCGCGCCGAGCTGCTGGCCGCCGTCGGGGGTGCGGAATGAATACCGCCGGCATCGAGGCGATCAACTTCTACGGCGGCTCGACGTACGTCGATGTCGCGTCGCTGGCCCGCTACCGGCGGCTGGACACCGAGCGTTTCGAGAACCTCCTCATGCACCAGAAGTCGGTGGCGCTGCCCTTCGAGGACCCGGTGTCCTTCGCGGTCAACGCCGCCAAGCCGCTCGTGGACGCGCTCGGCCAGGAGGAGCGGGACAGCATCGAGATGCTGGTGACCTGCACCGAGTCCGGCATCGACTTCGGCAAGTCGCTGAGCACCTACGTCCACGACCATCTCCATCTCGGCCGCCACTGCCGCCTCTTCGAGGTGAAGAACGCCTGCTACTCGGGCACGGCCGGCTTCCAGACCGCCGTCAGCTTCGTCCTCTCCCAGGTCTCCCCGGGCGCGAAGGCCCTGGTCGTCGCCACCGACATGGCGAAGTTCCACGCGGTGGACGACGGCGGCGAGGGCCCGCTCCAGGCCGACTGGTCCTTCGCCGAGCCCAGCGGCGGCGCGGGGGCGGTGGCCATGCTGGTCAGCGACACCCCGCGCGTCTTCGGCGTCGATGTCGGGGCCAACGGCCTCTACGGCTATGAGGTGATGGACACCTGCCGCCCCATCCCCGACAGCGAGGCCGGGAACGCCGACCTGTCGCTGATGTCCTACCTGGACTGCTGCCAGGCCGCGTACCGGGCGTACGAGCGGAAGGTGGACGGGGTCGACTACGCCACGACCTTCGACTACCTGTCCTTCCACACGCCCTTCGGCGGCATGGTCAAGGGCGCCCACCGCACGATGATGCGGCGCGTGGCGAAGGCGAAGGCGGCGGCCATCGAGGCGGACTTCGAACGCCGCGTCCTGCCCGGCCTCACCTACTGCCAGCGCGTCGGCAACATCTGCGGCGGCTCCGTCTACCTGAACCTGCTGTCCGCCATCACCCACGGCGACTTCACCACCCCCCGCCGCCTGGGGATCTTCTCCTACGGCTCGGGCTGCTGCTCGGAGTTCTACAGCGGCGTCGCGACGCGCGAGAGCCAGGAGCGGGTGCGGGCCATGGGCATCGAGAAGGTCCTCGACAACCGCTACGAGCTGAGCATGGACCAGTACACGCTGCTGATGAAGGAGAACGAGGCGACGGCGTTCGGCACGCGCAACGCCGAGCTGCGGCTGGACGTCATCCCCGAGGTGCTGGACGCCATCACCGGCAGCGGGCGGCTGGTGCTGCGGCGCATCAACGAGTTCCACCGGGAGTACGAGTGGCTCTGAACGACGTGGTCACGGTGACGGAGCCCCACCCCGCCGTCGCCCTGGTCACCATGCGGGACACGGCTCACAAGAACACCTTCACCATGGACCTGCTCGCCGGCCTGGGCCGCGCCTTCGCGCGGGTCCGGTCCGACGAGCGCTACAAGGTCCTGGTCCTGACCGGCTACGGCAACTACTTCTGCTCCGGCGGCACGCGCGAGGCGCTGCTCGACATCCAGGCGGGCAACTCCACCTTCCTGACCTCCGACGGGCAGCCGAACGTCTACTCCATGCCGCTGGACTGCCCGATCCCCGTCGTCTCCGCGATGCAGGGCCACGCGGTGGGCGGCGGCCTGTCGATGGGCCTGTTCGCGGACTTCGTGATCCTGGCCCGGGAGTCGATCTACACGGCGAACTTCATGAAGTACGGCTTCACCCCCGGTTTCGGCTCCACCTGCGTCTTCCCGGCGAAGCTCGGCCTCCCCCTCGCCGAGGACTTCCTCCTCACCGGCCGCACCTTCCGCGGCGCCGAACTGGCGGAGCGCGGCGTTCCCTTCGAGGTGAGGCCGCGCAAGGAGGTGCTGCCCGCCGCGCTCGAACTGGCCCAGAACCTGGCCGAGAAGCCCCGCGCCTCCCTGGTCACCCTGAAGGACCACCTGGTGCGTGACCTGCGCGAACGCCTTCCCGGCGTCGTGGAGCAAGAGCTGGCCATGCACGAGGTCACCTTCCACCAGCCCGAGGTCAAGGAACTCCTCATCACCCGCTACGGCGAATAACCCGCCTCAGAAAGAAATCAGAAAGAAAAAGGGATGAGCACCATCACCCAGGAAAAGACCTTCGAAACCCTGAAGTCCGTCTTCGCCGAGATCATGGAGGCGGACGTCAGCGCGGTCACCCTCGCCGACAGCCTGCGCGACCTCGGGGCCAACTCCATCGACCGCGCCGACATCATCACCGAGACCATGGAGCAGCTGGACGTGTCGCTGCCGATGGTGAGGTTCGGCGAGGCGAGGAACATCGGCGACATCGTCGCGATCATCTGCGAGGGCGGGGAGGCGGAGTGAAGCTCTCCGGGAAGGTGGCCGTCGTCACGGGCGGCTCCCGTGGCCTGGGCAAGGCGATGGTGCTGCGGCTCGCCCGGGAGGGTGCGTCCGTCGCGATCGTCTACGCCAGCGACGAGGCGAGCGCGAAGCAGACGCAGGCAGAGGCGGAGGCGTTCGGCGTCACCGCCCGGACCTACCGCTGCGACGTCGCCGACCCGGACCGGACGGCACAGACCGTCAAGTCCGTCACGACGGACCTGGGCCCGGTCGACGTCCTGGTCAACAACGCCGGCATCATCCGCGACGGCCTGGCCGCGTCCATCAGGGAGGAGGACTTCGACGCGGTCATCAACACGAACCTCAAGGGCGCGTTCCACATGATCAAGAGCTGCTACTTCGGCTTCATCCGCCGCCGCAGCGGCTCGATCATCAACATCTCCTCCGTCGCCGGAGTCTTCGGCAGCGCGGGCCAGGCGAACTACGCCTCCGCCAAGGCGGGCCTGATCGGCCTGACGAAGACGATCGCGAAGGAACTCGCCGAACGCAATGTCCGCTGCAACGCGATCGCCCCGGGCATCATCGCGACCGACATGACCGAGGACATGGTCGACGACCCGAAGCGGCTCGACCCCATCCCGATGCGCCGCTTCGGCCGGGCGGAGGAGGTGGCGGGCCTGGTCGCCTTCCTCGCGAGCGACGAGTCCTCCTACATCACGGGCGAGGTCATCCGCGTCGACGGCGGCATGGCCATGTGACCTGCCCGCCCCCGCCCCCCGCCGCCCGCCCCCCGTCCCCTGGGGGGTGGGCGGCGTCATCGCTCCTGCGTCCTCCGTCACTCCGAGCGGATAGCCCGCGCTTGCATATAACGGAGCCTGCAACTATTGTGCGCGAAGATAAAGCGCATCTGCATCAATGCTGGCCGCCTCACGAGGAGTTCAACGTGAGCACCACCCTCTTCACCCCCTACGCCGTCAGGTCACTGACCATCCCCAACCGCATCTGGATGGCGGCGATGTGCCAGTACAGCGCCGCGCCGGACGGCGACGTGGCCGGGGCCCCGACGGACTGGCACTTCGCCCACCTCGCGGCACGCGCCACCGGCGGCGCGGGGCTGATCATCACGGAGGCCACCGCCGTCAGTCCCGAGGGCCGCATCAGTCCCTACGACCTCGGCATCTGGAACGACACCCAGGCCGCGGCCTTCCAGCGCATCACCTCCTTCCTGAAGGCGCAGGGCACCGTCCCCGCCATCCAGCTCGCCCACGCCGGCCGCAAGGCGTCCACCGAGCGCACCTGGGTCGACCACGGACGCCAGATCGCGCCGGACGAACCCCACGGCTGGCGGCCGGTCGGCCCCAGCGCCATCCCCTTCGCCCCGACGTCGACCAGGCCGGACGAACTCACCGAGGAGCAGATCGGCGGGCTCGTCCAGCAGTTCGCCGACGCCGCCCGACGCGCGCTCGAAGCCGGCTTCCAGGTCGTCGAGATCCACGGCGCCCACGGCTACCTGATCCACCAATTCCTCTCCCCTCACAGCAACCACCGCACCGACGCCTACGGCGGCTCCTTCGAGGGCCGGATCCGCTTCCCTCTGGAGGTCGTCGACGCCGTCCGCGCGGTGTGGCCCGAGGAACTGCCCGTCTTCTTCCGCGTCTCCGCAACCGACTGGCTCACGGAGAACCCGGATGACGACCGCGAGGGCTGGACGTCGGACGACACCGTCCGGCTGGCCAAGGAACTCCAGGCCCACGGAGTGGACCTGATGGACGTCTCCACCGGGGGCATCGCCCCGGACGCCAAGGTCGAAGCCGGCCCCGGCTACCAGGTGCCCTTCGCCGGGGCCGTACGCAACGAGACCGGCATGCCCGTGGCGGCCGTCGGCCTGATCACCGATGCGATCCAGGCCCAGGACATCCTCGCCACCGGCATGGCCGACGCCGTCCTCCTGGGCCGCGAACTCCTGCGCAACCCGTACTGGCCACGCCACGCCGCCGCCGAGCTCGGCGGCCGCGTCTCCACTCCCGTCCAGTACCACCGCGCGTAGCCCCGCGACCGCCTCGCCTGGATCGCCGGTCTGCTACGCGCTGTGTTCCAGCCAGGCGCGGAGGTCCGCCGGGATCCGCTCCATCGCCGCCTCGTACAACGCCAGGTCCTCGTCCGTCAGGACGTCCTGCCACTGGCCGCTTTCCCCCTTGTGGAAGAACTCGAAGGACGACAGCGAGCTCCCCAGCCGCCCGCTCCACATCTCGTCCCTCTTCGCCTTCATCTCGGAGAAGGTGCAGGACGTCACCAGCTCGGGCCACACCCCCTCGTCGACCGGGACGTCGAGGAACGCCGCGACCCGCCGCATCTGCGCGTCCAGGTCGTCCAGCATGTCCTGGTAGTGCAGCAGGAGCACGTTCGGCTCCTCCCGCAGTTCCCACCACGACGCCAGGTGGCGCGTGGGCGAGTTGTACGGCCAGCCGTCGGACTCCCACGGGAAGGCGCTGCGCGTGAAGTACCTCCGCCAGAACTTCCGCACCTCCTCCGGGATCTTCGGCAGCTGCGGCGTGTACACGTCGTCGCCCTTCGGGACCTCCAGGGGGCTGGCCTCCGCATGGCCGACGACGCCCCGCGCGTGGTTGAAGGTCGAGACGGCCGCGTCCCGCAGGTCGCGGCCGACCACCAGATACCTCACCTCGGAGTAGACCGGCAGGGCGTCCACCGGCAGGTGCGTCTTGATGAAGCGGCGGTGGTCCTGCGCCTCCAGGCCCATCAGCTGCATCACGAGGGGGTAGTACGTGCAGTCGAGCCAGGGGCTGATGCTCATCAGCGGGCCCGGCAGCTCGGGGCCGCCAAAGACGAGCGCGGCCGTGATGCGCTGCGCCCACGTGGTGCCCACCTTCAAGGGGGTGGAGATGACGACGTCGCCGGGGCGGGGTTCGTACGCGTTCCAGTGCGTGCTGTCCGTGAAGTGGCTCCGGTAGGTGCGTTCCGGCGTGCGCAGCGGGGTCATCCTTGCTGACATGACACAGTCCTCTTCCGGCTCTCCCTGGCTCTTCCCGGCTCTTCCCAGCTATTCCCAACGGAAGAAACGCGCCGCCACCGCCGTCGCAGCGACGAGCAGGCCCGCCAGCACCACCACCGGCACCCAGTTCTCCGACCAGCTTTCGCCTTCCCAGAGGCTGTTCAGGAACTCCACCAGCTGCGTCAGCGGCGAGAACTGCGAAATATCCCGCACGCCCTCCGGCTGCACGTCGAGCGGTACCGCCCCGCCCGACAGCACGATCAGCGGATACGTGAGCATGTTGCCCATTCCCTGGGCCGCCCCGGGCGAGGGCAGCGCGGCGGCGAGGGCGTAGCCGACCGCCAGGAAGGCGAAGATGCCGAGGACGACCGCCAGTATCATGCTCACGATGCTGCCGTCGAATTCGGAGTCGAAGGCGAGAATGCCGAGCGCGAACATCGCGGAGACGCTCAGCAGCAGGATGGTGAAACGCACCACCACATCCGCCGCGATATACATTCCCGGGCGCAGCGGCGTGGCCCGGAAGCGGCGCAGGGCCCCGCTCTCGCGCTGCGTGATGACGTCCACGGGGATCATCAGGAAGCCCGCGATGGCGATCACGATCGACGTGAAGCTCGCCAGGTTCGTCTCGATGTAGCCCTTGTCGTCGAACTCCGGGCGCGGGTCGTTGCCGAAGATCACGCCCATGACGAGGACGAACAGCGGCGCGAAGGCCACCATGAAGAACACGGCCGCCGGCTCCCGCAGCGCCCGCTTCGTCTGCACGCTCAGCAGCCTGCCGAACGCCGGGTTCACGCCGCCTCCCTCATGCGCCGGCCCGTCAGGGACAGGAACACGTCCTCCAGGCTGGGCTGCTCGGACCGGAAGTCCCGCACCGTCAGGTCGGCCTCCGCCAGCACCGCCATCACCTGCTGCGCGAAGCGGTCGCCGCTGCCGCGCACCACGACCCGGCCCTCGGCCTCCTCAACGCCGGCGACCTCCGGCAGCGCCCGCAGCCGGTCCGCCGGGGCCGTCGCCGCGCCGTCGAGCGCGAAGCTCACCCTGCTCCGCGCGTCGAGCGAGCCGATGAGCCCGGGCACGGTGTCCAGTGCCACGATCCGGCCCTTGTCGACGATCGCGACGCGGTCGCAGAGGCGTTCGGCCTCCTCCATGAAGTGCGTGGTCATGAAGACGGTGGAGCCCTGGTCCCGGATGTCGCGGATGACGTCCCAGACCGCGAGCCGCGCCTGCGGGTCGAGGCCGGTGGTGATCTCGTCGACGAAGACGACCTCCGGGTTGTTGATCAGCGCGAGCGCGATGAAGACGCGCTGGCGCTGGCCGCCCGACAGCTTCTCGACGTAGGAGGATGCCTTCTCCGTGAGGCCGAGGCGGGCGAGGACCGCCCGCCAGTCGGCGGGCCTGCGGTAGAAGGAGGCGAACAGCTCCAGTGCCTCGCCGACCTTGATGCGGGAGGGCAACGCCGAGGACTGGAGCTGGAGCCCGGTCCGCTCCCGCACCTCGCGGGTGTGGCGTTCGGGATCCAGGCCCAGCACCTCGACCGTGCCGGAGTCCCGGACGCGCAGCCCCTCGACGCACTCCATCAGCGTGGTCTTGCCCGCGCCGTTGGGGCCGATCATCCCGAAGATCTCGCCCTCGCGGACCTCGAAGGACACGCCGTCGACGGCGCGCAACTCCCCGTAGCTCTTGCGGAGTTCATCGCAGCGAACGACCGCGGTCACGCCTCCCCTTCTCCCTCCTGGAGGTGCCGCAGCAGGCCCATGGGGCCGAGCGGCCTGCGCAGCAGCTGGTCGATCTTCACCAGGGCGAGCCCTTCCTTCGGGTCGGCCAGCACCAGCAGCTTGTCCCCGGGCTCGATCCCCAGGTCCCGCCGCGCCTGTGCCGGGATGACGACCTGTCCGCGCTCGCTGACGGTCACGGCGCCGTAGAAACCACGGCCCTCGGGGCCGTACGCCGCCTCACGTTTGTCCTCGCCTCCGCTATCCATGAGATGCATGATTTCACATGTATCTCATGGATAGCGGAACGCGGTGGAGTACGTCGACGAGAAGGGGAGCGGCGGTCAACTCCGCGGGCGGGGGCGGAGGGGGCGGGCGAGTTCAGGCTCGTTCAGGAGAGCTGCGGCAGCACCTTCGTGCGGTAGAGGTCGAAGAAGCCCTCCATGTCGTCGCCGATCTGGTTGACGTAGACGCGGTCGTACCCGGCGTCGGCGCAGGCCTTCAGCGAGCGCACGTGGGCCTCGGGGTCGTCGCCGAGCGGAAGAGGGCTGTCGCGGACGTGCTGCTCCGTCACGAGCTTGGTGGCCTGCCGGAAGTGCGCGGGCTCCGGCAGCACCGCGGCCAGCTCGCCCGGCAGGAACATGTTCGGCCAGCGCCCGTGCACCATGGCGGTCGCGCGGTCGCGGTCCTGGTCGTAGCAGGCCTTGATGCCGCAGGCGGCCGGCTTGCCGTTGCCGCCCGCCTCGCGGAAGCGCCGCAGCAGCTCGGCGTCGGGCCCGACCGTGATGAAGCCGTCGCCGATCACGGCGGCCACCTCGGCGGCGGCCGGGGCGTAGGCGGAGACGTCGATCGGGACCGGTTCGTCCGGCACGGTGTAGAGGCGGGCGTTCTCGACCGTGTAGTGCCGGCCGCGGTGGTTGACGCGCTCGCCCGTCAGCAGGCGCCGGATGACGCCCACCGCCTCCTCCAGCATCTCCTGCCGCACGGCGGCGCGCGGCCAGTGGGTGCCGAGGATGTGCTCGTTGAGCGCCTCGCCGCTGCCCACGCCGAAGCGGAACCGCCCTTCGAGGATCACCGCGCTGGTCGCGACGGCCTGCGCGATGACGGCGGGGTGGATGCGTACGGTCGGGCAGGTCACCGCCGTCTCCACCGGCAGCCGCGTCGCCTCGGCCAGCGCGCCGATGGTGGTCCACACGAACGGGCTGTGGCCCTGGACATCGAGCCACGGGTGGTAGTGGTCGGAGATCCACAGCGCCTCGAATCCGGCGTGTTCGGCCATGCGGGCCTGCTCGACGAGGGCGCGCGGGCCGTGGTCTTCGCTGGAGAGGAAGTAGCCGTAGGTCGTCATCGCGAGCTCCTAACCATCGTGACTATGGGCGTTTGCCGACGCCGGTGGCGAACTCGTCGCGCCGGCCGTGCGGCAGGCGGGGGGTCAGCGGCGGCGTCTCCATGCCGGTGCGGTGGCGCAGCCCGTACAGCAGGTCCGACAGCGCCTCCTCCGCGGTGTGGCGCGGGGACCAGCCCAGCTCGTCGGCCGCCCGCGAGCAGTCCATGACCGGCAGCCGCACCAGCGTGTCGAACAGCTGCGGCGGCGCGGGCGCCAGCCGGGTGCGCCAGGCGGCGGCCATGGCGCCGCGCACCAGCGGGCGCGGCAGCCGCAGCGTGCGGGCGTGGAAGAAGCGGCCCAGCACGGCGGCGTCCACGACCGGCTCGGCGGCGAGGTTGAACGCCCCGCGCGCCTCGCCAGTCACCGCCAGGCGGTACGCCTCGGCGGCGTCGCTGGCGCGCAGCACCTGGAAACGCAGGCCGGCGATGGAGGGCACGACCGGGCTCAGGTCCGGCCGCACCATGGGGCCGAACAGCAGCGGGCCGAGGAACAGCCGCCGCTGTTCGGCGGCGGACTCGCGGGAGAAGATGAAGCCGGGCCGCATGCGGACCACGCGCACCTCGGGGTGTTCGAGGGAGAAGACGTCCAGCAGGCGTTCGACGTACGCCTTCTCGCGGCTGTACGCGGCGGCCGGCCAGCCGTGCGTGGGCCAGCTCTCGTCCACCGCGCGGTCCTTGGGCCCGGGGGCGTACGCCGCGACGGAGGAGGCGCAGACCAGCGCGGGCACGCCGGCGGCGGCGACGGCGCGCAGCAGGCGTTCGGTGCCGAGCACGTTCGCCCGCCAGGTGGTGACGGGGTCGCGGGAGGGCTGAAGCAGCCATGCCAGGTGCACGACGGCGTCGGCGCCCTGGAAGTGCCGCGTCAGCTGGGCCTCGGCGTCCGCGTCCCGCAGGTCCACGCGGCCCCACGAGGTCTTCTCCACGGGCCAGTCCGGGACGCGGCGGGCCAGGCCGAGCACGGCGGAGACCTGCTCGTCGCCCGCCAGCGACCTGACCAGGGCGTTGCCCACGTTTCCCGTCGCCCCCACGATCACCACGCGCATGACCTGCTCCGTATTCGTCCGACGCCGTGCTGGTGCTGTGTTGGTATTGGTGCTGCCTGCGGGTACCCGCGCGTTTCGGGGCAAACCCGGTTCAGGCGGTCTCGCCGGCGTGCTCGGCTTCCTCGACGACCCGGGTCAGGCGTTGCAGCATGTGCCGGTGCCGGATCTGGAGGGCGAGCTCGGAGAGCGGGTTGTGCAGCCGTCCCGCGGCGCCGGCCAGCGGGTGCTCGTCGACGATCACGAGCGTCTCGTCGCCCCAGGGCCGGATGTCGATGGAGATGCGCAGGCGCCCCACGCCCGGCCTGGGCATCTGGGCCTCCAGTTCGAGCTGCCGCCCGGGCTCGCAGCGCCGCACCACCGTCCGGCCCGTCACCCTGCGGACGCCGGCCCTCACGGCGTAACGCAGCGCCGAGCCCTCCGCCGGCCAGTCGCGGGTCAGCGGCTCGGAGTCGTGGGTTCCCACCACCCACCGCCCGTAGGCGCGGGGGTCGGACAGCACCGACCAGACCGCCTCGGGCGGCCGGGGGACGAGGACGGATCTGACCGCCATCAGGCGACCCCCATCAGGCCAGCTCGGAGTAGCCGAACAGCTCGGCGTACCCGGAGGGGAGCTGGCTGAGCAGCTTGTTCATCTCGCCGCCCGTGATCTGGTCGGAGAGCGCGGAGAACACCACGCGCGTGTGGGTCAGCGCCGTCTCCTCGTCGTCGCCGGTGTGGGCGGCGACGTGGCTGACGAACTCGTCCACGCCCCAGCTCCGGCCCGCACCGTCGGGGGCGTTCTCCACCGCCTCGTCCAGGGGCGTGGGAAGCTGGTCGGCCAGGTGCTGGCCGGTTGACCGGGGCAGCCGCTCGCCGAGCGTCGTGAGAACGGCCTCGGTGACCTGCTTCGCCTCGTCCGTCTGATAGCCGCCGCGCTGCCGCACGATCGACATGAATTCGCCGTAGGACACGATCGGCTCCCGTTGTTCATCCCGTTGTCTATATTGTTCAATTGCTTATTTGTTCGGCTCGGCCGCGGAAATGTCGGCGAGGCCGGAACGGGGATCCTGCTCGATCGCGATGTCGCCGATGCTGAGCATGCCGACCAGCTCGCCCTCCTCCAGAACCGGAAGCCGGCGAATGGCGTGCTCGCGCATCAGGGACGTCGCCTCGTCGAGGGTGGCCCGGGGCGTGACGGTGACGATGTCACTCTCGCTGGCCACGTCGCCCACCTGCGTCGTCGCGGGCAGATCCTCGGCGACGACCCGGACCGTGATGTCCCGGTCGGTGACGATGCCGATCAGGTGGCCGTCGTCGAGGACGGCGACGTCGCCGGTGTCGTTCTGCCGCATGAGCTTGGCGGCCGTCGAGACGGTGTCGTCCTCGTGGACCGTGACGAGATCCCGGCTCATCAGCTCCGCAACGGTTTGCGCCATGGCGGACTTCCTCCCTCTCGCTCCCTCTCGCTCCCTTTTTCGCCTCCGGCCTGGGAAAGCCCGAGCAAATCCCGGGTATCCGCGGTGAGGGGAGGAGAAACGCCCGAACGCCGAGATGTGAGCGGTGCCGGTGCCGTGCACACTGAGGTTGCGAAGCCCGCTTGCTCCCTGTGCTCTGTGCGAGTGCTCCGCGCGAGCGCGCTGCGCCGAGGACGTCCTGCCGAGGAGAACGCCCATGCCTCCGCACCACCTGGCGCCGCCGGAAGGCGGAGTGCTGCCGCAGGCCGCGCTCGCCGACGAGGCCCGGGCGGCCACCCGGCTGCTGTTCCCCGCCCTCGCCGAGGGCCTGATCCAACGCCGCCCCTGGGCCATGGCCCGGGCCGAACGCCGCCAGGCCGACCACGCCGCCATCGACGTCGTGCGCGAGCTGCGCGCCCGCTACGGCGTCGGCCCGCTGCGGCTGCGGGCGGGCCCGCGCTCGGTCGCGCTCCTCCTCGACCCCGAGGACCTGGCGCGCGTGCTGCGCGAGACGCCCGGCCCCTTCAGCCCCGCGCCGCGCGAGAAGCGCCGCGCGCTGGAGCAGTTCCAGCCGCACGGCTCGCTGATCACGCGAGGGCCGCGGCGTGAGGCCCGGCGCCGGGTCAACGAGCTGGCCCTGGATGCCCCTCACCCCGTCCACGCCGTCGCCCCGGCGGTCGTCACCCGCGTCCGGCGCGAGGCGACGGCGTTGGCGCAGCGGGCCGTGGAGTCCGGCCTGAGCTGGGACGGCTTCGCCCGCGCGTGGTGGCGTTCGGTGCGGGCCATCGTGCTGGGCGAGGCCGCGGCGGCGGACGAGGAGCTGACGGACCGGCTCGCGCGGCTGCGGGCGGCGGGATGGGGGCACCTCCCAGGCCCCCAAGGGCCTGGGGGATGGTCGCTGCTCGCACCTCGGCGGCGCCTGTCGCGCGCGGAGTTCCTGCTGCGGCTCCAGGCGTACGCCTTCCAGGCGCCGCCGGACACCCTCGCCGGGCAGCTCCACGGCATCGAGGCAGAGCCGGGCACGGACCCCGTGGGGCAGGTGCCGCACTGGCTCTTCGCCTTCGACGCGGCGGGCGCCGCCACGCTGCGGGCCCTGGCCCTGCTCTCCACTTACCCGCAGCAGGCGGCGCGGGCCAGGGCCGAGCTCAGCGGCGTGGACCTCACCCGGCCGCAGCGGCTCGACTTCCTGCGCGGCTGCGTGCTGGAGGCGGTGCGGCTGTGGCCGACCACGCCGCTGCTGCTGCGCGAGAGCACGGAGGACACGAGGTGGCGCGGCACGGTCATCCCGGCCGGGACGCTCTTCGCGGCGTACACGCCCTACTTCCACCGGGCGGAGCCGGCGGAGCCGCACGGCGGGGCGTTCGAGCCCGGGATGTGGCTGGACGGGAGCGCGGAGCGGAACCCGGCGTTCGTGCCGTTCAGCGGAGGGCCGGCGGGGTGCCCGGGGCAGAACGCCGTGCTGCTGACGGCCAGCACGTGGCTGGCGGCGCTGCTCGCCCACAACACGTACGTCCTGGACCCGCCGACGCCGCTGCGGCCGCGGCAGCCGCTGCCGGTGACGCTGAACCACTTCGCGCTGCGCTTCTCGGCCCAGCCGGGGTAGGGCCGCGCCCGATCCCCGCACCGATGTACCCGTAATCATCCCTGTAAAGGAAGGAGTACATAGTTTGCTGCGTTTTGCGGTGGGTACTTGGGAGCAGCCCGCGGCAAGCGGCTAAGGAGCGGAAGGACGGAAGGAGAGGCCATGCGCTTTCGGCATGCGGTCGTCACGGGCGGGGCGGGGTTCCTCGGTTCGCATCTGTGCACGGCGTTGCTTGACCGCGGAACGGCCGTCACCTGCGTCGACGACCTGTCCACCGCCGACCCCGAGAACGTGGCCCACCTGAGGGACCGTCCCGGCTTCACCGCGATCCACGCCGACGTCTGCGAGGCGTTCGACCCCGGCGGCGGGCCCGACGGCGTCGACCTGCTGCTGCACCTCGCCTCCCCGGCCTCTCCGGCCGACTACGCGCGCCTGCCGCTGCACACCCTCGACACCGGCAGCCTTGGCACCCGCAACGCCCTCGCCGTGGCCCGCCGCCAGGGCGCGCGCTTCGTCCTGGCGTCCACCTCCGAGGTGTACGGCGACCCGCAGCAGCACCCGCAGCCCGAGACGTACTGGGGGAACGTCAACCCCGTCGGGCCGCGCAGCGTGTACGACGAGGCCAAGCGCTTCGCCGAGGCGCTGACCATGGCGGAGGCGGGGACGCGCGGCACCAACACCGGCATCGTCCGGCTGTTCAACACCTACGGGCCGCGCATGCGCGGCCACGACGGCCGGGCCGTGCCCACCTTCATCCGCCAGGCGCTCGCCGGCGAGCCGCTCACCGTGACCGGCGACGGGCGGCAGACCCGTTCGCTGACGTACGTCGACGACACCGTGGCCGGCATCCTCGCGATGGCCGGTTCGGAGCTGCGCGGGCCGGTGAACCTCGGCAACCCCGTCGAGATCTCCATGCTCGACCTGGCCCACACCATCCTGCGCCTGACCGGCTCCCGCTCGCCGATCCGGCTCGTGGAGCGCCCGGCCGACGACCCGGGCGTGCGCTGCCCGGACATCACGCTGGCACGCGGCAAGCTCCAGTGGGAGCCGCGCGTGCCCGCCGAGGAGGGGCTCGCCCGCACCATCGCCTGGTACCGCGAACGCCAGCAGCGGCTGCGCATGGGCGCGAACGCCGCCTGACGCCCGGATCTCCCGGATCTCCCGGAGATCCGACGCCCGTCGATCCATCGACTCCACCACCGAACGCCGCCCGGAGGCCCCATGCGCGTGCTCGGCATCAACGCCCTCTTCCACGATCCCGCCGCCGCCCTCGTCATCGACGGCCACACCGTCGCCGCCGCCGAGGAGGAGCGGTTCTCGCGCCGCAAGCACGGCAAGCGGCCGGTCCCCTTCGCCGCCTGGGAGCAGCCCGAGCGGTCCGCCGCCTGGTGCCTGGCCCAGGCCGGGCTCCGCCCGCAGGACCTGGACGCCGTCACCTACTCCTTCGACCCCGCGCGGGCCCGGCCCGCCGAGGCGATGGGGCTCGACGACCCGTGGGACCACCTGCGGCTGATGTACGCCCGCGAGGCGCCGTCGTTCCTCGCCGACGCGCTGCCCGGGCTCGACCCCGGCATCGTGCACTTCGTGCCGCACCACCTGGCGCACGCCGCCTCCGCCGCCTTCGCCGCGCCGGACGCCGACAGCAACGCCGTCCTGGTGCTGGACGGGCGGGGCGAGGCGACCTCGCACCTGGCCGCCCGGCGCCGGGGCAGGGCGCTGGAGCCGCTGCGCGGCCAGGAGCTGCCGCACTCGCTCGGCCTGGTCTACGAGGAGCTGACCGAGCACCTGGGCTTCCTGCGTTCCAGCGACGAGTACAAGGTGATGGCGCTGGCGGCGTACGGCAGGCCGCGCTTCCTGCCCGAGCTGCGGCGTCACGTCCACCCCACCGGGGACGGCGGCTTCCGCGCGCCCGCCGGCGGCGTGCCGTGGGCGGAGCTGACCCGGCCGCGCCGCCCGGGCGAGAGCTGGAGCGAGGACCACGCGGACCTGGCGGCCAGCGCGCAGGCGGTCCTGGAGGAGACGCTGCTGGACCTGGCGCGCTGGCTGCACGGCCGCACCCACGAACGGGTGCTGACGATGGCCGGCGGCGTGGCGCTCAACTGCGTGGCGAACTCGCGGATCGCGCGGGAGGGCCCCTTCGACCGGGTCTGGGTGCAGCCCGCGGCGGGGGACGCGGGGACCGCGCTCGGCGGAGCCCTGCTGCACGCCGCCGACGCCGACGCCGACCCCGACGCCGACCCCGCGTCGGCGCCGCTGCCGCCGGCCGGCGCCGACCTCGGGCGGAGCTGGTCGGACGCGGAGCTGGAGGCGTGGCTGAAGACGGCGGCCGTGCCCTTCGAACGCCCGCCGGACGTGGCCGTCGCGGTGGCGGAGGCGCTGGCGGGCAACGCCGTGGTGGCGTGGTTCCAGGGGCGCGCGGAGTTCGGGCCGCGGGCGCTGGGGCACCGCTCGCTGCTGGCCCACCCGGGCATGTCGGGGAACCTGGAGCGGCTGAACGACATCAAGGGCCGCGAGCAGTTCCGGCCCGTGGCCCCGATGGTGCTGGCCGAGCGCGCCGCCGAGGTGTTCGACGGGCCGCTGCCCAGCCCGTACATGCTCTTCGTCCACGAGGTGCGGCCGGCGTGGCGCGAGCGCGTCCCGGCGGTGGTGCACGTGGACGGCACGGCCCGGATCCAGACGGTGGACCCGGCGGCGGAGCCGCTGACGGGGCGGATGCTGGCGGCGTTCGAGCGGCTGACGGGGCTGCCGGTGGTCGTCAACACCAGCCTGAACACGGCGGGCCGGCCGATGGTGGACGACCCGCGCGACGCGCTGGAGTGCTTCGGGTCGGCGCCGGTGGATGTGCTGGCGATGGGGCCGTTCGTGGTGCGCCGAGAGGCGGCGCTCCGGTGAGCGGCGAGGCCTCGGCGTTCGCGGTCGTGATCCCCACCCTCGGGCGGCCGAGCCTGAACCGGCTCCTGGCGGCGCTGGCCGAGGGGGCGAACGCGGGGGCGAACGCGGAAGGGCCGCGGCCGTCCCGCATCGTGCTCGTCGACGACCGGCCGCCCAGCGATCCGACGCCGCTGCCCGTGACCGTTCCGCCGGGGCTGGGCGAGGCGGTTGAGGTGATCCCCGGCCTCGGCGGCGGGCCGGCCGCCGCGCGGAACGCCGGGTGGCGCGCCGTGTCCGAGCCGTGGGTGGCGTTCCTCGACGACGACGTGGTGCCCGGCCCGACCTGGGCGGCCGACCTCGCCCGCGACCTGGCGGCTGCGGACCCGGCGGTCGCCGGCGTTCAGGCGCGGATCGTGGTGCCGCTGCCGGACGACCGCCGCCCCACGGACTGGGAGCGCACGACGGCCGGGCTGGCCACGGCGCGCTGGATCACCGCCGACATGGCCTACCGGCGTGCCGCGCTGGAGTCGGTCGGCGGCTTCGACGAGCGGTTCCGCCGCGCCTTCCGGGAGGACGCCGACCTGGCGCTGCGCGTGCTGGCCGACGGCTGGCGGCTGGAGGTGGGGGAGCGGCGTACGGCCCACCCGGTCCGGCCCGCCGACGACTGGGTGTCGGTGCGCGGCCAGGCGGGGAACGCCGACGACGTGCTGATGACGCGGCTGCACGGCCGCGGCTGGTGGTCGCGGGCGGGGGCGCCGCGCGGGCGGCTGCCGCGGCACGTGGCGGTGACGGCCGCGGGGCTGGGGGTCGTGGCGGCCGCGGCGGCGCGGCGGCGGTGGGCGGCGGCGGGGTGCGCGGCGCTGTGGCTCGCGGGCACGGCGGAGTTCGCGGCGGCCCGCATCCTGCCCGGGCCGCGCACGGGGCGGGAGGTGCGGCGCATGGCGGCCACCAGCGTCGTCATCCCGCCGGTGGCGGTCGCCCACTGGCTCGCGGGGATGATCGTCCACCGCGGCGTCGCGCCATGGTCACCGTTTAATTCGGTCATATCGGGCAACTGCGGTGTTCATGAGTGATAGCAGGTTGTCGTTGACCGCGCCGACCGCGCCGACCGCGCCCGCTGCGCCGACCGCGCTGAGGCCGTGGATCCTCGCACCGCCTCCGCCCAAGACCCCGGCCCGTCGCCCGGGCGGCGGGCCGGGCCGAGCGGGCGTCGACGCGGTGCTCTTCGACCGCGACGGCACCCTCATCGAGGACGTCCCCTACAACGCCGACCCCGCCCTCGTCCGCCCCCGCCCCCAGGCGCGCGCCGCCCTCGACGCGCTGCGGGCGCGCGGCATCCCGGTCGGCGTGGTGACCAACCAGTCGGGCGTGGCGCGCGGCCGCGTCCCGCGCCGGGCGGTGGAGGCGATACGCGAGCGCGTGGAGGAGCTGCTGGGCGAGCTCGACGTGTGGGCCGTCTGCCCCCACGCCGCCGAGCACGGCTGCCCCTGCCGCAAGCCCGCCCCCGGCCTCATCCACGCGGCCTGCGCCAGGCTGGGCGTTCCGCCGTGCCGCGCCGCCGTCATCGGCGACATCGCGACGGACCTGGCGGCAGCCAGGGCGGCGGGTGCGAGGGGCGTGCTCGTCCCGACGCCGGCCACGCGCCTGGAGGAGATCTACGCCGCCGAGCAATGGTCACCGACACCACTGGCGGCGGTCCACACCCTGCTGTCGGACGCCGCGCCAGCGGCGGAGCCGGCGGCCCCCCGACGTGCGGGCGCCGAGCCCTCGGCGGGCGCCCCTGGCGCGGACGCCGCGAGCGCGGCGGCGCGCCCGCCCACGCCCGCCCATCCAGCTCCATCCCCATACCCATCCCCGTCCACCCCTGCTGACCCTCCCTCCCACTCCCCGGAT
>NZ_JBQQCA010000055.1:0-49250 GCF_052246635.1 Streptomyces sp. 6N223 | reverse complement strand
GAGATTTGTGCCGGTGGTCATGGCGGGAGGGAAACGCCCGGTTACTTTCCGAACCCGGAAGCTAAGCCTCCCAGCGCCGATGGTACTGCATGGGGGACCGTGTGGGAGAGTAGGACACCGCCGGACACAATTGCCCCAATAGCTCAGTCGGCAGAGCGTCTCCATGGTAAGGAGAAGGTCAACGGTTCGATTCCGTTTTGGGGCTCCAGTAACAGAGAAATCATGAAAGGGCAAGGGCCATCGGGTCCTTGCCCTTCACCTTTTGTGTCGACATTTTGTCGTGGCTCATTCGGGAATGCGCAGCGTCAGGATCGCCATGTCGTCTGAGGGAGCGTCAGCGGCGAAGCGCTCGACGGCCCGCAGTACGCGCGAGGCGACGGCGCCGGCGGTCATTCCCGTGCACGTGCTGAGGACATCGGCCAAGCCGTCGTCCCCGAGCATGCGCGTGCCCTCCCGGCGTTCCGTCACGCCGTCGGTGACGCACAGCAGAACGTCGCCGGGGCTGAGCGTCACGGTCTGTTCGAACAGCTCCAGGTCGTCGATGACGCCCAGCAGCGGCTGAGGCGTCGCGGCCGTCATGACCTGGCCGTCCGGCGCGAGGCGCAGCGGCAGGGGGTGACCGGCGCACACCATCTTCAGCAGGGCGCCGCCCTCCGGCTGCGGCCACAGCTCCCCGTACAGCAGCGTGAGGAAGCGGCCCCGCGGGCCCTCCTCGAGGATGGCCGCGTTCAGCCGCTCCAGCACCGCCGGGCCGCCGAGGCCCTCGCGTGCCAGCAACCGCAGCGCGTGGCGGGCGAGTCCGGTCACCGCCGCGGCGAGCGGACCCGTGCCGCACACGTCGCCGATGGCGAACCCGTAGGCGCCCTCGCGGATCGGGAAGACGTCGTAGAAGTCGCCGCCGACCTCGTTGCCCTCGCCCGCCGCGCGGTAGATGACCTCGACGTCCACGCCCTCGATCTCGGGCAGCTCCGGCGGCAGCAGGCTGCGCTGGAGCGACTGGCTGATGGCCGTGCGCTCGCTGTACAGGCGGGCGTTGTCCAACGCCAGCGCCGCGCGGCGGGAGAGGTCCTCGGCGAGCTCCAGGATGTCCTGGCGAAACCGTTCGTCTGTCGGCTTTCCGAGTGCCAGCAGCCCGATGACGCGGTTGCGGGCGAGCAGCGGCAGCACCACCGTCTCGCCGCCGACCGCCGCGGCCGTGTTCAGGCTCGGCTCCGGCGCACGGGGCGGCGGCACCTTGCCCAGGGCCAGGCTGCGCAGCGAGGTGCGCAGGGTGGTGTTGTGCGCGGCGTCCGCCGGGGCCGTCCAGAGGCGTACGCCGAGACCGCTGCCGGGATCGGGCGGCGGGACGCGCTCCAGGAGCTTCTTGATGCCGTCGATCTGGTCCTCGTCCTCGTGCAGCACGTACGACAGCACCGGATCCGAGCCGGCTTCCGGGATGGTGTAGACGGCGCACCAGGTGGCGAGGGTCGGCACGATCATCTGGGCCATGAGCGCCAGCGTCTGGTCGCGGTCCAGGGTGCCCGCCAGCAGCTCGGACGCCTCGACGAGGAAGGCGAGGGAGCCACGGCGCAGCCGCTCCAGCTCGGTCAGGCGCGCGGACTCCACGGCGAGCGCGATCCGGTCGGCGGCGAACTGCAGCCGCAGCGCCTCCTCGTTGCCGTACCGGCCCGGCGTCTCGGAGGCAACGCCCAGCGAGCCGGTGAGGCGGCCCTCGACCTTCAGCGGCACCGTCACCACCGCGTGCATCCCCGTGCCGGAGAGCAGGGGCACGGCGCCGGGCGCGGTGGCCAGGTCCTGGTGGACGGCCGGCATCCGCGCCGAGCCGTACCGCCCGCTGCCCGTCTCGACCGGGACGCGGGCGAAGCGCTGGCGGGCGGAGGGCAGGCCGGTGGTGGCGCGCACCTCCAGCTCCGTCTCGTCGTCGGTGGCCAGCAGCAGGAACGCCGCGTCGCCGTCGAGCATGTCGCGGGCCCGCTCGACGGTGCGCTGCAGCAGGCCGTCCAGGTCGTCCGGGGGCGGCGAGCCGATCAGCATGTCGAGGGGGTCGGCGCCGGCGCGGTCGAGCCCTTCGCCCATGGCACCGTGCAGCGGGACGCGGGTGGGGCTCTGCAGGATGGCGCGCTCCTGCTCGCGCACGATGAGGCAGACCGTCGAGGGCTCACCGCGGGCGTCGCGGACGCGCAGGTGGCAGGCGTAGACCGGGATCGTGCGGCCGTTGGCGTCGCGCAGGCCATAGCTGCCCTCCCAGCGGGAGAGGGAGAGGGCCTCGGCGATGCCGGTGCCGGTGCCGGGGGTCTGCGGCCAGGCCGCGAGGTCGGCCAGCGGTTTGCCGACAACCTGTTCGGCGGCGTATCCGAAGAGCTTGGTGGCGTCCTCGTTCCACGCGCTGACGGTGTCGGTGCGGTCGATCTGCACGACGGCGACGCGGACCCGGCTGTCGCCGAGGGGCAGCTCGTCGTCGGGCAGGACGGGGCCCGCCGAGCGGGTGCCGACGGGGAGCGACTGCTGGTCGAGCCTGAACCAGACGCACTTGTCGGTCGTGGTGTAGTCGACGCCCCAGCGGGAGGCCAGCGCGGCGCAGAGCATCAGGCCGCGCCCGCCCTCGCTGTTGAGGTCGACGTGGCCGCGGGAGACCTCGGCCAGGGGCAGTTCGCGTTCGGGGTGACGGTCGACGACCTCCACGCGGACGCCGCGGGCGTCGCGCAGGCAGCGCACCTCGGCGGCCGTGCCCGCGTGGACCACGGCGTTGGTGACGAGCTCGCTGGTGAGCACGACGGCGTCCTCGATGAGGTCGGCCATGCCCCAGCCCTGAAGCGTGTCCCGGACGAATCCGCGCGCGGTCGCGACTGAGCGCCCGACCGGTTCGAAGGTGGCCGCGGCCCGCGCGGTGATCACGTCAATCCCCCAAGAGGTTTCTCGTCACTACCCGGATGCCCGAAAGACAGCCGGTTGCCAGGTTACTGACCTCGTCTGCTCCCTCGGACGGTGCATCCGGGCTTTTCCCCCTGACCGGGAGAACAGCGGCATGCGATGCTGCCGAACTGTTATCGCCCGGTCGGGTGGGAGTGAAACACTGGAGGCGCTCGACGTGTACGGGCGGGCGAAGTGGTCGACCCTGCGGGAGGGACACAGTGGTGTCTGACACAGCGGTGGCGCGCGCCGCGGCGCGTGCGCGCACGGGGCGTACGGGCAGGTCTCGGAGCAACGGCACCGTCGAAGTGGACGCCGCTGCCCTGGAGCGGCTGCTGTCCGCTCTGGAGTCCATGCGCGACGGGAACCTCCGGAAACGTCTGACGGTCACCGGCGACGGTCCGATGGCGCAGATCGCGGCCGTGTACAACCAGGTGGCGGACCGTAACATGCACGTCACCGGGCAGCTCGCGCGCGTACGCCGCGTCGTGGGCCGTGAGGGCAAGCTAACGGAGCGTCTGGAGACCGGGGCCTGCGAGGGCGCCTGGGCCAAGGCGATCGACGACTCCAACGACCTGCTGGAGGACCTGGTACGCCCGGTGTCCGAGATGGGCCGGATGCTGGCGGCGATCGCCGAGGGCGACCTGGAGCAGCGGATGGACCTGCGGGCGCAGACCGGCAGCGTCAGCCGGCCGCTGCGCGGCGAGTTCCTGAAGGTGGGCCGCACGGTGAACGGGCTGGTCGACCAGCTGCAGGAGTTCACCGACGAGGTCACGCGCGTGGCGTACGAGGTCGGCACCGAGGGCAAGCTCGGCAGTCAGGCGCAGGTGCGCGGCACGTCGGGCTCCTGGAAGGGCCTCACCGACTCGGTGAACTCCATGGCGGCCCGGCTCGCGGCCCAGCTGCGGAACATCTCCAACGTCACGAAGGCGCTGGCCGCGGGCGACCTGTCGCAGAAGGTCACGGTGCATGTCTCCGGCGAGATGCTGGAGGTCAAGAACACCGTGAACACCATGGTCGAGCAGCTCTCCTCCTTCCAGGAGGAGGTGACGCGAGTCGCCCGTGAAGTCGGCACGGAAGGCGTGCTGGGCGGCCAGGCCCGGGTGGCCAACGTGTCCGGCGTGTGGAAGGACCTCACCGACTCGGTGAACGTGATGGCCGGGAACCTCACCAAACAGGTGCGGGAGATCTCCCAGGTGACGTCCGCCGTGGCCAGCGGTGACCTGTCGCAGACGATCAACGTGTCGGCGAGCGGCGAGGTCGCTCAGCTCGCCGAGACGATCAACGCCATGACCGGGACGCTGAACTCGTTCGCCGACGAGGTGATCCGGACCGCCAGCGAGATCGGGACCGAGGGGCGCCTCGGCGGCCAGGTGCGGGTGCCGGGCGTCGCCGGGACGTGGAAGGAGCTCACGGACTCCGTCAACACGGCGTTCCGCAACCTCACCCGCCAGGTGCGGGACATCTCGCAGGTGACGACGGCGGTGGCCAACGGCGACCTGTCGCAGAAGATCACCGTCGACGTCGCGGGCGAGATGCTCGAACTGAAGATCACCGTCAACAAGATGGTGGACCAGCTGTCGTCGTTCCAGTCGGAGGTGACCCGGGTCGCCCGGGAGATCGGCGACGAGGGCGTGCTGGGCGGCCAGGCGTCGGTGCTGGGGGTGGCCGGCGCCTGGAAGGACCTGACCGACTCCGTGAACACGGCGTTCCGCAACCTCACGGGGCAGGTGCGGGACATCTCCAACGTGACGAAGGCGGTCGCCGCGGGCGACCTGTCGCAGAAGGTCACGGTGAACGTCTCCGGCGAGATGCTGGAGCTGAAGAACGTCGTGAACCGGATGGTGGACCAGCTCTCCGCCTTCCAGGCCGAGGTCACGCGCGTCGCGACCGAGGTCGGCATCGAGGGGCGCCTCGGCGGCCAGGCGAAGGTGGATGGCATCACCGGCACCTGGAAACAGCTGACCGACTCCGTGAACGGCATGGCGCGGAACCTGACCAACCAGGTCCGCAACATCGCGGAGGTCACGACGGCGGTCGCCGACGGCGATCTGTCCAAGAAGATCACCGTGGACGCGCGCGGTGAAATTCTCGAGGTCAAGAACACCGTGAACACGATGGTGGACCAGCTGTCGTCGTTCGCCGAGCAGGTGACGCGGGTCGCGCGCGAGGTGGGGACCGAGGGCCGCCTGGGCGGCCAGGCCCAGGTCTCCGGCGTGGCCGGCGTGTGGCGCGACCTGACCGACTCCGTCAACGACATGGCGTCCAACCTCACCGATCAGGTGAGGAACATCTCACAGGTCGCCACCGCGGTGGCACGCGGCGACCTGTCGCAGAAGATCTCGGTGGACGCGCGGGGCGAGATTCTCGAGGTCAAGAACACCGTGAACACCATGGTGGACCAGCTCTCCTCCTTCGCCGAGCAGGTCACCCGGGTCGCCCAGGAGGTGGGCACCGAGGGCCGCCTGGGCGGTCAGGCGGAGGTGAAGGGCGTCTCCGGCACCTGGAAGGACCTCACCCGCTCCGTCAACGACATGGCGAACAACCTGACCTCGCAGGTGCGGAACATCGCCGACGTCACCAAGGCCGTCGCCGACGGCGACCTGTCGAAGAAGATCACCGTCGACGCCCGGGGCGAGATCCTCGACCTGGTGACCACGGTGAACACGATGGTGGACCAGCTGTCGTCGTTCGCCGACCAGGTGACCCGGGTCGCCCGCGAGGTGGGCACGGAGGGCCGCCTGGGCGGTCAGGCGGAGGTGAAGGGCGTCTCCGGCACCTGGAAGGACCTGACCGACAACGTCAACCTCATGGCGCGCAACCTCACCGACCAGGTGCGCGACATCTCCGTGGTCGCGACGGCGGTGGCCAACGGCGACCTGTCCAAGGAGGTCACCGTCAAGGCGCGGGGCGAGGTCGCGCAGCTCGCCGACACCGTCAACCGCATGGTGAGGACCCTCTCCTCCTTCGCCTCCGAGGTCACGCGCGTGGCGCGCGAGGTGGGGACCGAGGGCAAGCTCGGCGGCCAGGCCGAGGTGCCGGGCGGGTCGGGGACCTGGAAGGACCTGACGGAGTCCGTGAACTCCATGGCCTCGAACCTCACGGGCCAGGTCCGCAACATCACGATGGTCACCAAGGCCATCGCCAACGGCGATCTCACCAAGAAGATCGACATCGACGCCTGGGGCGAGATGCTCGATCTGAAGAACACCATCAACACCATGGTCGACCAGCTGTCGTCCTTCGCCGAGCAGGTCACCAAGGTGGCGCGGGAGGTGGGCACCGAGGGCCTGCTGGGCGGGCAGGCCCGCGTCCCCGGCGTCGCGGGCACCTGGAAGCAGCTGACCGACTCGGTGAACGAGATGGCGGGCAACCTCACGGCGCAGGTGCGCAACATCGCCCGCGTGGCCAACGCGGTGACCCGCGGCGACCACGGCGTCAACATCGACGCGGACGCCGCCGGCGAGATCCTGGCTCTCCAGGAGAGCCTGAACACCATGATCAGCAACCTGCGCGAGACCACCAAGGCCAACGTCGAGCAGGACTGGCTGAAGGGCAACCTCGCGCGCATCTCGGCGTTGATGCAGGGCCGCCGCGAGCTGCAGGACGTGGCGAAGCTGATCATGAGCGAGGTGGCGCCGGCGGTCGGCGCGCAGGTCGGGGCGTTCTTCCTGGCCGTGCCCACCGACAGCGACTCCAAGGTGGTCGCCGGGCCCGGCGAGAACGGCTCGTACCTGCTGCGCATGATCGGTTCCCACGGCGCGGCCAAGGGCACGCAGAACCTGACCTTCCGGCCGAGCGAGTCCCTCGTCGGCACCGCCGCCGACGAGCGGCGCACCATCACCTTCGGGCCGACCACCAAGAACTACCTGAAGATCTCCTCGGCGCTGGGCGAGTCGCCCGCCGCGTACGGGATCGTGCTGCCGGTGCTCTTCGAGGGCCGGGTGCTGGGCGTTCTGGAGCTGGGGTCGTTCCGGCCCTACACCCAGATCGAGCGCGACTTCCTCAGCCAGATGGCGGAGATGATCGCGACGAGCGTCAACACCATCAGCGTCAACACCCAGACGGAGATGCTGCTCAAGCAGTCGCGGGAGCTGGCCGACCAGCTCAAGGGCCGCTCCGACCAGCTGGAGCAGCAGCGGCGGCAGCTGCAGGACTCCAACGCGGCACTGAAGGACCAGGCGGATCTGCTGGCCGTCACCAACCGCAACATCGAGGTCAAGAGCCGCGAGATCGAGGAGGCGCGGCGGGGCCTGCAGGAGCGCGCCGAGCAGCTCATGGTCGCGATGCGCTACAAGTCGGAGTTCCTGGCGAACATGTCGCACGAGCTGCGCACCCCGCTGAACTCGCTGCTCATCCTCGCCAAGCTGCTGGCCGACAACGCCGAGGGCAACCTGTCGCCCAAGCAGGTGGAGTTCGCCGAGACGATCCACGGCGCCGGGTCAGACCTGCTGCAGCTGATCAACGACATCCTCGACCTGTCGAAGGTCGAGGCCGGGAAGATGGACGTCACGCCCAGCCGCATCGCGCTGGTGCAGCTCGTGGACTACGTGGAGGCGTCCTTCCGGCCGTTGACCGCCGAGAAGAACCTGGAGTTCGCGGTGCGCGTCTCGCCGGAGCTGCCGGCCACCCTGCACACCGACGAGCAGCGCCTGATCCAGGTGCTGCGCAACCTGCTGTCGAACGCCGCGAAGTTCACCGACTCCGGCTCGGTGGAGCTGGTGATCCGGCCCGCCGGCTCGGACGCGCCGCAGGAGATCCGGGAGCAGATGCTGGAGAACGGCTCGGTGCGCGACGCCGACGCCCCGCTGATCGCCTTCGCCGTCTCCGACACGGGCATCGGCATCGCGGCCAGCAAGATGCGCGTCATCTTCGAGGCGTTCAAACAGGCCGACGGCACCACCAGCCGCAAGTACGGCGGCACCGGCCTCGGGCTGTCGATCAGCCGGGAGATCGCGCGGCTGCTCGGCGGCGAGATCCACGCGGCCAGCGAGCCGGGCCGCGGCTCGACCTTCACCCTCTACCTGCCGCTGCAGCCGACGGAGCTGCCGCCGCCCGGCTACGGCCGGCTGACCGGCGACACTCTCGGCGCGGAGGAGACGACGGGAGAGACCCGGGACCAGGGCGAGAACGAGGGCGAGAACGAGGGGGAGCGCGGCGCCGGGACCGGGACCGGGGCCGCGGTCCCGGGCGTCGCGGACGCCCGCGAGGGCGCCGCGGGCGCGGCGGCACCGCGGGCGTCGCGGGCGCCGTCGGCGCCCTCGGCGGCGGGTGAGACCGCTGACGCCGAGCCGCCGGTGAGCCCGGGCCGCAAGGCCGCCGTGGCGGCGGAGCGGGCCGCGGAGTCGCTCACCCGGCGGCACCGCGAGCGCTCGGCCGCCGAGCACGGCCTGCGCCGCGAGGAGGCCGCCGCGTCGCCGGGGACGGCCGAGCCCCTGGCGGTGCCGGAGGCGGCCGGGCCCGGCGCGGACGGGGCGAAGGCCAGGAACGCCGGGGAGGCGAAGCGGCGGCGCAAGTACCGGGACTTCCGGGGCCGGAAGGTGCTGATCGTCGACGACGACGTCCGCAACGTCTTCGCCCTCACCAGCGTCCTCGAACAGCACGGCCTCAAGGTGCTCTACGCCGAGAACGGCAGGGAGGGCATCGAGGTGCTGGAGTCCAACGAGGACATCGTGCTGGTGCTGATGGACATCATGATGCCGGAGATGGACGGCTACGCCACGACCGCGGCGATCCGGCGGATGCCGCAGTTCTCGGGGCTGCCGATCATCGCGCTCACCGCGAAGGCGATGAAGGGCGACCGCGAGAAGAGCATCGAGTCCGGCGCCTCCGACCACGTCACCAAGCCCGTCGACACCGACCAGCTGCTGAGCGTCATGAGCCAGTGGCTGGACGGGCAGAGCAACGGCGAGGGCGCGGGGAAGGGAAGGGGCGGCGACGGGAAGCGGGGCGGCAAGTGATCCGTCCCACTGGGCGCGTTGAGCGGAACCATCCGCGGCCGCGAGGCGTTGTCGCAGTGCGTGCAGAACGGTTCGCCGTGCTTGAGCGGGCGTGGTAGGGTGACGCAGCGCGATGCGCTGATCACCAGGCGCCTTGCGGGGTCGACCGGCGGTCGACTGGACGGGATAAAAGCTGGTGGAGCGGGGGTTTGGCCGGAATGATTGCGGTGTCTCGCGAAGGAGCGAGCACCGGGCCGGGGGTCACCACACTCGAAGGGGTGACCCCGGAACGCTGGCACGGGGGTCGGCGATGATGTCAACATGTCCGGCACAGGACCGGACGGCGTGAGGGCGCCGTCCACAACGGCGGCGCCGCACCGCGCCGCAGGGGCGAGGAGGACGGGCCATGGTGCAGAAGGCCAAGATCCTCCTGGTCGATGACCGGCCCGAGAATCTCCTGGCACTTGAGGCGATTCTCTCGGCGCTCGATCAGACACTGGTCCGGGCATCGTCAGGGGAAGAGGCGCTCAAAGCGCTGCTCACGGATGACTTCGCGGTCATCCTGCTGGATGTGCAGATGCCCGGCATGGACGGGTTCGAGACCGCCGCTCACATCAAGCGGCGCGAGCGCACGCGCGACATCCCCATCATCTTCCTCACGGCCATAAACCACGGGCCGCACCACACCTTCCGCGGGTACGCGGCCGGCGCGGTGGACTACATCTCCAAGCCCTTCGACCCCTGGGTGCTGCGGGCGAAGGTGTCGGTCTTCGTCGACCTCCACAAGAAGAACGTGCAGCTGCGCGAGCAGGCGGCGTTGCTCCGCCGCGAGCTGGAGGGCGGCCAGGGCGGGCAGGGCAGCGGCGGCGGTCTGGCCGACGCCGAGTACGCGGCAGGTGGCCTGCTGCCCGAGCTGTCCGCGCGGCTGGCCGCCGTCGAGGAGCAGGCCGAGGCCCTGACCAAGGAGCTGGCCGGGTCCGGCGCGGGCCCGGCGGTCTCCACCGCCGCCCACCTGGAGCGCAAGCTCGCCGGGCTGCGGCGCGCGCTCGACGCCCTCCAGCCCGGCGCCGAGGAGGAGCCGCAGTCCGTGGACTCCCGCTGAGCCGCGGCTGATTGAACGCCCTGGCCGGGCGGGTTCGGGCGTCTCGGTCAGTGCCCCGTTTCCCCCACCCCGGTACTCTCACCCCCATGGCCTCACAAACGTCCGGCAGGGGCTCCCACAGCGCGCGCGCCGGGCGCGGCGGCGGGGGAGCCGGGAAGACGGCCGCGAAGAAGCCCGCGGCCAAGAAGCCCGCGGCCAAGAAGAGCACTGCCAAGAAGCCGGCGGCGAAGCCCCCTTCGCCGTCCTCGCCCGTGCTGCGCATCACCTTCCAGATCGCCCGCGGGCTGTGGATGGGCATCGCGTGGCCCGTGGGAGCCCTGCTGCGCGGCATAGGGCGGGGCGCCAAGGGCCTGGACCCGGCCCACCGCAAGGACGGCCTGGCGCTGCTGCTGCTCGGCGTCGCCCTCGTCACCGCCGTCGGCACCTGGTCGGACCTGCAGGGCCCCGTGGGCGAGGCGGTCACCCACGTCATCACCGGCGCGATGGGCCGCCTCGACCTGCTGTTCCCGCTCATCATCGGCGTCATCGCCGTCCGCCTCTTCCGGCATCCGGACAAGCTGGAGGCCAACGGACGGGTCGTCATCGGACTGACCGCCCTGCTGGCCGGCGTGCTGGGCCTGGTGCACATCGCCACCGGCTCCCCCGGCCGGGACGAGGGCGCCCAGGAACTGCGCGACACCGGCGGGCAGATCGGCTGGGCCATGTCACACCCCCTCGGCCAGGCGGTCGGCGAGCCGCTGGCGGTGGCGCTGCTGTCGCTGCTGACCGTCTTCGGGCTGCTGGTCGTCACGGCCACGCCCGTCAACGCCGTGCCCCGCCGGCTGCGCCAGGGCGCGGCCCGGCTCGGGCTGGTCCCGGAGACGCGCGGGGAGCGAGCGGGCCGCGGCGGCCGGGGCCGGGGCCGCCGGGCGGGCCGCGAGGCCGACGCCGACGGCGAGGACCCGGACGACGGGATGGTGGCCGAGTGGCGGCCCCACCCGGAGGGGGATCCGCTGCGGGCCGAGCAGCAGGCCCTGGAACGCCGCCGCCCGCCGGGCCGCCGCGCCTCGCGGCGTTCGTCCGCCAGGGGCGGGGACCCGGTCGAGGTGGCCAGCGAGGCCGCTGCGGCGCTCGACGGCGCCGTGGTGCACGGCGTTCAGCCCTCACCGCTGGTGGCCGACCTGAGCAGCCAGGTCACCACGGGCAGGGGCAGGCGCGGCAAGGCGGGCAAGGCAGGCAGGACGGGGGAGACGGCGGGCAGCGGCGGCGGGCGCGGCCGGCCCGCCACGGAGGCGGAGCGGGCCGAGGCCGCCACCCCCGCCGAGGCCGTCGAGCCCCCGCGCCCGGCCGCCGACGGCGGCGTCGTGCCGGACCTGACCAAGAACGTCCCGCCACCCGCCGAGGAGTTGCCGCAGCGCGCCGAGCAGCTCCAGCTCTCCGGGGACATCACCTACGCCCTGCCCTCCCTGGAGCTGCTGCGCCGCGGCGGCCCCGGCCGCAGCCGCAGCGCCGCCAACGACGCCGTCGTCGCCTCCCTCACCAACGTCTTCACGGAGTTCCGCGTCGACGCGCGGGTCACCGGCTTCACGCGCGGCCCGACCGTCACCCGCTACGAGGTGGAGCTCGGCCCGGCGGTCAAGGTCGAGAAGATCACCGCGCTCACCAAGAACATCGCCTACGCGGTGGCCAGCCCGGACGTGCGGATCATCAGCCCCATCCCCGGCAAGTCCGCGGTCGGCATCGAGATCCCCAACAGCGACCGCGAGATGGTCAACCTCGGGGACGTGCTGCGCACCGCCGAGGCGATGGGCGAGGACCAGCCGCTGAGCGTCGGCCTCGGCAAGGACGTCGAGGGCGGCTATGTGATGGCCAACCTCGCGCGCATGCCGCACCTGCTGGTCGCCGGCGCCACCGGATCCGGCAAGTCATCCTGCATCAACTGCCTGATCACCTCCGTGATGACGCGCGCCACCCCCGAGGACGTGCGGCTGGTGCTCGTCGACCCCAAGCGGGTCGAGCTGACGGCGTACGAGGGCATCCCGCACCTGATCACCCCGATCATCACCAACCCCAAGAAGGCCGCCGAGGCCCTGCAGTGGGTGGTGCGCGAGATGGACCTGCGCTACGACGACCTCGCGGCGTACGGGTACCGGCACATCGACGACTTCAACGCCGCGGTTCGCGCGGGCAAGGTCACCGCGCCCGAGGGCAGCGAGCGCGACCTGGTGCCCTACCCCTACCTGCTGGTGATCGTGGACGAGCTGGCCGACCTGATGATGGTGGCCCCGCGCGACGTCGAGGACGCCATCGTGCGCATCACGCAGCTCGCGCGCGCCGCCGGCATCCACCTGGTGCTGGCCACCCAGCGGCCCAGCGTCGACGTGGTCACCGGCCTGATCAAGGCCAACGTGCCCTCGCGGCTCGCCTTCGCCACCTCCTCGCTCGCCGACAGCCGCGTCATCCTCGACCAGCAGGGCGCCGAGAAGCTGATCGGCAAGGGCGACGCTCTCTTCCTGCCCATGGGGGCGAACAAGCCGGTGCGGATGCAGGGCGCCTTCGTCACCGAGGAGGAGGTCGCGGCCGTCGTCGCGCACTGCAAGGACCAGATGACCCCGGTCTTCCGGGACGACGTCACCGTCGGCTCGCAGAAGAAGAAGGAGATCGACGAGGAGATCGGCGACGACCTCGACCTGCTGTGCCAGGCGGCCGAGCTGGTGGTCTCCACGCAGTTCGGGTCCACCTCCATGCTGCAGCGCAAGCTGCGGGTCGGCTTCGCCAAGGCGGGCCGGCTGATGGACCTGATGGAGTCGCGGGGCGTGGTCGGGCCGAGCGAGGGATCCAAGGCCCGCGACGTGCTGGTCAAGCCGGAGGAACTCGACGGAGTGCTCGCCCTCATCCGTGGGGAGACTCACCCATAAGGGCGCATCGCGTGTGCCGCCAGTGAACGGTGGGACGGGCCGCCATCAGGAAGGGCCGCGGGGAAGTATGGCCATCCGCTTGGCGGACAAAGTTCCACGGCCCGCTTGCTCCCTCCTTTCACGACCCCCCTAGACTTGAGTACGCAGCACGTGGCTTCACGCTCGAAAGGCGCCCCCGTGTCCCATGGCAACTCCTCCGCCAAGGACCGGCCTTCCGTCGGTCGAACCCTTCAGCAGGCGCGTATCGATGCGAAACTGACCGTGGACGAGGTCAGTTCGTCCACGCGCGTGCGCATCCCGATCGTCCACGCCATCGAACAGGACGACTTCTCCCGCTGCGGCGGCGAGGTCTACGCCCGGGGCCATATCCGCACCCTGGCCAGGGCCGTCGGCCTCGACCCGGCCGAGGTCATCGAGCTGTACAACGCCCAGCAGGGCGTCACCGCCCCGCAGCCCGTGCCGACCGGGCCGATCTTCGAGGCCGAGCGGATCCGGCCCGAGCCGCGCCGCCCCAACTGGACGGCCGCCATGGTCGCCGCCATCGTCGCGGTGATCGGCTTCGTCGGCTTCACCTTCTTCAGCAGCGGCGGCGAGGAGGATCCGGGCGCCGTTGCCGAGGGCACCGAGACCCCCGGCGAGCCCACCGGCACCGAGCAGCAGAGCGGCAACGAGGACCGGCCCGAGCCGGTGAACCCGACGCAGCCGGAGCCCGACCCCTCCGAGAGCGCGGTGGCCGGCGTGCCCGCCGACAAGGTCACGGTCAAGGTGACGGTGTCGGGCAGCAGCTGCTGGCTCTCCGCCCACGACGCCAGCGGGCAGCTGCTGTACGAGGGCGTGCTGGAGGACGGCGAGTCCGAGACCTTCACCGACGACGAGCAGATCGACCTCGTGCTGGGCAACGCCGGGGCCGTGCAGCTGCACGTCAACGGCCGGGAGATCGACGACGTCGGCGAGATGGGGCAGGTGCAGCGCCTGAGCTACACGCCGGGCGACCCCGAGGAAGGCTGATCCTCGCCCCTCGGCCGTGCCGGGCAGGGGCCCGGGACGAAGTAGGCTGAGATCATGTCCGAACGCCGCACCGTCGCCCTGGTCACCCTTGGTTGCGCCCGTAATGAGGTGGATTCCGAGGAGCTGGCGGGCCGACTGGCGGCGGACGGCTGGGAGTTGGTGGACGACGCCGCCGAGGCCGAGGTCGCCGTCGTCAACACCTGCGGCTTCGTCGAGGCCGCCAAGAAGGACTCGGTCGACGCGCTGCTGGAGGCCAGCGAGCTGAAGGCGTCGCACGGCGGCGACGGCGCGGGCCGCACCCGGGCCGTCGTCGCCGTGGGATGCATGGCCGAGCGGTACGGCAAGGAACTGGCCGAGGCGTTGCCCGAGGCCGACGCCGTGCTCGGCTTCGACGACTACGCGGACATCTCCACCCGGCTGCGGACCATACTCGGCGGCGGGGTGCACGCGCCCCACCTGCCGCGCGACCGGCGTTCGCTGCTGCCCATCAGCCCGGTGGAGCGGCCCGCCGCCCTCGCCGGGGAGAACGCCGTGGCGGTGCCGGGGCACGCCGCGCCGGCCGAGCCGCCGCCGGACCTGCCCGAAGGCGTCGCCCCGGCGTCCGGGCCGAGGGCGCCGCTGCGCCGCCGCCTGGGCGGCGGCCCGGTGGCCTCCGTCAAGATCGCCTCCGGCTGTGACCGGCGGTGCTCCTTCTGCGCCATTCCGTCCTTCCGCGGCTCGTTCGTCTCCCGCCGCCCCGCCGAGGTGCTGGCGGAGGCGCGCTGGCTGGCCGGGCAGGGCGTCACCGAGATCATGCTGGTCTCCGAGAACAACACCTCCTACGGCAAGGACCTCGGCGACATCCGGCTGCTGGAGACGCTGCTGCCCGAGCTTTCCGGGGTGGCGGGGCTGGAGCGGATCCGCGTCAGCTACCTGCAGCCCGCCGAGATGCGGCCGGGGCTCATCGACGTCCTCACCGGCACCGACAAGGTCGCTCCCTACTTCGACCTGTCCTTCCAGCACGCCGCCCCCGGCGTGCTGCGCGCCATGCGGCGTTTCGGGGACACCGAGAGCTTCCTGGAGCTGATCGCGGCCATCCGGGCCAGAGCCCCGCGGGCCGGCATCCGGTCGAACTTCATCGTCGGCTTCCCCGGCGAGAGCGAGGCGCAGCTGGCCGAGCTGGAGCGGTTCCTCACCGAGGCCCGGCTCGACGCGATCGGCGTCTTCGGGTATTCCGACGAGGACGGCACCGAGGCCGCGGCGTACGAGGGCAGGCACGCGCCCGAGGTCGTCGCCGAGCGGCTGGCGCGCGTCACCGAACTCGCCGAGGAGCTGATGGCCCAGCGCGCCGAGGAGCGGATCGGGGAGCGGGCCGGCGTTCTCGTCGAGGCGCTGGGCGACCCGGAGGGGGACGGCGAGGACGCGCTGGACACCGGCGGGGAGGGCGTGATCGCCGTCGGGCGCGGTGCGCACCAGGCGCCGGAGACCGACGGGCAGATCCTGCTGACCGGCCCGCTCGGCGACGCGCCGCGCGTCGGGCAGGTCGTCGAGGCCGAGATCGTCGCCGCCCGGGGGGTGGACCTCGTCGCCCGGCGTGTCCGCGCCGGGACGGGGAGATGACCGACGTGCCGGCGGCGGCCGCGGGGGACGGACAACGGTCCGGCCCGCGACCGGTGGCCACCGAGCCCGGCCTGTGGAACATCGCCAACATCCTCACGATGGTGCGGCTGCTGCTGGTGCCGGGCTTCGTGCTGCTGATGTTCGCGGGAGGCGGGCACGACGCCGGGTGGCGTTCCCTGGCCTGGGCCGCCTTCACGATCGCCATGATCACCGACCTGCTCGACGGGGAACTGGCGAGGCGCCGCAATCTCGTCACCGACTTCGGCAAGATCGCCGACCCCATCGCGGACAAGGCGATCATGGGGGCGGCGCTGGTGTGCCTGTCGGCGCTGGACGACCTGCCCTGGTGGGTGACGGTGACGATTCTCACGCGGGAGTTCGGCATCACGCTGCTGCGCTTCTGGGTGATCCGGCACGGCGTGATCCCCGCGAGCAAGGGCGGAAAGCTCAAGACGCTCGCCCAGGGCATCGGCGTCGGGATGTACATCCTGGCGCTCACCGGCGTGCTCGCCACGCTGCGCTGGTGGGTGATGGCGGCGGCGGTCGCGCTCACCGTGGGCACCGGACTGGACTACGTGGGGCGGGCGATCAGCACGCGGCGTGCCGGTCTCGCGCGGGGGCGGGCGGATGGGCGCTGAGGAGAACGCGCCGGAGGAGCCGGCGGCCGAGGAGCTGGCGGCCGAGGTGCTGGAGCTGCTGGTCCGGCGCGGCCAGACGCTCGCCGTCGCCGAGTCGCTGACCGGCGGCCTGGTCGCGGCCGCCCTCACCGGCGTGCCGGGCGCCTCCCGGGTCTTCCGCGGCTCGGTCACGGCGTACGCGACCGAGGTGAAACGCCGGGTGCTCGGCGTGGACGGCGCGCTGCTCGCCGAGCGCGGGGCCGTCGACGCGGAGGTCGCCCGGCAGCTCGCGCGGGGGGTGCGGGAGCGGCTGGGCGCGGACTGGGGAGCGGCGACCACGGGGGTGGCCGGGCCCGACCCTCAGGACGGCCAGTGGCCGGGCACCGTCCACGTTGCGGTTTCGGCTCCCGGAACCGGGGGAGTCGTGGCTCAACGGCTCCATCTCTCCGGAGACCGGGCCAGGGTCCGGGCCGGCAGCGTGCGCGCGGTGCTGGCTCTGCTACGCAACGAGCTGATCTTCACTGCCGCCGGGGCGGGGCAGGATACGGAACAGAACGGAGACGATGGATGTTTGCAGCCCTGAGTGAACAAGACATCGCTCCCCGGCCGGTTGGAGTCCGAGGCGGTACGGTGGGGCATGAAGCAAGCGAGGCCAACGGTCCGAGGAGGGAGCCACCGATGATCCTGCTCCGTCGCCTGCTGGGTGACGTGCTGCGTCGGCAGCGCCAACGTCAGGGCCGCACCCTGCGTGAAGTGTCCTCCTCGGCGCGGGTCTCCCTGGGGTACCTCTCCGAGGTGGAACGCGGGCAGAAGGAAGCTTCCTCCGAACTGCTGTCCGCCATCTGCGACGCGCTCGAACTGCGGATGTCCGAGCTGCTGCGCGAGGTCAGCGACGAGCTGGCGCTCGCGGAGCTGGCGCAGTCCGCGAGCGACACCGTGCCGTCCCTGGGCGTGCCGCCCGGTCGTGGGCTGGAGCGCCCCATGGAGCGCAGCCCGATGCTCAACCCGGTTCGCGTGACATCCGTCACGCACCGCCCGGACGACCACGTCACCATCAAGGCGCCGAGCGAGGCCGTCGACGTCGTCGCCGCCTGACGACCGCCTGATGACCGCCTGACAGTCCCGGCGCCCCGCCGATCTTCCCCGGGCACCCCCATCGCTCCACCACTGCTCCACTCGAGGTGGAGGACCGCCCGCCTCATGAGCCTCCTCGGGCCGGCGCGGCATCCGATGCGCCACTGTGCGGCTGCCGCCGTACGCCCGGCGCCAAGGGCGCGCCAAGGGCTCAGTGCCGCAGCCGCAGCCCGCGCGGGGTCGCGTGGAAGCCCGCTTCCTCCAGCAGCCTGGCCCAGAAGGGGTCGGCCAGCACCGGCACACCATTGACCCGCTCCACCGTGAGCGTGCCCACCGCGCCCTGCCGCACCGCCTGCGCCAGGGACTCGGCGGCCCGCCGCAGCGGCTCCTGGGCCGCCTCCGGATCGCCCTCGGCGGGCCAGGCCAGCAGCGTCCTGCCGCCGCGCTCCACGTACAGCGTCAGCTCGCCGCCGATCAGCACCACCAGCGCACCCGCCTTGCGGCCCGGCTTGTGCCCCGCCGCCTGCGGCGCGTCCGGCCAGGGCAGGGCCGCCCCGTAGGCGTTGGCCGGGTCGGCCGCGGCGAGCACCACCGCCCGCCGCTCCGGCTCCCCGCCGGAGCGCTCAGCCGCCGTGGCGATCGCCCGCAGCCGGTCCACCGCCCCGTCCATCGCGAACTGCGCCGCACCCAGCCCCTCCACCACGTACCCACGGCGGGCCTGGCCGCTCTCCTCGAAGGCCGAGAGCACCCGGTACGCGGCGGCGAAGCCGCCCTCCACGCCCTCGGCGGCGACCGCGCCCCGCGTGACCACCCCGTGCCGGTCCAGCAGCGTACGGGCCAGCGCGTGGGCGCGCAGCGTCCTGTCGGTCTCGCGCTCGGGCAGCAGCGACCACCGGCCCGCGACGGTGGGCGGCCCGGTGCGGGAGGCCGGGGCCCGGGCGGGCCGCCCGCCGACGGCCGCCGTCAGCCCCCCGTACCTGCCCCGCGGCGTCGGGCGGCGGGCCCGGTGCGCGACCGACCCCGCGGTGCGCCCGGCTCCCAGCAGGGAACGCAGCGGGCCGAGCGTGTCATTGGTCAGCCGCCCGGACCAGGCCAGCTCCCAGATCACCTCGGCGAGCCGGGCGTCGGGCAGCTCGTGGCCCGCCGCCCCGACCTGCTCGGCGATCTGCCGGAAGAACAGCCCGTACCCGCCGGCCAGGGACTCGAGCACGGCCCGGTGGACCGGCGACAGCTCCAGCGGCCGGGGCGGCGGCAGCAGCAGCGGGGCCGCGTCCGCCGGATACAGCGCGATCCAGCCGTCCGTCCCGGGCAGCGCCCCCGCGCCCGCCCAGACCACCTCGCCGGAGGCCGTCAGCTCGTCCAGCAGCGGCGAGGCATACCCCTGGACCCGGGAGGGCAGCACCAGCCGCTCCAGCGCCGAGGCCGGGACGGGGGCACCCTGCAGCTGCTCCACCGCCCGCAGCAGGCCGTCGATGCCGCGCAGCCCGCCCCGCGGCGGCAGGCTCCCGGCCTGCTGCCACCGCGGCAGGAACGCGGCCAGGGTGGCCGGCGGCACCGGCTCCAGCTCCTGGCGCAGCGCGGCGAGGGAGCGTCGCCTGAGGCGCCGCAGCACCGTCGGGTCGCACCACTCGTGGCCGACCCCGCCCGGCGTGAACTCGCCCTGCACCAGGCGGCCGTCGGCGGCCAGCCGGTGCAGCACGCCGTCCGCCACGGCCGTGCCGAGGCCGAAGCGCGCGGCGGCGGACTCCGAGCTGAACGGGCCGTGGGTGCGGGCGTACCGCGCCAGCAGATCGCCCAGCGGGTCCCGCACGGGCTCGGTGAACGCCTCCGGCACCCCCACGGGCAGCGCCGCGCCCAGCGCGTCCCGCAGCCGGCCCGCGTCCTCGATCGCGGCCCAGTGCTCCTCGCCCGCTATGCGGACCCGGATCGCGCGGCGTGCCGCCGCCAGCTCCCCGGCCCACTCCGGGCGGGCGCCGCGCTCGGCCAGCTCCGCGTCGGTGAGCGGCCCCAGGACCCGCAGCAGGTCGGCGACCCCCTCGGCGTCCCGCAGCCGCCGGTCCTCGCTCAGCCAGCCCAGCTCGCGCTCCAGCTCCGCCAGCACCCCGGCGTCCAGCAGCTCCCGCAGCTCGGCCCGGCCCAGCAGCTCCGCCAGCAGCCGGGAGTCCAGCGACAGCGCGGCGGCACGGCGCTCGGCCAGCGGCGAGTCGCCCTCGTACAGGTACTGCGCGACATAGCCGAAGAGCAGGGAGCGGGCGAAGGGCGAGGGCTCCCGCGTGGTCACCTCCACCAGCCGGACCCTGCGGGCCTCGATGTCCCCCATCAGCTCCGTCAGGCCCGGCACGTCGAAGACGTCCTGCAGGCACTCGCGGACCGCCTCCAGGACGATCGGGAACGAGCCGAACTCGCTGGCCACCGAGAGCAGCTGCGCCGCGCGCTGCCGCTGCTGCCACAGCGGCGTACGGCTGCCCGGCCTGCGACGCGGCAGCAGCAGGGCCCGCGCCGCGCACTCGCGGAACCGCGAGGCGAACAGCGCCGAGCCGCCCACCTGGTCGGTGACGAGCTGCTCCACCTCGCCCTGGTCGATGACGACGTCGGCGGCGCCCATCGGCGGCGGGCCGTCGTCGAACGCCGCGCCCAGCGGCGCGAGCGCCTGCCCGCCCGCGTCCCCGCCCAGGTCCTCCCCGCCCAGCAGGTCGGTGTCGGGCAGCCGCAGCACGATGCCGTCGTCGGCGTGCAGCACCTGCGCGTCCAGCCCGAACCGCTCCGTCAGCCGGGCGCCGAGCGCCAGCGCCCACGGCGCGTGCACCTGGGCGCCGAAGGGCGAGTGCACCACCACCCGCCAGTCGCCCAGCTCGTCCCGGAAGCGCTCCACCACGATCGTCCGGTCGTCGGGGATGTGGCCGCAGGCCTCCCGCTGCTCCTCCAGGTACGCCAGCACGTTGTCCACCGCCCAGGCGTCCAGGCCCGCCGCCGCGAGCCGCTCCCGCGCGGCCTCGGGCTCCAGCCGCCCCGTCTCCCGCAGGAACGCCCCCAGCGCCCGGCCCAGCTCCAGCGGGCGGCCGAGCTGGTCGCCCTTCCAGAACGGCAGCCGGGCCGGCACACCCGGCGCGGGCGAGACCAGCACCCGGTCGCGGGTGATGTCCTCGATGCGCCAGGAGGTCGTGCCGAGCGTGAAGACATCGCCGACCCGCGACTCGTACACCATCTCCTCGTCCAGCTCCCCGACCCGGCCCCCGCCCTTCTTCGGGTCGGCCCCGGCCAGGAAGACGCCGAACAGGCCGCGGTCGGGGATGGTGCCGCCCGAGGTGACGGCCAGCCGCTGCGCCCCCGGCCGCCCCCGCACCGTGTGGGCCACCCGGTCCCACACCAGGCGCGGACGCAACTCCGCGAACGCGTCGGAGGGATAGCGCCCGGCCAGCATGTCCAGCACCGCGTGGAACGCCGACTCCGGCAGCGCGGCGAACGGCGCCGCCCGGCGCACCAGCGTCAGCACCTCGTCGACGTCCCAGGTGTCCATCGCCGCCATCGCGACCAGCTGCTGCGCCAGCACGTCCAGCGGGTTGGCCGGGACGCGCAGCGACTCGATCGCCCCTGACCGCATCCGCTCCGTGACGACGGCCGACTGCACCAGGTCGCCCCGGTACTTGGGGAAGACCACCCCGGCCGACACCGCGCCCACCTGGTGGCCCGCGCGGCCCACCCGCTGCAGCCCGGAGGCGACCGAGGGCGGCGACTCGACCTGGACGACCAGGTCCACCGCGCCCATGTCGATGCCCAGCTCCAGGCTGGAGGTGGCCACCACGGCGGGCAGCCGCCCGGCCTTCAGGTCCTCCTCGATCAGCGCCCGCTGCTCCTTGGAGACCGAGCCGTGGTGCGCCCGCGCCAGCACCGGCGGCGCCCCCTTCCCCGCGCCCGAGCCGCCCATCAGCTCCGCCGCGTCGTGCCCCTCGGGGAGGGACTCGCCGGCGGCCCGCTCGTACGCGATCTCGTTCATCCGGTTGCACAGGCGCTCGGCCAGGCGGCGGGAGTTGGCGAAGACGATCGTGGAGCGGTGCGCCTGGACCAGGTCGACGATCCGCTCCTCCACCGAGGGCCAGATCGACGGCCGCTCGCCCCCCGCGCCGGGCGCGTCGGGCACGCCCGGCGTTCCCGGGATGTCCGGCACCCGAGAGCCGCCCAGCTCGCCCATGTCCTGCACCGGCACCACCACCTCGAGGCGGAACTCCTTCGCCGAGGGCGGCTGCACGATCTTCGCCTTGCGCTGCGGCGAGAGGAACCGCGCCACCTCGTCGACCGGGCGCACCGTCGCCGACAGCCCGATGCGCCGGGCGGGGCGCTCCAGCAGCGCGTCCAGCCGCTCCAGGGAGACCGCCAGGTGCGCGCCGCGCTTGGTGCCCGCCACCGCGTGCACCTCGTCGAGGATGACCGTCTCCACGCCCGACAGCGCGTCCCGGGCCGCCGAGGTCAGCATCAGGAAGAGCGACTCGGGCGTGGTGATGAGGATGTCCGGCGGCCGGGTGGCGAGCGAGCGGCGCTCGGTGGCGGGCGTGTCGCCGGTGCGGATGCCGACCCTCACCTCGGGCTCCGGCAGCCCCAGCCGCACCGACTCCTGCCGGATGCCGGTCAGGGGGCTGCGCAGGTTCCGCTCGACGTCGACCGCCAGGGCCTTCAGCGGCGAGACGTACAGCACGCGGCAGCGGCGTCTGGGCTCGGCGGGCGGCGGCTCGGCGGCCAGCCGGTCGAGGGAGGCGAGGAAGGCGGCGAGGGTCTTGCCGGAGCCGGTGGGCGCCACCACCAGCACGTCGGACTCCTCGGCGATCGCCCGCCACGCCCCGTGCTGAGCCGACGTGGGCTCGCGGAAGGCCCGCGAGAACCACGCGCGGGTGGCGGGGGAGAACGCGCCGAGAGCGTCGTCGGGGGCCTGGTCTGGAGCCATGCGCCCATGGTGCACCCTGCCACTGACACCCGGCCCGGGGGCGGCCGACGCCCGGGTCCCGGCCGCCTCAGACCCGGCCGTACGCGCGCAGCGTGCGCAGCGCCTCGACGGTGGCGATGGCGCGCCACACGGCGGCGCTGCCGGGCGGCCAGGAGCGGCGGCGTACGGGCCAGCCGCCGTCGTCCTGCTGCTGGGCGGCGAGCATGTCGAGGCTGCGTTCCAGCTCCGCGTCGGAGAACCAGCGCCGGGCGAGCGAGTCCGGGACGCGCGCGAAGTCGCAGGCGAGGTGGTAGCCGCGCCGGTCCGGGCCGGTGACCGCCAGACGCCTGCGGCGCACCAGCCTGCCGAGCCGGTCGGCCGCCGCCTCGGCGCGCGGGCGGTCGGGGACGCCGTCGAGGAAGGCGAGCGCGGCGCCCACCCGGTTGGGGTCGCGCTCGGCGCGCTCGACGGCCGCCCAGCAGTAGTCGGTGGCGCGGAACAGCCACGCGTCCCACACCCCGTTGCGGTGCAGCAGGCCGACGACGGGACCGGTGGTGATCAGATCGCTGGGCGCCGCCTCGCCGGCCTCCCGGCTGCCCTGCCGTCCCTGGCCCTCCGCGGGCCGCTCCACCGGGCGTTCACCCGGGCGTTCCGCCGGGGGCGCCAGCCAGGGCGCGACGGGGTGGTCCTGCCCGGCGGCGTGGAGGGCGGGCAGGGCGCCGTCGTGGTTGGAAACGCCGGTCAGGTAGCGGCAGATCCGCTCCGCCCGGCGCCCGTTGCAGCGGCCGATCTCGTCGAGCGTGCGCAGCGCGGCCACGGCGTGGAGCGGCTGGCTGGCCGGGCCCCGCAGGCCCGGGTCGAGGGCGTGGCCGTAGCCGTGGTCGGGGTTGCGGTAGGCGCCGAGCGCGGCCTCGACGGCGTCGGGTGAGCCGTCGAGGAAGTGACAGGCGAACCGCCGCTGTTCCAGCACGCGGGCGGTCAGCCACAGGAAGTGCTCGGCGCGGGCGAGCCGGGAGGATCCGCTGGCAGACATCACAGCGACGGTAAGGCGAGGGGAGGGCCCAGGTCACGGGATCGGGCCGGGTTGCACTCTCGCGGCGGGATACTGAGGGCATGCGGTTGACGGACTTCTGGGAGCGGATGAACGAGCACTTCGGTGCCGCGTACGCGGACTCCTTCGCGCGCGACCACGTCATGGCCGCCCTGGGAGGGCGGACGGTGCACGAGGCGCTGGCCGAGGGCTGGGACGCCAAGGACGTGTGGCGGGCGGTGTGCGTCTCCGTCGAGGTGCCCGAGCACCTGCGCTGAGTGTGCCGAGCTTCCCGGATTCGCTTGACACAAAAATCGAACAACCATTCTTATGGGGGATGCGTGACGGCGTCCCGGGGCCGATTGTCAGTGGCGGGCGCTAGCGTCCTTGGTGTGAAGCGATCGAACCAGACGGACCGGGTGGCACCCATGGCAGGTACGGACCGCGAGAAGGCGCTCGACGCCGCTCTCGCGCAGATTGAGCGGCAGTTCGGCAAAGGCGCCGTGATGCGCCTGGGCGAGCGGCCCAACGAGCCGGTCGAGGTGATCCCCACCGGCTCCACGGCGTTGGATGTGGCCCTGGGCGTCGGCGGGCTGCCGCGCGGGCGTGTGGTCGAGGTGTTCGGCCCGGAGTCGAGCGGCAAGACCACGCTGACGCTCCACGCGGTGGCCAACGCCCAGAAGGCCGGCGGCACGGTCGCCTTCGTGGACGCGGAGCACGCGCTTGACCCCGAGTACGCCAAGCGACTCGGGGTGGACGTCGACCAGCTGATCCTCTCTCAGCCGGACAACGGCGAACAGGCGCTGGAGATCGTCGACATGCTGATCCGCTCCGGCGCCCTGGACCTGATCGTCATCGACTCCGTCGCCGCGCTCGTGCCGCGCGCGGAGATCGAGGGCGAGATGGGCGACTCCCATGTCGGCCTGCAGGCGCGGCTGATGAGCCAGGCCCTGCGGAAGATCGCCGGCGCGCTGAACCAGGCGAAGACGACCGCGATCTTCATCAATCAGCTCCGCGAGAAGGTCGGCGTGATGTTCGGCTCTCCCGAGACGACCTCGGGCGGCCGGGCGCTGAAGTTCTACGCCTCGGTGCGGCTGGACATCCGCCGCATCGAGACCCTGAAGGACGGCACCGATGCGGTGGGCAACCGCACCCGCGTCAAGGTGGTGAAGAACAAGGTGGCCCCGCCCTTCAAGCAGGCGGAGTTCGACATCCTCTACGGCATCGGCATCAGCCGCGAGGGCGGGCTGATCGACATGGGGGTGGAGCACGGCTTCATCCGCAAGTCCGGCGCCTGGTACACCTACGACGGCGACCAGCTCGGCCAGGGCAAGGAGAACGCGCGCAACTTCCTGCGCGACAACCCCGATCTGGCCAACGAGATCGAGAAGAAGATCAAGGAGAAGCTGGGCATCGGCGCCAAGCCCCAGGCGCCCGAGGGCCAGCCCAGTGCCGACGCGGCGAGCGCGAACGGCGCGGCGAACGGCGCCGCACCGGCCGGGTCCCCGGGTAGCGCTGCTGTCCGCGCCTCGGGCGCCAAGGCCGCCGCCGCGGGGGCCAAGGCCGCGGCGGCCAAGAGCTGACGGTGACCCGCCGCAGCACGGGCGTGCCTCCCGGGTCCCCGGGGCCCCGGGGGAGGCTGTCGGCCGCGCCGGCAGGGGATCCGGCCGAAGACCGCGGTGGTTCCGTCCCGTCGAGGGCCGGGGCGGAGCCACCGCATGCTCCGGAGCAGGAGGCGGAGCGGGCCCGGGCGGTGTGCCTGCGCCTGCTCACCGGGGCGCCGCGCACCCGGCGCCAGCTCTCCGACGCGCTGCGCACCCGGGGGTTCTCGGAGCGGGCGATCGCGTCGGTCCTCGACCGGTTCGAGGAGGTGGGGCTCATCGACGACGCGGCGTTCGCCGACGCCTGGGTCGAGTCGCGGCACCACGGGCGGGGCCTGGCCCGCAAGGCGCTGGCCGGCGAGCTGCGGAGGAGGGGCGTGGACCCCGCCACCGTCGACCGTGCCGTGTCGCGGCTGGACAGCGAGCAGGAGGAGGAGACCGCGCGCGCCCTGGTGGCCCGCCGGCTCCGCGCCACCAGAGGGCTGGAGGAGGGCAAGCGCCTGCGGCGGCTGGTCGGCATGCTCGCCCGCAAGGGGTATCCCGAGGGCGTCGCCCTCCGGGTGGTGCGCGAGGCCCTGCGGGAGGAGGGGGAGGACCCGGAGATGCTGGAGCGCCTCTTCCCCGACGGCGCCGTCTAGCGGCTCAGCGGCCGGCCGGGCTCTGCGACTGGCCGCTGGCGGCCGGGTCGCCCGGTGCCGGGTCGGCACGCGGCGCGTCGCCCCCTGCCGGGTCGCCCTGTCGCGGGATGTCCCGCGGCCGGTCCGCGGCGCCGCCGCGCAGGGTCTGTACGCAGGCGAGGAGCCCGTCCCGGTCCGCGCCCGGCAGGGCGGCGGCGAGGTGCCCGTCGGGGCGGACGACCAGCAGGGTGTGAGGCCCGGCGCCCGGGTACTCCTCGGTGACCAGCAGCTCGGCGGGCAGCGGCAACGTGCGGGCGGCGGTGGCGAGTTCCGGCATCAGACCGGCCGAGAGCCAGTGCTTGGCGTCCCAGACCCGGGCGCCGGGCGCGGTGAGCACCAGCAGCAGCGGGCCGCCCAGCCGTTCCCGCAGGCGGCCCTGGTCGCCGTTGAGGGCGGTCACCGGCACGTCGGCGACCGGCGCGCCCGGGGCGGTGTCCGCGGCGGCGGCCCGGGCGGGGGCGTGCGCGATGGGGGAGGCGGCGTAGCGGGCCGGGGCGCCGAGCGCGCCGCGGCCCACATTGCCGCCGTCCAGCAGCGCCAGCCTGGACTGGCCGCGCCCCGTCAGCCGTGCGGCCAGCCCGCCCCGGCCGCGCACCAGCGGCAGCGCCTGGTCCACCGCCCGCAGCCGGTCGCCGACGGCGGTGCGGCGTTCGGCCTCGTAGCTGTCCAGCAGCGGCTCGGCGCCGCCCTCCCGGCAGGCGATGGCCAGCTTCCAGGCGAGGTTGTCCGCGTCCCGCAGCCCCTCGGCGACCTGCTGCGTGCCCAGGGCGCCCAGCAGGTGCGCGGCGTCCCCGGCCAGGAAGACGCGGCCCGAGCGCCAGCGGCGGGCCAGCCGCTGGTGGCAGATGTGGACGCCGGTGTCGAGCAGCTCGTGCTCCGGCACCGCGCCGTCGTGCCAGGCGGCGAGGGTGGCGTCGACCCGCTCCAGCACGGTCTCGGGGGTCACCAGCCCGCCGTCGGGCGGCAGCGGCCAGTCCAGCCGCCAGGCGCCGCCCGCCAGCGGCCGCGCCGTGACCTCGCCGTGGGGCAGCCCGCGGTGGACCCCCGCCTCGCCCGGCCACGGCAGTTCGACGCGGAGCGCGGCCACCGCGTACCGCTCCACCCCGGTGCGCCCGGGGAACGCGACGCCGAGCAGCTTGCGCACGGTCGAGCGGGCCCCGTCGCAGCCGACGAGGAAGCTGCCGCGCCACCGGCGGTCCCGCCCGTCGGCGCCGTGCGTCTCGGTGGCCCGCACCTCGACGTGCCGCTCGTGCTGCTCCAGGGCGGCGAGCCGCCGGCCGGCGGCGAGCTGTATCAGCGGCTCACCGCCCGCGGCGTCGCGCAGTGCCCGCTCGAGGGCGTGCTGGGGAAGGTGCACCGGCCCGTCGCCCGGCTCGGAGAGCTCCAGGCGCCGCAGGGTCCGCCCCCGGTGGGTGGTGCGCCACGCTGTCCACCCCGTCGCATCCCGGTCGGCGCCGGGCAGCAGACGGGCCCAGTGCGCGATGTCCGGGGGGAGCACACAGCTGCGGGCCAGACGCCTGGGGGAGGGGCCGGACTGGCCGTCGATGACGATGGTGGGGACGCCGTGCCGGGCCAGGGCGAGCGCCAGCGCGAGCCCTGTGGGGCCCGCGCCGGCAATGATCACGGGCAGCACAGCATGTATGCAACCCAGCGGGTGTTCACGCGTCAAGTCGGGGCCGACGGCCGGCATAGCGGGCCGTCGGCCCACCGCCCGGAGTCAGCCGCCCTCTTTGGTCACCCCAGGCGCGCCGATCACGATCGGCGCCTCACCCGGCCGCTCCGCGTCCAGCTCGTCGCCGAGCCCCGCCACCACCACGGCGCCGGTGCTGCGCTTGCCGCGCCGGATCCGGCTCTCCAGCCAGCTCGCGAGGCTGGTGAGCAGGAAGTTCACCACGATGTAGATCGCGGCGATCACGGTCATGGTCGCGACGACGTTGGCACCGTAGTTGGCGCTGATGGTGGAGGACACGCCCATCAGGTCGGTGGTCCGGAGCAGGGCGCCGCCGAGCGCGGTGTCCTTGACGATCACCACCAGCTGGCTGACGATCGCCGGCAGCATGGCCGTCACGGCCTGCGGCAGGAGCACGCTGATCATGAGCTGGCCCTTGCGCATGCCGATGGCGTGTGCCGCGTCGGTCTGGCCGCGTGGCAGGGCGAGGACGCCGGCCCGGACGATCTCGGCGAGCACCGAGGCGTTGTAGAGGACCAGCCCGGTCACCACCGCGTACATGGGCCGCTGGTCGGGGTCGAGATCCGACCACTCGATGTAGGCCTGGTTGGCGAACAGGATCAGCACCAGCACCGGGATGGCGCGGAAGAACTCGACGACGGCGTTGGCGGGAATCCTGATCCACCGGTGGTCGGACAGGCGCCCGATGCCGAGCGCCGCGCCGAGCGGCAGCGCGATCACCATGGCGAGCACCGCCATGGTGAGGGTGTCGTACAGGCCCGGCAGCAGCCACGTCGTCCAGACGTCGGAGTCGGTGAAGAAGGGCTTCCACAGGTCCCATTCCAGCTGGCCCTTGTCGTTCATGATGGTCAGCACCCACCAGGCGACCAGGGCCAGCACGGCGAGGAAGAGGACGGTGTACAGGACGTTGCGCGCCCGTGCCCGGGGGCCGGGGACGTCGTACAGAACAGAACGGCCGTCGCTCATCGCTTCACCGCCACGCGCTTGGCGACCCAGCCCAGCAGCAGCCCGGTCGGAAGGGTGAGCACGAGGAAGCCGAGGGCGAAGATGCTCGCGACCTCGATCGGCCTGGCCTCATTCTCGATCATCTCCTTCATCAGCAGCGCCGCTTCCGACACGCCGATCACGGCGGCGATCGTGGTGTTCTTCGTGAGCGCGATCAGCACGTTCGTCAGCGGCCCGACGACCGAGCGGAACGCCTGCGGCAGCACGATCTGGGTCAGCACCTGCGAGAAGTTGAGGCCCAGCGCGCGGGCGGCCTCGGCCTGGCCGACGGGCACGGTGTTGATGCCGGAGCGCAGCGCCTCGCAGACGAAGGTCGAGGTGTAGACCACGAAGCCCAGCACCGCCAGCCGGAAGTTGGCGCTGTCGGTGGCGACGTCGGCCCACAGCGTCATCCCCAGCGTGAGGGCGAGGAGTTGCGAGCAGGCGAGGATGATGAGCGTGAGCGGGGTGTTGCGGAAGATGTTCACGTAGAGCGTGCCGAACGCCCGCATGACCGGTACGGGGCTGACCCGCATCGCCACCAGGATGGTTCCCCAGATGAGCGAGCCGATCGCGGAGAAGACGGTGAGCTGCACCGTCATCCAGAACGCCCCGAACAGGTCGTACTCGTCTAGATCAAGGAAGTCGAACACAAGATCTCGCAGGTTCCCTAGGGGATGCGGAATAGAGGCGTGGCGCGCCGCCGGTGGAGAGGGCGGCGCGCCACGGAATTCAGACGGAGGCCGGCCCGGTCGTCACTCCTCCACGACGGACAGATCCCCAACCTTGGGAGCGTCCTCGTAGTCGTAGTTGGCCGGCCCGAAGTTGGACTCCACGGCCTGCTCCCAGGAGCCGTCGTCGATCATCTTCTGCAGCGCGGTGTTGATCTCGTCGACCAGCTCGGTCTCGCCCTTCGGCACACCCACGCCGTAGTACTCGTCGCTCAGGTCGAAGCCGGCGAGCTTGAACTGGCCCTCGTACTCGTCCTGGGCGGCGTAGCCGGCGAGGATGGAGTCGTCGGTGGTCAGGGCGTCGATGGTGCCCTGCTGCACGGCGGGGACGCACTCGGAGTAGGTGGGGAACTCCTGCGTGGCGGCGTCCGGCGCGATGGAGTCCTGGACGTTCTGCGCCGAGGTGGACCCGGCGACCGTGCACAGCGTCATCTCGTTGATGGCGTCCTCGCTCACCTCCGCGTCGGAGCGGACCAGCAGGTCCTGGTGGGCGAGGAAGTACGGCCCGGCGAAGTCGACCAGCTCCATGCGCTCGGGGTTGATCGAGTAGCTGGCGACGATGAAGTCCACGTCGCCGCTCTGCAGCATCGTCTCGCGGTCGGCGCTGGGCGCCTCCACCCACTCGATGTCCTCGGGGGCGACGCCCATCTCGCCCGCGATGTAGGTGGCCACGTCGACGTCGAAGCCGGAGTACTCGCCCTCCGAGTTCTCCAGGCCGATGCCCGGCTGGTCGAACTTGATGCCGATCCGGAGCTCCTCGCCGCCGCCACCGTCGCCGGAGCCGCCGCTGCTTTCGGAGCCGCCGTCGCCGCTCTCGTCGTCGGAACCGCAGGCCGTGGCGGCCAGCGAGAGAGCGAAAACGGCGGCGGCCAGAGCGCTTGCCTTGCGGATTCTCATCGTTGTCATGTCCTTGTGTCGAGGGTTCTTTCGGGGTCCAGCGATCGGGTTCCGCATGCGGATCAGTGCTGAAGGATCTTCGAGAGGAAGTCCTTGGCCCGGTCGCTGCGCGGATTGTCGAAGAACTGGTGGGGCTCGGCCTCCTCGACGATGCGACCGTCGGCCATGAAGACCACGCGGTTGGCGGCGGAGCGGGCGAAGCCCATCTCGTGCGTGACGACCACCATGGTCATCCCCTCCCGCGCCAGCTGCTGCATGACCTCCAGCACCTCGTTGATCATCTCGGGGTCCAGGGCCGAGGTGGGCTCGTCGAAGAGCATGACCTTCGGCTGCATCGCCAGCGCGCGGGCGATCGCCACGCGCTGCTGCTGGCCGCCGGAGAGCTGGGCCGGGTACTTGTCGGCCTGGTTGCCCACCCCCACGCGGTCCAGCAGGGCGCGGGCCCGCAGTGTCGCCGTCTCCTTGGACTCGCGCCGGACCTTGACCGGCCCGAGCGTCACGTTCTGCAGCACGGTCTTGTGGGCGAAGAGGTTGAAGGACTGGAATACCATGCCGACGTCCGCGCGCAGCCGGGCCAGCTCCCTGCCCTCCTGCGGCAGCGGCTCCCCGTCGATGGTGATCATGCCGGAGTCGATCGTCTCCAGGCGGTTGATCGCCCGGCACAGCGTGGACTTCCCGGAGCCGGAGGGGCCGATCACGACGACCACCTCGCCCCGCTTGATGGTCAGGTTGATGTCCTGCAGCACGTGGAGCGCACCGAAGTGCTTGTTCACGCTGTCCAGGACGACCAGGTCCTCCGCCAGCGGCGAGGCGTCCTCCGGGTCCTTGGTCAGCGATGTCTCGCTCATCGTGGGGCTGCTCCATCCTCGTTGGTTGCACGGACCCTAACGACGGTGGGATACCGCGTCAGCAGACTTGAGCGGAAATTGAGGATAACGATCTGATCGAGTGCTGATGCGTTGGGTGAATGTCACAGGGATGCTCGGAGGCAGAGCGAGTGGGCGGGACCTGTAATGACCTGTAAAAGGCGATGGAAGGAGGGAGTGTATGAGACTGCTCCTGGTCGAGGACGATGAGCACGTCGCCGCCGCCCTGGTCGCCGTGCTCGGCAAGCACGGCTTCGAGGTCGCGCACGCCAGCGGCGGCGAGGAGGCGCTCGGCCTGCTGCGCGAGGGCTCCTTCGGCGTCGTGCTGCTGGACCTCGGGCTCCCGGACGCCGACGGCTTCGAGCTGTGCGGCAGGATCCGCCGGGCCAGCCCGGTGCCGGTGATCATGGTCACCGCGCGGGCCGACGTCCGCTCCCGCATACACGGGCTGAACCTCGGCGCCGACGACTACATCGTCAAGCCCTACGACACCGGTGAGCTGCTGGCCCGCATCCACGCCGTGAGCCGCCGCACCGGCGCCGGCTCCGGGGCGGCGGGATTCGGCGGCACCGCGGGCATCGACGCCGGCACCGGCACCGGCGCGCGCGGCCGGGCGGACGCCCCCGGCGCCCGCGACGGCGTGCTGTCGCTCGGCCCCGTCGTCGTCGAGCTGCACACCCGCCGGGTCTCCGTGGACGGCGAGCGCGTGGCGTTGACCCGCAAGGAGTTCGACCTGCTGGCGCTGCTCGGCCGGCGCCCCGGCGTCGTGTTCCGCCGCGAGCAGATCATCAGCGATGTCTGGCAGACCAGCTGGGAGGGCACCGGCCGCACCCTGGAGGTCCACATCGCCTCGCTCCGCGCCAAGCTCCGCAGACCCGAGCTGGTCGAGACCGTCCGCGGCGTCGGCTACCGACTCGCGCTCCCCGCCTCCTGACCGCCGCCGGCCAGCCCGACTCCGCCGCCTCCACGCCCATGCACTCGCGCCTCCTCCCTCTCCTGACCATGCTGCTGGCCGGCGTGCTGCTCGCCCTCGGCGTGCCGCTCGCCATCAGCCTCGCCGGCTCCGAGCAGCAGCGCGTCGTCGTCGACCGCATCGACGACACCGCGCGCTTCGCCTCCCTCGCGCAGTTCGCCGCCGACGCCACGACCGACCCCGACCGTGCCCCCGACGCGATCGGCGGCGACCCGCTGGCCACGCTCGGCCAGGAGCTCGACCGCTACCACGAGGTCTACGCCATCCGCGCCGGCGTCTTCTACCGCGACGGCCGCCCGCTGGCCACCGCCCCCCACAGCTGGCGCGTGCCCGGCGGCGTCGCCAGCAGCGAGTTCGCCGAGGCGCTCGCCGGCCGCCGCAGCCACCAGCCCGGCCAGATCTGGCCCTGGCAGGCCGAGGAACGCCTGGTCGTCGCCTCGCCGGTGATCCGGGACGGCGACGTGATCGCCGTCGTCGTCACCGACTCGCCCACCGGCCCGCTGCGCTCCCGCATCCTCGCCGGCTGGCTGCCCATCGCCGCGGGCGAGGCCGGCGCCATGCTGCTGGCCGTCGCCGCCGCGTTCCGCCTGACCCGCTGGGTGCTGCGGCCGGTCCGGGTGCTGGACCGGGCCACCCACGACATCGCCACCGGCCGCCTCAACGCCCGGGTCGCCGCCGCCGGCGGGCCCCCGGAGCTGCAGCGGCTGGCCCGCTCCTTCAACGAGATGGCCGACCACGTCGAGGCCGTCCTCGAACAGCAGCGGGCGTTCGTCGCCGACGCCTCCCACCAGCTGCGCAACCCGCTGTCCGCGCTGCTGCTGCGCATCGACCTGCTCGGCCTGGAGCTGCCCGAGGGCAGCGCCGAGTTCGCCTCCGTGCGCGAGGAGGGCAAGCGTCTGGCCCGGATGCTCGACGCCCTGCTCGGCCTGGCGCTGGCCGAGCACAGCCGCGCCGACCTGCGGGTCACCGACGTGGCCGCGCTCGCCGCCGAACGCGTCGCCGCCTGGCGGCCGGTCGCCGAACGCCGGGGCGTCGCGCTGCGCCAGGCCGGGCCCGGCGCGGTCACCGGCTGGGCCGACCCGGTGGGCCTGGCCAGCGCGCTCGACGCGATCGTGGACAACGCCGTGAAGTTCACCCCCGGCGGCGGCACCGTCACTGTCACCGTCACCCCGGGCCGCGACGTCGTCACCATCGAGACCGCCGACGACGGCCCCGGCCTCGCCGACGAGGAGCTGGAGCGCATCGGCGACCGCTTCTGGCGCAGCAGCCGTCACCAGAACGTCTCGGGCTCGGGTCTCGGCCTGTCCATCGTCGGCGCCCTGCTGGCCGCCGCCGGCGCCACCATCGCGTACGCCCACAACGAGCCCCACGGCCTGAAGGTGATCGTCCGCGTCCCCCGCGAGCCCGCCGAGCACGCGCCGGCGCCGCGCCCCCGCGCCGCCACCGCGTGATCACGACTTGACCGAGCGGTAGTACGCCAGCGCCCCCGGGTGCAGGTCCAGCGGCTGCGTGTAGATCGCGGTCCGCAGGTCCACCCGCTGCGCCGCGTGCACCGCCCGCCCTATGTGGTCCCGCCCGTTGATCACCGAGCGCGTCACCTGCTCGGTCAGCGCGTCGCTGCTGCGGTCGGTCGTGACCAGCAGGTTCGCCACCGCGACGGTCTCGATCCCCTGACCGCCCGCGATGTGCGGATAGGCGTCCGGCGGCATCACGGCGGCGCGGTAGTGCGCGGCGTACCCACCGCGCTCGCGCAGCTCGGGCAGCAGGTCCCCCAGCGGCACCAGCCGGATGTCCATCAGGTCCCCGAGGTGCCTGATCGCCGTGGTCGGCAGCCCGCCGGACCAGAAGAAGGCGTCCAGCCGCCCCGCCTCCAGCATCGTCCGCGTCACGTCGATGCCCTCCTCCACCGCCGTGATGTCCGTCTCCATGTCGAGCCCCGCCGCCGCCAGCAGCTCCCGGGTGACCAACTGCACGCCGGAGCGGTCCTGGCCCACCCCGACCCGCAGCCCGGCCAGGTCGGCGGCGCTGCGCACCGGCGAGTCGGCCGGGACCACCAGCTGCATGTAGTCGTCGTAGAGCCGCGCGCAGGCCAGCAGCCGCTCGGCGCCCCCGCCCCCGGACTGCTGGTACGCCGCGAGCGAGTCGGCCGTGGCGATGGCGAAGTCGGCCTCGCCGGCGATCAGCCGCTCGATGTTCTCCACCGACCCCGCGCTGGGCCGCAGCCTCACCTCGAGACCCGGCGCGTCCCGCGCCAGCTCCTCCCGCAGCAGCTGCCCGTAGCGCGTGTAGACGCCGCTCGGCACGCCCGTGCTCATCGCCATCTCGCCCGACAGCCGTTCGCCGTCCCCGAACAGGGGGCGCCACAGCAGCGCCCCCAGCAGCGCCAGCGCCGCGCCGAGGACGAGCAGGGCGCGCACCGGGCGGCGGCGCAGGAGGGACCGGGACGGCGAGGGCATGGGGTGATGCTGCGCGCTCACCGCCCGCCCCGGCAAGCCGCGGCGGGCTGCGTAGACTGAATCCCATGCCCGAAGCCGCCCGCACCTACCAGCTCAGGACGTTCGGCTGCCAGATGAACGTCCACGACTCAGAACGGATGGCCGGGCTGCTGGAGCAGGCCGGGTACGTCAGGGCGCAGCCCGGCGCGGACGAGGCGGACGTCGTCGTCTTCAACACCTGCGCCGTGCGCGAGAACGCCGACAACCGGCTGTACGGCAACCTCGGCCAGCTCGCCCCCCGCAAGGCCGCCCGCCCCGGCATGCAGATCGCCGTCGGCGGCTGCCTGGCGCAGAAGGACCGCGAGACCATCGTGCGCCGCGCGCCGTGGGTCGACGTCGTCTTCGGCACCCACAACGTCGGCCGCCTGCCGGTCCTGCTGGAGCGGGCCCGGATCCAGCGCGAGGCCCAGGTCGAGATCGCCGAGTCGCTCCAGGAGTTTCCCTCCACGCTGCCGACCCGCCGCGAGAGCGCCTACGCCGCCTGGGTCGCGATCTCCGTCGGCTGCAACAACACCTGCACCTTCTGCATCGTCCCGGCGCTGCGCGGCAAGGAGAAGGACCGCCGCCCCGGCGACATCCTCGCCGAGGTGGAGGCGCTGGTCGCCGAGGGCGTCACCGAGATCACCCTCCTCGGGCAGAACGTCAACGCCTACGGCTCCGACATCGGCGACCGCCAGGCGTTCTCCAAGCTGCTGCGCGCCTGCGGCGAGGTCGAGGGCCTGGAGCGGGTCCGCTTCACCTCCCCGCACCCGCGCGACTTCACCGACGACGTCATCGAGGCGATGGCCGGGACGCCGAACGTCATGCCGCAGCTCCACATGCCGCTGCAGTCCGGCTCCGACCGGGTGCTGCGCGCCATGCGCCGCTCCTACCGGCAGGAGCGGTACCTCGGCATCATCGAGAAGGTGCGCGCCGCCATCCCGGACGCCGCCATCACCACCGACATCATCGTGGGCTTCCCCGGCGAGACCGAGGAGGACTTCGGGCAGACGCTGCACGTGGTGCGCGAGGCCCGCTTCGCGCAGGCCTTCACCTTCCAGTACTCCAAGCGCCCCGGCACCCCGGCCGCCGGGATGGACGGCCAGGTGCCGAAGGAGACCGTGCAGGCGCGGTACGAGCGGCTCGTGGCGCTGCAGGAGGAGATCTCCTGGGCGGAGAACAAGCGGCAGGTCGGCCGCGTCGTGGACGTGCTGGTCGCCGAGGGCGAGGGCCGCAAGGACGAGGCCACCCGGCGGCTGTCCGGCCGGGCCCCCGACAACCGGCTGGTGCACTTCACCCGCCCCGAGCGCTCCGTCCGCCCCGGCGACGTCGCCACCGTCGAGATCACCTACGCCGCTCCCCACCACCTGCTGGCCGAGGGCCCCGTCCGCGCCGTGCGCCCCACCCGCGCCGGCGATGCCTGGGAGCGGCGCACCGCGGCCCCGGCCGGGAAGCCCCGCGGCGTCATGCTGGGCCTGCCGACCGTCGGCGCGCCCGCCGCGGCGCCGGAACCGGCCCAGGGCTGCCACGTCCACTGAGGCGTGAGGCGCCGGCGCTAGGCTGCGGCACATGCTCGTCGCCGCCGCCGTCTGTCCCTGCCCGCCGCTGCTGGTGCCCGAAGTGGCGGCCGGTGCCGCGCCCGAGATGGACGCGGCGCGGGCGGCCTGCCTCGACGCGCTGGGCGTGCTGGCCGCCGCCCGCCCCGACCGGCTGGTCGTCGCGGGTCCGGCGGAGCCCGAGGGCCGCGGGCCCTTCCCCGCCGGGACGCGCGGCTCATTCCACGGCTTCGGGGTCGACGTGGAGGTCGCCCTGGGGCACGGCGAGGCGGGAGAACGCCCGCTGCCGCCCTCGCTGACCGTCGGCGCCTGGCTGCTGACCCGCGCCGGCTGGGACGCGGCGCCCGCCGAGGGCCTGGGCGTCGGGGAGCCGCTGGAGCCGGAGCGCTGCGCGGCGGCCGGGCGGGCCCTGGCGGCCGGCACCGGGCGGCTGGCGCTGCTGGTGATGGGGGACGGCAGCGCGTGTCGCTCGCCGGGCGCGCCCGGGTCCTTCGACGAGCGCGCCGCCGCCTTCGACGCCGAGGCCGCCAGGGCCCTGGGCGAGGCCGACACGGCCGGGCTGGCCGCGCTCGACGCCGGGCTGGCCGAGGAGCTGAAGGCGTCCGGCCGGTCCTGCTGGCAGCTCCTCGGCGGCGCCGGGGCGGGGGCGGGGCTCGGCGGGCGGCTGCTCTTCGACCAGGCTCCCTATGGCGTCGGATACCTCGTCGCGTCCTGGTCCTGAGCCGCGCGGCCCGCCGGGCCCCTACCGCCTGCCGCCTACTGCCGGGCTCCCTCGCCCGTCTCGCTGTCCGCCGCCTCGGCCGCGACCGTCTGCCTCGGGATGGCCACCGCCTCGCCGTCGGCGGCGGCCCCGGCGCGCGGCACGGCCTCGCCGTCTCCTTCTCCGGCGGCCCCTCCCGCGGCCTCTCCGGCTCCGGCTCCCGTTGACGCGCCCGTTGACGGCTTCACGCCCCGTCCACCGCGGCGGAACCAGGCAAAAACTCCCATATCAACTCCTGACCTTGCTGGTTGACCCCGAAACGGGAAACGACGCCCGCGACGGCGCGTCACGTCGCTCGTTCGGGTTCGGGAGGCGCCCCGCGGTCTGCGACACTGCGTGCGTGACCACCCGCCCCGCCTCCCCACCCCAGCTCGTCGCCGTGGTCGGCCCCACCGCGGCGGGCAAGTCCGACCTCGCGGTGGCGCTGGCCGCACGCCTGGGCGGCGAGGTGGTCAACGCCGACTCCATGCAGCTCTACCGGGGCATGGACATCGGCACCAACAAGCTCACCCCGGCCGAGCGGCGCGGCATCCCGCACCACCTCCTCGACGTGTGGGACGTGACCGAGACCGCGAGCGTCGCCGAGTACCAGCGCATGGCCCGGGAGCGGATCGACCGGCTGCTGGCGCAGGGCCGCACCCCCGTGCTCGTCGGCGGCTCCGGCCTCTACGTGCGCGCCGCCATCGACCCGCTGGACTTCCCCGGCACCGACCCCGGCATCCGCGCCCGGCTCGAGGCCGAGCTGGCCCGCGAGGGCAGCGGGGCGCTGCACGCCCGCCTCGCCGCCGCCGACCCGCGCGCCGCCCGCGCCATCCTGCCCAGCAACGGCCGCCGCGTCGTCCGCGCCCTGGAGGTCATTGAGCTGACCGGCCGCCCCTTCACCGCGCGGCTCCCCGAGGCCGGCGAGGCGGAGGGCGTCTACTCCGCCCTCCAGATCGGCCTCGCCGTGGACCGGCCCGAGCTGTTCGAGCGGATCGCCGCCAACGTGGACCGCTGGTGGCGCGAGGGCCTGCTGGACGAGGTGCGCGAGCTGGAGCGGGCCGGTCTGCGCGAGGGCCGCACCGCCTCCCGCGCGCTCGGCTATCAGCAGCTGCTGGCGGCCCTGGCCGGCGACTGCACCGTGGAGGAGGCACGCGAGGAGACCGTCCGCGCCACCCGCCGCTTCGCCCGCCGCCAGGAGTCGTGGTTCCGCCGCGACCGGCGCGTCCACTGGCTGCGCGCCGGGCGGCAGGAGCGCGCGCCCGAGGCCCTCGCGGCGCACGCCTGGCAGCTCGTCGAACGGACGGTCACATCCTGATCACGTGATGGCATCGGGACGCTCCAGGCGGCCGGGAGCGGGTGCGGAGCGTGCCATCATCGACCAATGCTGCAGCCGTGAAGACGTTGAGTTGGGAGGGCGCGTGGCGATGGAGGCCAGCCCTCGGGAGAGCGACGGCAGGACCGGCGACATCCCTCAGCGCCGCCTGGGCGACGAGCCGCTCGCCGACGCCGGGCTCAGCGACTTCACCGCGCCGGGCGTGCCCGGCGGACCCTACACGGCGGAGGACGAGGAGGACGCCGGGCCCTCGGCCGCCGACGGCGGCGAGTCCGAGTCGGAGTCGGAGTCCTACGCCGAGCTGCGGCCCTCCCGCCGGCTGCGGCTGACCCAGCTCGCCCCGATCGCGCTGCTGAGCCTGCTCGGCTCCCTGATGTTCGCCTTTCCCCTCGCCTTCGCCTTCGACGAGGCGGGGGCCGTGGTCGCCATGCTCGGCCTGCTCATCGGGTGCAGCGCCGCCGGCTGGGGCATGATGGCCGCCCGCCGCGTCGGCTACACCTGGCCCGGGCTGCCGCCCCGCGGCTCCGGCCGCCCCCCCGACTGGCGCCTGCTGCTGCTCTACGGCGCGGGCCTGGCCGTCCTCGCCGCCCTCGCCGTCTGGCGGGTGGCCGCGCTGCGCTGAGCGCCGCCGGCCGGCCCCGCCCCGCGGCGTTGACTTAGGATCGACCGGGTGAGCACCGCCCCGCCCCCGCGGCAGCCCGTGCCCTTCCTCAAGGGACACGGCACCGAGAACGACTTCGTGATCCTCCCCGACCCGGACGGGCGGCTCGCGCTGCCCGCCGCCACGGTGGCGCGGCTGTGCGACCGGCGGGCCGGCATCGGCGGCGACGGGCTGCTGCGCGCCGTGCGCTCCGCCGCCGATCCGGAGGCGCGCGGGATGGCCGGCGAGGCCGAGTGGTTCATGGACTACCGCAACGCCGACGGCAGCGTCGCCGAGATGTGCGGCAACGGCGTGCGCGTCTTCGTCCGCTACCTGCTGCGCGCCGGGCTGGCAAAGCCGGGGGAGCTCGCCGTCGCCACCCGCGCCGGGGTGCGGCGGGTGCGGGTCGGCGAGGATGGCCTCGTCGCCGTGGCCATGGGCCAGGCCCGGCTCCCCGGCGGCCCCGGGGAGACCGTCACCGTGACCGTCGCCGACGCCGGCGGCGACCGCCGCTGGCCCGCCCGCCACGTCGACATGGGCAACCCGCACGCCGTCGCCTTCGTCTCCGACCTCTCCGAGGCCGGGCCGCTGCTCGCGCCGCCCGCCGTCCACCCCGCCGGGGCGTACCCGCGCGGCACCAACGTCGAGTTCGTCGTCGAGCGCGGCCCCGGCCACATCGCGCTGCGGGTCCACGAGCGCGGCGTCGGCGAGACCCGCTCCTGCGGCACCGGCGCCTGCGCCGCCATGGTGGCCGCGGCCCGCCGCGAGGGCCGCGACCCGGCGGCCGACGGCCGCGCCGCCACCTACACCGTGGACGTCCCCGGCGGGCGGCTGCTGGTCACCGAGGAGACCGACGGCGGCGTCACCCTCGCGGGCCCCGCCGTCATCGTGGCCGAGGGCACCATCGACCGCGACTGGCTGCGCTGAACCTCCGTCATCCCCCCGGCCAGGCCCCGTTTTTCGGCCAGCTTTCCCCAGACAAAAGTCACTCGGGCGGGTGATCCACCACGAGACGGGCGGCCGTGGGACGGCGGAGGGCGCTGGGCTCGGTAGCATCAAGCACCGGCGCCGCTGCTGGACCACAGAGCGATCACGGGATCACGGGGAGTCAAGGGGATCACGGGGGATCACGGGGATCGGCCGCGGTCCGGTCAGAGACCGCGGGAGGTGCCACCCCATGAGCGCAAAGGCGACCACACCGAGCGACACCGTCGACGCGAGCGACACGACCGGCGGCGAGGGCATCCACGACTCCGGTGTCCGTGATGCCGGTGTCCACGACGCCGGCCATCCACCACCGCCCGGGCGGCGCGGCCATCGCCGCGACGTGCTGAGGCTGCGCAAGCTCGGGCGGGCGGCGTTCCTCCGCGCGGGCACCGCAGCCCGCGACCGGGACCGGATGCCGGACGCCATCGAGCACATCGCCCAGGTCCACCGCCGCCACCACCCGGGCGCGGACCTCGACGCGCTGCGCCGCGCGTACCTGCTCGCCGAGTCCGCCCACCGGGGCCAGATGCGCAAGAGCGGCGAGCCGTACATCACCCACCCGCTGGCCGTCACGCTGATCCTCGCCGAACTCGGCGCGGAGACCACCACGCTGACCGCCTCGCTGCTGCACGACACCGTCGAGGACACCGAGGTGACGCTCGATCAGGTGCGGGCGGACTTCGGCGAGGAGGTCCGGCACCTCGTCGACGGCGTCACCAAGCTGGAGAAGGTCGACTACGGCGCCGCGGCCGAGCCCGAGACCTTCCGCAAGATGCTGGTCGCCACCGGCAGCGACGTGCGCGTGATGTCGATCAAGCTCGCCGACCGGCTGCACAACATGCGCACCCTCGGCGTCATGCGGCCCGAGAAACAGGCCCGTATCGCCCGCGTCACCCGTGAGGTGCTGATCCCGCTCGCCGAGCGGCTCGGCGTACAGACCGTCAAGACGGAGCTCGAGGACCTCGTGTTCGCCGTGCTCCACCCGCAGGAGCACGCCCGCGCCCTGCAGCTGATCCGCACGCACCGCGGCGACGGGCCCGACCCGCTGGCCGAGGTGGCGGAGGCGGTCCGGGGCGTGCTGCGGGAGGCCGGGATCGCCGCCGAGGTGCAGATCCGGCCCCGGCACGTGCTGTCGGTCCACCGCGTACGCCTCAAACGCGGCGAGCTCGGCCTCTGCGACTACGGGCGCCTGCTGATCCTGGTGGCGGAGAACGCCGACTGCTACGCCGTGCTCGGCGAGCTGCACACCTGCTTCACGCCGGTGGTCGCGGAGTTCAAGGACTTCATCGCGGCCCCGAAGTTCAACCTCTACCAGTCGCTGCACACCGCCATCGCCGACGCCTCGGGCCAGGTCGCCGAGGTGCTGGTGCGCACCCACCGGATGCACCGCGTCGCCGAGGCCGGGGTCGTCGCCCTCGGCGACCCGCACCGGGGCGGCGAGGCGGCGGCCGGCGGGGACCCCGAGGAGGGCGCGGACGCCGAGCGGGCCGACCCCACCCGCCCGGGCTGGCTGTCGCGGCTGCTGGAGTGGCAGCGGCAGGCGCCCGACCCGGACACCTTCTGGACCGCGCTGCGCGACGAGCTGGCCCGCGACCGGGAGATCACGGTCTTCGGCGAGACCCCCGACGACGGGCCGCTGCACCTGCCGGCGGGCGCCACCTGCGTCGACGCGGCGTACGCCCGCCACGGCCAGGCCGCCCACGCCTGCGTCGGCGCCCGCGTCAACGGGCGGCTGGCGACGCTGCGCACCGTGCTGCGCGACGGCGACACCGTGCGGCTGCTGCTCGCACCCGAGGGCACCTCGGGGCCCTCGCCGGAGTGGCTGGAGCACGCCGTGACCCCGGCCGCGCGGATCCCGATCCGCCGCTGGATCGAGGGCCACGCGGCGGAGGGCGCGGAGCCCGAGGCCGCGCCCGCGTCCGCCGAGGCCGAGGCAACCCCCGCTCCCGCCGAACGGGGCGGCGAGCGCGAGCGCGACCGCGTGGCCGGGCGCGCCGCGCGCCGCGAGCAGGCCGCCGTCGTCGTCGGGGCCCCCGCCACCCGCGTCCGCCTCGCCGGCTGCTGCACCCCCGTCCCGCCCGACGCCGTCCGCGGCTTCGCGGTGCACGGCGGGACCGTCACCGTGCACCGCGAGGGCTGCCCGGCCGCCGTGCGGATGGCCGCCGCCGGGCGCCACCCCCTGCCGGTGAGCTGGCGTTCGGAGTCCGTCGGCTGCCGGGTGACGCTCCAGGCCGAGGCGCTCGGCCGCCCGCATCTGCTGGCGGACCTCACCGAGGCGCTGGCCACGCACGGCGCGGCCGTGCTGCAGGCCGAGGTGACCCCGCCGCGGCAGCACCGCGTCACCCACACCTACACGCTGCGGCTGCCCGACGCCTCCGGGCTGCCGCGCCTGATCCGCGCGATGCGCCGCGTCCCCGGCGTGTACGACGTGACGCGGGCCTCGCGGGCCACCGGCTGACCGGCGTTCGCCGCCCGCCCGGCGCGGCGGCGCGGCGGCGCGCTAATCCGCGTGACGCCGCCGATCGGCCGTGTCACCATGGGGGCGGCCCCGGCGGCCGGCACGGCGGCCGGGGGAATGATCCGCGGCTCACCGGCGTTCACCCAGGACACGCACCCCACCCCTAAGGACTGACTTGACCTTCTCTTCCCTCCCTCAGGACCACCAGCGCCCCGCCGTCGGCCGCCGCGCAGACGCCCTGATGGATGAGGACGTCGCCTGGCAGGACGCCGAGGCGGACGACATGCCCGACGGCGAGCAGTTCGACCGCGAGGAGCGCGCCGCGCTGCGCCGCGTGGCCGGCCTGTCGACCGAGCTCGCGGACATCACCGAGGTCGAGTACCGGCAGCTGCGCCTGGAGCGCGTCGTGCTCGTCGGCGTATGGACCTCCGGCACGGCCCAGGACGCGGAGAACTCCCTGGCCGAGCTCGCCGCCCTCGCCGAGACCTCCGGTGCCCTCGTGCTCGACGGCGTCATCCAGCGCCGCGACAAGCCCGACCCGGCCACGTACATCGGCTCCGGCAAGGCACAGGAGCTGCGTGACCTGGTGCTGGAGACCGGCGCCGACACCGTGGTGTGCGACGGCGAGCTGAGCCCCGGCCAGCTGATCCACCTGGAGGACGTCGTCAAGGTGAAGGTGGTCGACCGGACCGCGCTGATCCTCGACATCTTCGCCCAGCACGCCAAGTCCCGCGAGGGCAAGGCGCAGGTCTCGCTGGCCCAGATGCAGTACATGCTGCCCCGGCTGCGCGGCTGGGGCCAGTCGCTCTCCCGCCAGATGGGCGGTGGCGGCTCCGGCAGCGCCGGCGGTGGCATGGCCACGCGCGGCCCCGGTGAGACCAAGATCGAGACCGACCGGCGGCGCATCCGCGAGAAGATGGCGAAGGTGCGCCGCGAGATCGCGGAGATGAAGACCGGGCGCGAGATCAAGCGCCGCGAGCGCCGCCGCAACCGGATCCCCTCGGTCGCCATCGTCGGGTACACCAACGCCGGCAAGTCCTCGCTGCTCAACCGCCTCACCGGCGCGGGCGTGCTGGTGGAGAACGCCCTCTTCGCCACCCTCGACCCGACGGTCCGCCGCTCGGAGACGCCGGGCGGGCGGGGGTTCACGCTCACCGACACCGTGGGATTCGTCCGGCACCTGCCGCACCACCTGGTCGAGGCGTTCCGCTCGACCATGGAGGAGGTCGCCGACGCCGACCTGATCCTCCACGTGGTGGACGGCTCCCACCCCACGCCCGAGGCGCAGCTCGCGGCCGTCCGCGAGGTGGTCCGCGACGTCGGTGCGCACGAGGTGCCCGAGATCGTCGTGGTCAACAAGGCCGACGCCGCGGACGAGCTGACGCTGCAACGCCTGCTGCGCGCCGAGCGGCGCGCGGTGACCGCCTCCGCCCGCACCGGGCAGGGCATCGACGAGCTGATGGCCTGGATCGAGACGGAGCTGCCGCGCCCCGGCATCGAGCTGGAGGCGCTGGTGCCCTACACCGAGGGCGGGCTCGTCTCGCGGGTCCACGCCGAGGGCGAGGTGCTCTCCGAGGAGCACACCGGGCAGGGCACGCTGATCAAGGCCCAGGTGGGCGAGGAGCTGGCCGCGCTCCTCGCGCCGTACGTGCCGGCCCGCCCGTAGCGGGCGCGGGCACCTGGGAGCGCGCGGCGCCGTCCCGAGGGGCGGCGCCGCTGCCGAGGCCGCGCAGCATGAGCTGCACCCAGCGGCGCCGCGCCCGCTCGGGCAGCTCGTCGCCCGGCAGCGTCTCCATCACCAGCACCAGGTCGGTGACGGTGACGTCCGGGTGCAGCGATCCCTCCCGGTGCGCGGCCGCCACGATCCGGGAGAGGTCGGTCAGCGCCTTCTGCCGCTCCTCCCGCGGCTCCTCCACGCCGAGGTTGCGCAGCGCCACCTTCACCGCGCGGTCCTCGCCGGCCGTGGTGCTGATGCGCTCGGTCAGCACCTCCAGCTCCCGCATGGCGCTGCCCTCGGCCTCGACGCGGGCCACGGCCTCGCCGAGGGCGGCGAAGACCCGGTGGGCCAGCTCGGACGCCACCGCGCCCACGAGGTCCGCCTTCGTGGGGAAGTGCCGGTAGAGGGTGCCGACCGCGACGCCCGCCTCGCGCGCGATGTCGTCGATGCCGACCGCCTCGCCGTGCGTGGCGAACAGGGCCCGCGTCGCGCGCAGGATGTTCGCGCGGTTGCGTGCCGCGTCGGCGCGAAGGCGTTGGGGGGCGACCATCGGTGGCTCCGTCCTGGAGGTCAGTGCACGAGGGCGAGGGGCACGAGAGGCATGAGAGATGGTATTGCCAGCCGGGCACGCCCTGTCCGCTCCCGGTTTGCATGGGTGCCGCCGGCGCGTATCCCCGACGGGGAATGCGAACTTTTTCGACGCGAGAGTGCGCATCGTGTTGCGCACCATGTTCACGTCGAAGGAGGCGTCGATGCGGGAGCTTCTGGAAGTGGTGATGTGCAAGTGATGGAGGCAGGTCCTCCGCTGTCGCCCTGTAGGGGAGGACCCGGCCCAATGAGAGTGCGGGTGCGCGACGTAGCGGACTCCTCGGCGAAAGTGCGGTTCAACACTCCGGCGAGGCAGACGGAGACGTGCCTCCGGCCGCGGGCTGTCGCACCGGGGCCGGTGGGAAGGCCGAGCTGATGGCGTGGGAGTCCTCGTACATGTGATAGACGGTGATTCCGCTGTCGGTCACGCTGATGTGCAGGGCGAAGTCGTTGGTGAACGTCCTGCCAGTCGCACGCACCTCGAAGCGACTGCGGCCGAGGACAACCACGTGCTGCCCCTCGGCGACCGTGGTGTGGATGATGAATTCCTCTGCCGGGCTCAGTTCCTGGCCGAGAACGGCGAAGAAATCAGCTATCTCGTCCTTGGTGGAGCGGCCGCCGACCCAGGGGACGTTGGCCGCCCCGCCGACCCTGAAGTCGACGTGCTCGGCGAACAGGTCGAGAGCACCGGCGATGTCCCCGCTTCCGTAGCGGTCGAAGAAGGACGTGACTACCTCGCGGGCGGTCGGTACTGCGGTGGTCATGGCTGTCTTCCCTTTCTCGGGGGGGTAAGCGGTCACTGACAGAACGGCCCGATCCGGCTCCACGAGCATGAACACGGCGCGTACGTCCGGGCTCCGGGCTCGGCCCATGTCGAAGCTCGTCGAAGGGCAGCAGGGAGACCGGCGTTCCGCCGGGGCGGGGGCGGCAGGGAGCGAACCGTCCGCGGTGGCCACCAGGGGCCTGCCACGCGGTCAGGGCGGCCAGCGGACGTGGCGCCCGTGGGGCGGGGGCGAAGTGCCGGGCCGGTGCGGTCACGTACTCGGCGTACGCGTCGGCCGGGCGCGGTGCGGTACACCTGCGTTGGCCATGGTCCTCTCTCAGGCGATGCCCGGGCCCGGGCGCCCGGTTCGGTGCGCGCAGCAGGCGGATCGGCGATCAGGTGCGCCCGGGCGGTTCCTTCGGGTCACGGCTGCGCCGGCTGCGCCGGCTTGATGTTCTGGTTCACCCGGAACACGTTGTGCGGGTCGTACTTGGCCTTCAGCTGGGACAGCCGCTCGTAGTGACCCGGCCCGTAGGCCGACAGGATGCGCCGATCGCCCTCGTCGAGGAGTTCGTTGACGTACACGCCGCCCGAGGTGAACCGCTGCATCCGGTCGTATACCTCGCGGCACCAAGCTGTGTTGGCGTCGTCGTCCTTCGCGTCGGTCCATCCGCCCAGCAGGGTCACCAGGAAGCCGTCCTTCCGGTGCGGGAACGCGGTCGCCTCAGGCGCGACCCGCGCCATCTGTCCGCCGAGCAGCATGAGGCCCACCTGGGTCAGCGGCGACTTGCGCTCCCGGAATCCTTCGAGCAGCGTGACGAGGGCCTCGTCGGTGACGGCGGGAATCATGAAGGACCGGGTGTAGTAGCGGCGGTGGTGCACCATGTCCGCGTCGCCGAGCTGCTGGACCTTCGGGTAGTCCATCGTCTCGGTGGTCCGCATGACAGGCTCGGGACCGAACCCGGCGAGGCTGTCGATCAGCGCGTCCGTGTCCTTGGCGGGAGCGGTGTCGACATAGCGGATGGCGATGCCCGTCTCGCCGCCCTCCAGGTCGAGGAAGCCCACGGCCAGTCCCAGCCGTTCGGCGGCGGTCCGGGCGAACGCGGACAGGCCCTCGGCGACACGCTGGTGATCGGCGCCGCGGTAGACCACGACGCCGGTACGGCAGGCGCCCTGGGGGTGCAGCTTGTACTCGAACGACGTCACGACGCCGAAGTTGCCGCCTCCGCCCCGGATCGCCCAGTAGAGGTCGACGTCGTCGTCCGCGCTCGCCCGCCGCACCTCGCCGTTCGCGAGGACGACATCGGCGGCCAGGAGGTTGTCGACGGTGAGGCCCTGCGCCCGGCACAGCCAGCCGATGCCTCCGCCGAGGGTGAGACCGGCGATACCGGTGTGCGAGATCTGGCCGCCGGTCACCGCGAGCCCGAACCGGTAGGTCTCGTCGTCCAGGTCGGCCAGCAGCAGACCGGGCTCGGCGATCGCGACGCCCCGCTGAAGGTCGACCCGGATGCCCTTCATCCGGGACAGGTCGACGACCAGGCCGTCGTCGATCGTCGAGTGCCCCGGATAGCTGTGCCCGCCACTGCGTACGGCGAGCAGCACATCATGCCGAGTGGCGAACCGTACGGCCTCGACCACGTCGGCCGTACCCGCGCACCGCACGATCAGCCCCGGGTGGCGGTTGAAATAGCCGTTCCACACCAGTCGTGCCTCGGCGTAGCCCTCGTCCTCCTGGCCGAGGACGTCACCGCGTACGACGGTGCGCAGTGCGTCGATCTCTCCCTGAGCGACGGGTTGTCCTGAACGGTTCTTCAGCGTCATGGTGCCTCCTGCTTGCTCGTCGGCCGGTGACGCCGTGCCGACGGGGTGGTTGAGTGAGGTTGCATCGGGGTGGGTACGGCGCGAGGTCATGCGGCCGGAACGTCGGCGCGGATCAGCGCGACGATGCCGTTGACGCTGCCCGCCTCCAGCAGTTCGTCCTCGGGGATGCGCGGGCCGTACTCGCGCTCGATGATCACGGAGAGCTCCAGCATGACCAGCGAGTCGAGTTCGAGGGCGGAGAACTCGGTGGCGGCGGTGATGTCGTCGTCCACGGAGAACTTCTCCACGAGGATGTTCACGATGTGCTTGGCAATGGCGTCCATGAGTGCCTTCCGTCGGATGGCCTAGGGGTGCCGGGGCGCCGCTCAGGGGCACGAGTTCCGGCTCAGGGGCGAGGGGCGCGGGGCGAGCGCTTTGATGTCGGGCCAGCGCAGGGCCGTGGAGCCCCAGCTCAGGCCGCCGCCGAAGGAGGTCAGCAGAACACGGTGTCCCGGCTGCAGTTGGCCGTCGGCCGCGGCGTCAGTGAGCGCGAGGGGGATGGAGGCGGCGGAGGTGTTGCCGACCCGGTCCAGGTGGAGCAGTACGCGCTCGCGGTCCACGTGCATCACGTCGGCGACTGTGTTCAGGATGCGCGCGTTGGCCTGGTGGCCGACGAACCAGTCGATGTCACCGGTGTGCCAGCCGATCCGTCCCAGCAGGGCCGTGGAGGAGCCGGCCATCCGGTCGACGGCGTGGGCGAAGATCTCCTTGCCGCGCATGGAGAGGTAGTTGTCCGCTTCGCGCAGCGGCTCCCTGCGCGACCGCTGACGCGATCCGCCGGCCGGCAGTACGGCCAGGTCTTGGTGGGCGCCGTCGCTGCCCAAGTCGAACCCGGCGAGCACGCCCGGCTCGTCCGGGTCCCCGGTCCGCAGCACGGCGGCACCGGCGCCGTCGCCGAAGATGATCGCGGTCGCGCGGTCCTCGGGGTCGAGCCGGGTGGACCAGATATCGGCGCCGATCACCAGGACCCGCTCGCAGCTGCCGGAAGTGATCGCTCCGGCCGCGGAGTGCAGGCCGTAGATGAATCCGGCGCAGGCCGCCGAGAGGTCGTAGCCGGGGGTGCCGCCCAGGCCCAGGTCGGTGGCGACGCGCGGGGCCGTGGCGGGCATCGGCTGATCCGGGGTGCTGGTCGCCATGACGACCAGATCGACCGAGTCGACGCCCGCCGACTCCAGGGCCCGACGTCCCGCTTCCACCGCGAGGTCGCCGGTGCTCACGCCGGGGTCGGCCCAGTGGCGCCGCTGTATGCCCGTTCTGGTGCGTATCCACTGGTCGTTGGTGTCGACCAGGGTGGAGATCTCGTCATTGTCCACCATCCGGTCCGGAACCATGGCTCCGATGCCGGTGAGGACGGCGGCGCGGCTCATGACCGGCCCCGGCGGGTGTGCGCATGATGGTCACCATTCATCGCTGTGTCCCTTCGTGACAGGTGCTGCGGCAGCCGGTGCGCGGCCGAGCAGGTGACGGACATGTGCTGGAGCTCCCCGACGATCTCGACGGACCTCCAGGTGTCGCCTTCTCGTGTGGTCAGCATCCGGGGCTCGGACAGCCGGACGGAGAGTGGGGCGGGGGACGTCACCGGTCGCCGGGTGTCGCCTATGTGGAGCGCGGCCTGGCGCATCCAGAGGGTGTTGCTCTCGGAGCGCGGCACCCCGTCGAGTTCGTAGAGCAGGATCTGCCCGAGCTGGATGGCGGAGACGAAGACGTCGACGATCGACGTGCCTCGGTGGCTGTAGCTCTCGATCCCCTGCACCGGCAGCCCGTCCGGTGCTGCTGTCCGGGAGCTCACCGTGGCCTGCGCGCGCTGCTGCGCGAAGTCCACCCGCAGATCGTCGATGAGCTGGCTCTTGCACCTGTGCGCGGCCCGGAACGGCCGGAGGCCGGCGGGCCCCAGCAGGTCGTCCGGGCCGTCATAGCGGGCCGCGCCCGGGCGTACGGTGCCGGCCGGGTGCTCTATCTCGCAGCGGGCCCGCAATGCCCCCACCTGGCAGTCGGCCACACAGACCCGTCGTTCGGCATCCTGCTCCGCTGGCAGCATGGTGATCGCCGCCCGGACGTCGAACCCGTCGAGCGCCTCCTCAACGGGGCTGACGCCGGCCTTCATCCGGACCCGGCGCAGCCGCATCTCGCTGCGGCGGCCGATGTCGAGGCCGAGCGCGTGGGTGAGGTAGAGCTCCGCGACCTCACCGGCCAGCAACAGTACGTCGATACTGCTCAGGTGGGGGGCCTGGCTCCGCTGCCCCTTTTTGGACCAGTCCTCCGGGTAGCGTACGGACGCCCGGGCCCGCACGGTTCCGTCGCCGTCCGGACCGACGTCCAGCGCGACGTCCCCGAGGGTCTGATCGGCTCGCTTGTAACCGGCTCCGAAGAACCGCTTCTCGCCGGGACCCAGATAGTCGTCGACGGTACGGCGTACGCGTTCCGGGGCGGCGGTCGTCTCTGTCATCTCGTTCCTCCCGAGCGGTGGCGCGGTGGGGCTACTGGTCCTCGTTCATCCAGCTCATGAGCTTGCGCAGCTCCTTGCCGGTGGTCTCCAGGAGGTGGTCGCCGTCGGCCTTCTTGTACTCGTTGTAGCGGGGCAGGCCGGCGTTGTACTCGGCCATCCAGTTGCGGGCGAAGCTG
>NZ_JBQQCA010000054.1:0-50249 GCF_052246635.1 Streptomyces sp. 6N223 | reverse complement strand
GATCACCTTCGACGACGTCACCGTCACCTACGACGGGGCCGCCGCGCCCGCGCTGCGCGGCGTGGACCTGACCATCCCCGAAGGGGAGCTGTGCCTGCTCGTCGGCCCCTCAGGCGCCGGCAAGTCGACCCTCCTGGGCGCCGTCTCGGGCCTCGTTCCCCACTTCACCGGCGGCACCCTTAGCGGCCGCGTCACCGTCGCCGGACGCGACACCCGCACGCACCGGCCGCGCGAGCTGGCCGACGTCGTGGGCACGGTCGGCCAGGATCCGCTGGCGCACTTCGTCACCGAAACCGTCGAGGACGAACTCGCCTACGGCATGGAGTCCCTGGGCGTCCCGCCCGCCACCATGCGCCGCCGCGTCGAGGAGACCCTCGACCTGCTGGGCCTGGCCCCGCTGCGCGACCGCCCCATCGCCACGCTCTCCGGCGGCCAGCAGCAGCGCGTCGCCATCGGCTCCGTCCTCACCTCCCACCCCCGCGTGCTGGTCCTCGACGAGCCGACCTCCGCCCTCGACCCGCCCGCCGCCGAGGAGGTGCTCGCCGTGCTGCAACGCCTCGTCCACGACCTCGGGACGACCGTGCTGATGGCCGAACACCGCCTGGAGCGCGTCGTCCAGTACGCCGACCGCGTGCTGCTGCTGCCCGCGCCCGGCGCCCCGCCCGTGCTCGGCGAGCCCGCCTCCGTCATGGCCCGATCCCCCGTGCACCCGCCGGTCGTCGCCCTCGGCCGGGTGGCGGGCTGGACGCCGCTGCCGCTCACCGTGCGCGACGCCCGCCGCCGCGCCGGGCCGCTCCGCGAACGCCTCGGCGCAGCGCAACGCCCTGTCCCCGCCACCGGTGACGGCCAGGTTCTCGCCGCCGCCGACCGGCTGACGGTCCGCCGGGGCCGCGCCGAGGTGCTGCGCGGCGTCGAGCTGCGCGTCGCCGCCGGGCAGATCGTGGCGTTGATGGGCCGCAACGGCGCGGGCAAGTCCACGCTGCTGCGGGCGTTCCTCGGCATGCACGCCCCCGCCTCCGGCGGCGTACGCCTCGCTGGCGTCCCCGGGCCGCCGCACCGCACGCGGCCCGCCGAGCTGCTGCGCCGCGCCGGGCTCGTGCCGCAGGACCCGCGCGACGTGCTGTTCGCGGAGACCGTGGCCGCCGAGTGCGCGGCGGCGGACGCCGACGCCGGGGCGGCGCCCGGCACGTGCCGCGCGCTGGTGACGCGGCTGCTGCCCGAGGTGCCCGACGCCGCCCACCCGCGCGACCTGTCCGAGGGGCAGCGCCTGGCGCTCGCCCTGGCCGTGATCCTGGCCGCCGCCCCTCCCCTGCTGCTGCTCGACGAGCCCACCCGCGGCCTGGACTACGCCGCCAAGGCGCGGCTCGCCGGCGTGCTGCGGGAGCTGGCGGCCGGCGGCCACGGCGTGGTGCTGGCCACCCACGACGTGGAGCTGGCCGCCGACCTCGCCGACCGCGTGGTGGTGCTCGCCGAGGGCGAGGTGGTGGCGGACGGGCCGACGGCCGAGGTCGTGGTCGCCTCACCGGCGTTCGCGCCGCAGGTGGCGAAGATACTCGCCACCCCCGCCGGGCCGGCGACCTGGCTGACGGCCGGCCAGGTCCGCGAGGCCCTGGGCGTCGCGCCGTGACCCGGCGGGTGAACCCGGTGCGGCTCGGCTGGCGTTCGGCCGCCGCGCTCGCGCTGGTGTCGGCGGTCGGCGTGGTGGCGTTCGGCTGGCCGCTGCTGGCACCCCCCGAGTCCGAGCTGGCCGGGCACTCGGCCGACGCGCCCTGGCTCTTCGCGCTGCTGCTGCCGCTGCTGCTGGCCGTGGTGGCCGCCACCATCGCCGACACCGGCATGGACGCCAAGGCCGTGGCGATGCTCGGCGTGCTGGCCGCGGCCGGGGCGGCGCTGCGCCCGCTGGGCGCGGGCACGGCCGGGCTCCAGCCGATGTTCTTCCTGATGGTGCTGGCCGGGCGGGTGCTCGGCCCCGGCTTCGGCTTCGTGCTGGGCGCGGTGTCGCTGTTCGCCTCGGCGCTGCTGACGGGCGGGGTGGGGCCGTGGCTGCCGTTCCAGATGCTGTCGATGGGCTGGGTCACCATGGGCGCCGGGCTGCTGCCGGGCGCGCACACCCTGCGCGGGCGCGGGGAGCTGCTGCTGGTGGCGGCGTACGGGGCGGTGTCCTCGGTCGGCTACGGGCTGGTGATGAACCTCCAGGGCTGGCCGTACCTGGCGGGGATGAGCTCGGGCATCTCGTTCGTGCCGGGGGATCCGCTGAGCGAGAACCTGGGCCGGTACGTGGCGTACGTGCTGGCGACCTCGCTCGGCTGGGACATCCCCCGGGCGCTGCTCACGGCGGTGCTGGTCCTGGCCTTCGGCGGCAGCGTGCTGCGGGCCCTGCGGCGCGCCACGCGCCGCGCGGCGTTCGACGTCCCGATCCGCTTCGAGGAGCCGGCCCGGGGCCGGCCGCCGCGCCTCGGGCCCTAGCCGTCACCCTCGGGGCTCCGCCGTGCTCTCCTCCAGGCGGGCGCGGGTGTTGACGCCGTAGACGCCCTCCTCGTCGCCCTGCACGCCGTACGAAACCTGGAAGGTGGCGACGGCCTCGCGCGTCGCCGCGTCGTAACGCCCGTGCGCCCGGCCCTCGTAGAGCCAGTTGAGCTGGAGCAGCCGCTTCTGGAGCTCGACGACCTCCGGTCCGCGGTCGCCCTCGCGCAGCACGAGCGGCACGGGGTTGTCGGTGGCGGTCGGGGCGGCCTGCCCGGGCGTGGGATCCGGGTCCGGTCCGGGGTCGGTGGGGCTGCCGGAGGCTAAGGACCCGCCGCCGTCCGTGGCGGCGGGCGAGGGCTCGGGGCTGGCCACGCTTCCGCTGCCCTCGGTCTCCCCCGGCGACGGCGAACGCCCGCCCCCCGGCGCCGGGTCGGCGTCCCCCGCCCCGCCCGGCGACTCGCTCGGGGTGTCGCGCGGCGGGCCATCCGGCGTCGCGTCCGGCGTCGCGTCGGACTCGCCGGACTCGCCGGACTCGGTGGGCCCGGTGGACTCGGTGGGCCCCGGCGTCGGCAGCCTGCCGCCGTCCGGCAACGCCCTGCTGGAGCCCTCGTCGCCCTCCGGGAGGCCGCCGAGGAAGGCGGCGGCCAGCGCCGTGCAGCCGACCACCGCCGCCACCGCGCCGCCCGCCGTCGCCGCGATCCGGCGGTGGCGGACGGCGCGGTGGCGGGGCCCGCGGCGGATCGGGGGCGGCTCCGGCCGGCTCGGCTCGGTCGGTTCGAGCGGGAAGCGGGCCACATCGGCCGGATCCGGGCCGTGTTCCGGCGGGCCGACCGGGCGGGAGAGGCTGTGCGTCAGGCAGTCGCAGGACGGCTCGCCGGACGGCAGCGCGGGCCGGCCGCACACCAGGCAGTCGGTCCCCCAGATCACCGCTGAATCACCGTGCCCCACCCCTTCCCCAGTCCCCGGAGCGGCGGTTGGCAGCGATTATGCACGAACGCCCACGTCCGCGCGGCCGGATCGGTCAACTCGGCGACGGCTTCACGACCGCTCGGTGAGCGGCTCCACGGCGGGCGGGAGCGCCCTGGTTCTTCCACGATGAACCCATGGCCGCAGCCGCTACCGAGGCGGGGACGGGCGTCGCGGAGCGCCTGGCGGCGGCGAGTGCCCGCGTCGTTGAACGGGCGGCGTCCCGCAGTCGAATTGTCGGGGAGGCGGCGGAGAGGGGGTGGCGGAGCCGGCCCGGGTTTTGTATCGTAATCAAACAAAGTGGTTCCGCCCGATTCCCCGACCACTGAAACCGGGCGGAGCCACTGGCATGTTTGCGCTACGAGCCCAGGAGTCCGCGCCATGACGACCGTGGAACTGACCGCCCGAGCCCTGCTGCTGGACATGGACGGCACCCTGGTCAACTCCGACGCCGTCGTCGAACACGTCTGGCGACGCTGGGCGGCCCGGCACGGCCTCGACATGGAGCGGGTGCTGAAGGTGGTCCACGGGCGGCAGGCGTACGTCACCATGGCCGAACTGCTCCCCGACCGGCCCATGGAGGTCAACCGCGCCGAGGGCGCCCGGCTGCTGGCCGAGGAGACCGCCACCGTCGAGGGCATCGTCCCCGTCGCGGGCGCGCCAGCGCTGCTGGCCGCCATCGCCGAGGCCCCCCACGCCCTGGTCACCTCGGCCGACCTCGCCCTGGCCACCGCCCGGATGCGGGCCGCCGGGCTGCCGATGCCCGAGGTGGTGATCACCGCCGAGTCGGTGAGCGCCAGCAAGCCCGACCCCGAGGGCTTCCTCAAGGCCGCCGCCGAGTTGGGGGCGGCCCCGGCCGAGTGCCTGGTCTTCGAGGACTCGGGCGCCGGGATCGCGGCGGGGCGCGCGGCCGGGATGCGGGTCATCGGCGTCGGCCCGCGCGCCGCCCAGTACGCGCCGACGGCGTGGGTGCCCACGCTGGAGCACCTGCGTGCCGAGCCGCTGTCCTTCCCGGGCGGCGGCGTCCGGCTCATCGTGGACGGCCCGGACGGCCCGGACGGCCCGGACGTGCGCTAGCCCGCGAGGGCCTCGAAGAGGCTGAAGCCCGCCAGCGCCAGCATCACCGCCGCCGCGACCGTGCTGATCACCCGCAGCGGCACCCAGCGCAGCAACGCCCGGCCGCCGAGGATGCCGAGCGCCGCGACCGACCACAGCGCCAGCGCCGAGCCCACCGCCACCGACAGCGGATCGTCGTAGCGGGCGGCGAGGTTGGCCGTCATGATCTGCGTGATGTCGCCGAACTCGGCGACCAGGATCAGCGTGAAGCCGCTGCCCGCCACGCGCCAGAACGACGGCTCGCTCGGCACCCGCACTGCACCCTCGTCGTCCTCCTCGCCCTCGTCGTCCTCCCCGGCGCCCTGCTTGCGCGCCTCGCGCAGGACCAGCACGGCGCCGCCCAGGAACAGCAGCCCCACCACGGCCTGGAGCGGGCGCTGCGGCAGCAGCGTGAGCACGCTCCCGGCGGCCACGGCCAGCACCACGTGCAGGACGAAGGCGGCGGCCACCCCGGCGAAGACGTAGCCCGCGCGGAACCGGGTGCCGAGCAGCAGACCGGCCAGGGCCGTCTTGTCGGGCAGCTCGGCCAGGACGATGACGCCGAAGACCACGGCGGCGGTGCTGAGGGAGAACATGGACGGTCAGTCGCTCCTCGTGTCGGCCGCCGCGCCGAGGAGCCCGCGGGGAGCGCACACTTCGGCACGGCAGCGGTCGTGGTGTGATCGCTGCGGCCGAAGGTCTCGCTGACGGGCTGCACGGCGTGACGCGCTGGGCCGCCGCCCGCTCCGGGCACCGGGCCCGCCGCCTTCCGGTGGCGGGCCAGTATGTCGATGGTCCGGCGAAGAGCTACTCCCCTTCAGTCCCCCACACCGTACCGCCGCCCGGCCCTCACTCGCCCGCGAAGGGCACCGTGAAGCAGGCCACACGCTCGCCGGCGTCACCCGGCGTTCCCCCGTGGTGGCCGCCGACGGCGGTGGCGTGCTCGTGCAGGACCACGGACCGCGCCTCGCCCTCCCGGAAGACCCACCCGTGGCGGGCCTCCTCCGCGCCCCGGCCCGAGGCGTCGGCGGTGAGGTCCAGCCACACCTCGTTCCGGGGGTTGGCCCGCCACGGCTCCTCGCCCGGGCGGTGCTGGTAGTGGCCGCCCGCGTCGTCGGGGTCGGCGGTGCAGGGGGCGGTGTGCACGTGGACGCCGAAGGCGTGGCCGGGTTCTACGCCCTCGACGGCCACGCTCACCACCATCGTCCCGTTCGTGACCCGCTGCCCGACGCCGATCCGCGCCCCGGCCGGGACCAGCTCCTCGTCGTACGTCACCGCCTGGAGGACCCCGCCGCCGCTCGGCGCCTCGAACTGCCCGCCCATCCGCAGCCCGTGGGCCGCGTGCCCCTCCCCCGCCCCCTGCACGGCCGCCGCGCCCCCGCCCGCCGCCAGGGCCACCGTCGCGGTCATCGTCACCGCGGTCATCGCCGTCATCGCCTCACGCATGCCACGCTCCCACCGTGTCCGTGTCCGTGTCCGTGTCCGTCCTGAGGTGAACAACGCCGCGCCCCGGCTCACGACACGGGTGTGATGGCGAGGTGCTGAGAGTGTCAACACACTCACCCCTGTACACCACTCGAACGTGCTAGGCGTACGCTGTACGGCGGAACGGGACGCTCGTTGGGGGGCGGCCCTCGGCAGTTGCGGTAGGGGAGCGGGGACCATCGTGGAGGAGACGTTGGGGATGCTGCTCTACGCCCCCTGGATCTACGTCATCGTCGCGGTCTCCATCCTGCTCGACGTCTTCGTGCCGGTGCTGCCCAGCGGGGCGCTCGTCGTGACCGCCGCGACCGTCGCCGCCGGCACCGCCGCCGACGTCGCGGGCCTGCCCTCCCCCGATTCCCACCTGCCTCCGCAGCTGTTCCTGCTCATCCTCTGCGCCGCCTGCGCGTCCTTCGTCGGCGACCTCGTCGCGTACCGGCTCGCCATGCACGGCGGGCGCCGCTTCAGCGACGCGATCGCCCGTTCGCGGCGGCTGACGGCAGCCCAGGAGCGGATCGGCGCGGCGCTGGCACGCGGCGGCGGCTCGCTGGTGGTGCTGGCCCGCTTCGCCCCCGCCGGGCGCGCCCTGGTCAGCCTCGGCGCGGGCGCGACCCACCGCCGGGCGCGCGAGTTCCTCCCCTGGTCGGCCCTGGCGGCCGTGGCCTGGACCGGCTACAGCGTGGGCCTCGGCTACCTGGGCGGCCAGCTCCTGGGCGCGAGCTGGTTTGCCACGGGCTTCTCCCTGCTGGCCCTGGTGGCGGCGGGCCTCCTCGCGGCGCGCCTCCTCCGGACCCCGAGCCCGGCGGAGCAGCAGCCAACCCCCGCAGCGACGCCGTGACGCGCTGAGGGCAGGAGCCGTCGTCAAGGAGAACCGGGGGCCAGGGCCCGGAGGCGGAGCCCTCGGCTCGGCGGCTAGTCCGCCGCCAGGCCCTCGCGCAGCAGCCGCAGCAGGCGCCGCGCGCGGTCGGCCCCACCGGCCGCGATCGCCGTCGCGCTCGTGAGCGCGAGCAGGTCCGCCACCGCCAGGTCCGCGCGGACCGCGCCGGCTTCCCGCGCCCGCGCCAGCAGCGCCTCCGCCATCGTCCTCATCAACGCGTGCCGGCGGTCGAAGAGCTCGCTGCGACGGGCGCCGCCGACCCCGCCGACGCCGTCGTCCGTGATCGCCAACGCCAGGTCACGCTTGGTCGCCACGTGCACCACGAACGCCTCGAGCCAGGCGAAGAGCGCCTCGGCAGGGGCGCGTTCCCGGCCCAGTTCCTCGCCGCGCCGGACGAGCGCGGCCACCTCGTCGGCGTACACCGCCACCAGCAGGTCGCCGCGGGTCGGAACGTGACGGTGGAGGGTGGCGTTGCCGACGCCCGCTCGGCGGTCCACCTCGTCGAGCGGGACCTCGGGCCCACGTTCGGCGAACAGCTCCCTGGACACCGCCAGCAGCAGCCCGGCGTTCCGCGCGGCGTCCGCCCTGCGCACCTCTGACCGTCCACGCGTTGCCAACCGGGGATCTCCCCGGAAGGAGGCTGAACGCCGCCATGTCACTCAGCACCGAGGACCGCACGGCCATCGCCGAGCTGATCGCACTCCACGGGCACCTCGCCGACGCGGGCGAACTCGACCGCATGGGCGAGGTGTTCACCGCGGACATCACCTATGACGTGACCGACCTGGGCCACGGCACCATCGAGGGTCTGCGGCCCTCCGTGACCCGGCCCTCGGCATGGGCGAGGCGAACCCGGTGGGTCACCACGTCACCAACACCGTCGTCACCGAAATCGCCGAGGACCGGGCGCGCGCCCTGTCCAAGGGCATCGGCGTCAACGCGGACGGCACGTGCGGCAGCGTGACCTACGAGGACGCCGTCGTACGCGGCGAGCGGGGCTGGCGCATCACCCACCGCCGGGTGCTGGCCCGCCGGGCCCCGCTCGGCGGCGGGTAGCGGCGCGCCGCGGCGGCGTCAGGGGGGCGGCGGCGTCACGCGGCTCAGCAGCCGCCTCCGCCGCCCCAGCCGTCGAACCATCCGCCGCCGCCCCCGGAGCCACCGCCCGAGCGGCGCCGTCCACGGCCGCCGCCCAGGGGGGAGACCAGCATGGCGAGGAAGAGCGCTCCGCACACCACGGCGATGATCGTCATCCCCGGTTCCATGGCGTCCCCCCTCTCAGCAGCCGCCCCCGCCGCCACCGCCGTCGCCGCCCCCACCGCCGCCACCGCAGTCGCCGCCCCAGCCGCCACCGCCACCACCGCCACCACCGCCACCGTCGAACCAGCCGCCACCGCCACCGTGCGAGCCGCCGCTGTAGGTGGGCCCGTAGTGACCGCTCCTGCGCTTCCTGCTGTCGTCGACGGCCAGCAGCACCACCACGAAGGCCAGCAGCAGCACCACCACGCCGAGAAAGATCATGGTCCCCATCGCATCCCCCTTCTTCGTTACCTCTACGACGCGCCGTCGCCCGGCACCGCTGCGCGCGCTCCGGAAGCGTCACACAATCTCCGCTTCCGGAGCGCGCGCCGCCGCTGGGTACGGCGCACGACGAACCGGCAGTGTGGGCCGCCCTCCCCGATGGCGGTGGGGCGTTCGAAGGCGAATCCGTGCCGCCACGTAGCGGTCGCCGCCGTCGCGGGACCACGGCGCTGACCTGCCTGTGCGGTTGTCAGCGCCGTGGCGGCGGCGACGGGGAGCGGGCGTCGACTCCGCTCCCCGCCCCGCGCCCCGGGCTCAGTTCTCCCACGGCCAGGCCGCGTCCGCGCCCGCCTCGACCAGGCCGACCAGCCGGAACGCCTGGTCGCTCAGGCCGCCGAAGACGTGCCGGTTGCCGTTGCCCGTGCCGGACGGGCCGTGGCCCGCCCGGTACCCGGCGAGGTTCCAGGTGTAGACCGGCACCTGCGGCGGAATCTGCGCCGTCGGGTCGCCGTGGTGGCTGTGGTGCGCCTGCTCGTCGGTGACGATCACCACCCGGTCGTGCCCGGCGTAGTGGCGCCGCACCGCCTCGGTGGTGTTGGTGCCACCGAGGTCGCCGAAGCGCTCCAGCACCCGCAGCACGGACTCGCCGCGCGCGAAGGGCACCGCGCGGCTGGACGTGCCGAACTCCACCAGGTCCGCCCGCTTCGCCCGCAGCGCGACCGCCGTGCCGAACACCGAGGCGGAGTCCGCCCGGTTGAGCTTCGTCCGCTGCGAGACCCCGCCGAACATGGACCCCGACCGGTCCACGAGGACCAGCGTGCGGCCCGGCAGAGTGGGCACGTTGCGCAGCGAGTGCCCCAGCGCCCGCTCCAGCGCCCACGCCCACCGCAGCGACGGCGCGTGCCGGTACGCCGCGAGGAACCGGAACGGGAACTGCCGCGAGCGCGCCACCTCGTCGGCGTCCGCCAGCCGCGCCGCGACGCGCCCGGCGACCTCGTCGGAGACGCCGGCCTCGTCGAAGTTCCGCAGGTTGCGCAGCAGCGCCATGTACCCCATGGAGGGGATGACGGACTCCCACGCCTGCCGGTCCATCGGGCCCTGGAGCCACCCGGCCAGCGCCTCCCAGGTGATGCCGGCGCGCGCCAGCCGCTCGCGCTCCCCGGCCAGCACCCGGCGGCGCTCGTCCACCGGCACGGCCATCAGCCGCTCCCGCTCGGCCAGCATCGCCAGCGACGCCGGAATCTCCTCCCCCCGGCCGTGGCGGCGGTCGATGGCGTGCCGGAACAGCTCGCCCTGCCACGGCCGCTCCGGGTCGGGTGCGGCGTGGACCAGTTCCAGCACGTCGCCGAAGCGGAACGCGTGCGAGGCGGTGTCGTACTTCAGCAGCGACCGCTCCGTGTACAGCCGCCGCGCCGCGTCCGCGACGCCGCGCTTGACCGGCTTGGGGATCGCCCGGCCGTACCGCGAGGTCCAGTAGCCCAGCATCTCCCCCGGCTCGTCGGCACGCCGCAGCACGGACGCCACGACCTGCCGCGACAGCCCCGCGGCGCCCGCGTCGAGCCGGGCCCTGGTGAACTCCGCAGCCCCGACGAGCGCGGCCGTGCGCATCTGGCCCTCGCCGCGCAGCCAGCCGAGGAGCCCGGCCGTCCACGCGGGGTCGGCCACCGCGAGCCGCCGCACGAGCCGCGCGTACCGCTCGTCGCGGTCGCCGCCGCGCTCGTAGAAGGTGTCCTGCCCGACCATGTTCGCGACGGCGAGCAGGAAGAGCTCGCCGCGCTGGTCGCGCAGGAATCCCAGGCCGCCCTCGTGGGTGGCCGTCCGGCGGCCAATGGAATTCACCGGAGAAAGGACCGCCCGGCGTACGGCGCGGGCATTGAAGCGTGCCACGACAAACCCCCTCATCGCTTTTCGGGGGAAGCCCAGAAAAAGGGGCGCCCGAGATCACGGCGACGGCGCGAACGCCCAACCAACAGGGCAACGGGGCCATGCGGTGGCCCCGAATGGAATCGAACCACTGAAGAACGCGCAATCTGCGCACCGGGCGCTCCGGTGCCTGGGCCTCCCGAGTTCACAGGCGGCTCCGGTACTTTCTCTTTCCCAAAACAGAAGCAACCAGGGCCTTCGCACCGGGAGGTGCGGACGTCTGAAGTTGTAGCAGGTGGATGACGGACGATGGACAGAAGCAGGCGGTCCAGAGTTCAAGGGTCGGCGACGGAACATAGGCGCTCTGCCTCTGAGCTACCGGCGCGAGAAAACGCCGGGCGGGATTCGAACCCGCGACCACCCGCTCCGAAGGCGAAGTAACCGTCTCCTTCGCACCTGGACCGCTTTCAGCGTATCCAGCAACTCCCGCAGCGCAAACGGAATTTCGGGCGCACGCCACCTCCCTCTGTGCCGACGGCGACACGCTGGGTGAATATGAAGGGACGTCAGGTGTCCGGGGGGCTGCCATTCACGCTTTACACTTGTTATGTTTTCGCGCCATGGAGTGGACGCGGAGAGCCAACGATGTCCTGGAACGAGCGACCGGTCTGCGGGCGACCCGCGCGACCCGCGTGCCCCGCAGATCGCGGCGCGCCCGGCGGGGCGCGCCCGTCACGGCCTCCGCCAGGCCGCCCGCGCGCCCGGCGATCGACCGCCTGCTCAAGGCCCCGGTCTTCGTGTTCTCGCCGCCCCGCTCCGGCTCCACGCTGCTGCGCGTCGTGCTCAACAGCCATTCCCAGCTGCACGCCCCGCACGAGACGCACGTCAGGATGCTCACCCTCAACCTGCGCCGGCGGCCGACGGTGGTGCGGGCGATGGCCGGCTTCGGGCACAACCGGGCCGACCTGGAACACCTGCTGTGGGACCGGATGCTCCACCGCGAGCTGCAGCTCAGCGGCAAGGAGACGATCGTGGAGAAGACGCCCGCCAACGTCTTCGTGTGGCGGCGGATCGCCACCTGCTGGCCGGACGCCCGCTTCATCTTCCTGATACGCCACCCGGCGTCCATAGCCCGCTCCTGGCACGAGGGCGACCCCGCGAGGCGGCCGATGTCCAAGGCGGTGCCGCACATACTCAGGTACGCCCAGACCCTGGAGACCGCCCGCCAGACCCTTCCGGGCCTCACCGTGCGGTACGAGGACATGACGGAGGACCCCAAGGCCCAGACGCAGCGCATCTGCGAGTTCCTCGGCCTCGACTGGGAGCCGGAGATGGTCGACTACGGCCGGAACGACCACGGCCCGTACGTCATGGGCTTCGGGGACTGGAAGGAGAAGATCAAGACCGGCACGATCCAGCCCGGCCGGGGGCTGCCGGCGCCGGAGGAGGTCCCGCACGAGCTGCGGGACATGTGCCGGACCTGGGGGTACTGAGCCCGGGGAAGCCGAGTGGGGCCGCGGGGCCGGGTGGGGCCGCGAGTGGGTGCAGACGGGTTCGAACCGCCGACATCCGCCTTGTAAGGGCGGCGCTCTACCGCTGAGCTATGCACCCGGGGGACACCGGAGAACGGTGAACCTCAGCCTACAGGGCCCGTGCCCGGCGCTCGTGGCTGGTGGGACAATGGCCGTCACGGCTCTGGCCCGAGGTCGTGAGAGGGGACAGGTGACGGTGAGGGTTGTGCTGCTGCCGCTGTCGCTGCTCGCCCTTGCCGGCGCGGCGGTGCCGGGGGCGTTCACGGGGGGCGGCACCCGGCGGTGGGGACGCGGGCGGGGCGAGGACCTGCGGGCGGCCGCACAGGAGGCGCGGGACGCGGCGGCCACGGCGTTCTACGAGCTGGACACCGCCCAGCGGGACCTGCGGATCACGATCGAGACGATCGCGGCGGCGGACGACTCGGCGGAGGGCCGGGGCGCCGAGGTCGCGTTCAAGGCGCTGAGCGAGCGGGTCGACCAGGCGAGCGCGGAGTACATCAGGGCGATGGACTCCCACGACCTGGACGCCGTCGAGCTGGACGCGGGCGCGGCCGCGCGGGCGCGGGACGAGCTGCTGCGGGTGCGGGACGCGCTGGAGCGGACCCGCGCGGAGCTGGAACGTTTCGGGCAGGGCCTGGCCGGGCTGGTGGAGCGGGCCGAGTCGCAGCTCGCGCTGGTCGCGCCGGCGGTGGAGCGGGCGCGGCAGGCGCTGCGCACGGCCACGGCCGCGCTGGACGCGGCGCGGGCCGCCGGGCTGCGGGCGGACGAGCTGGCCGGGTCGCTGGCCGCGCTCGGGCCCGAGCTGCGGCTGCTGAACGAGGGCGCCGGGCAGCACGGCATCAAGCCGACGATCCGGCGGGCCGAGCAGGTGCGGCGGCGGGCGGAGGCGATCGCGGCCGAGGCCGAGCGGCTGCCGAAGCGGGCGGCGGAGATCGAGCGGCGGCTGGCCAGCCTGCGGACCCGGGCGGAGGCCATCACCACCCGGGCGGGGAAGGTGGAGCCGGTCCTCAGCGAGCTGCGGCGGCGCTTCAGCATCGGGTGCTGGCAGGACCTCCAGGGGGTGCCGCGGCAGGCGGCGGAGTCGGTGCGGAAGGCGGAGGCGACGCTGCGGCAGGCGCGGCAGGCGCTCGCCGAGCAGCGGCTCTCCGAGGCGGAGGCGGCGCTGTCGGAGGTGCGGGGGCTGCTCGGGCGTACGGACGAGGCGGTGTCGGCGGCCGACGAGCGGCTGCGGCGGCTGAACGAGGTGTCGTTCGACCCGAAGAAGGAGATCGACCGGACGCGCTTCGTGATCCGGGACGCGCAGCGGCTGGCGATGACCGGTCGCAGCGTTCCCGACCCGCGCCACGCGAGGCCGCTGGACGCGGCGGTGGAGCGGCTGGAGCGGGCGGTGAGCGACCTGGAGAACGGCGGGCGCAACCCCGACTACTGGCTGTTCCTGACGGAGGCGGAGGCGGTGCGCGCCACCGTGGCCGCCGTGGTGGAGGAGATCCGGGGCGGGCGCTGAGCCTGACGCCGAGGCCGCCTCCGGCGCTAGTCTCTGAGGCATGCCCCGTTACGAGTTCCGTTGCCGCGCGTGTGGCGACCAGTTTGAGGTGAGCCGTCCGATGGCCGAGTCGGACGCGCCCGCGAGTTGCCCGGCCGGGCACGACGACACGGTGAGGCTGCTGTCGATGGTGGCGGTCGGCGGCCGCGCCACGGCCTCGGGAGCCGCGCCCGCCGCGGGTGGCGGGGCCGGTGGCGGCGGTGGCTGCTGCGGGGGCGGCTGCTGCGGTTGAATGAGCCGCGCCGGAGCGGGAACCTGGAAGTGCCGGAGACGATTTTCCCTGGCCCCCAGGTCCCTAGGAGGCGTCGATGGCCTCGCCCGAGCAGCGGCGTATGCAGGAGGAGCGGCGCGACTGGCGTGACCGCCTGCCGTGGAGCCAGTACGCGCGGGCCGAGCCCCGCGTCCCGAGCAGCGGCCCTCGCGCGCTGCTGGCGCGAGCCCGGCTGGACGAGCACCTGCCCGTCCACCACCGGCTGAGCCTGGTCTACCGGATCGGCGCTGGCCTGATGGGCGCGTTCCTGTGTGTGTTCGGGGTGCTGGGCGTCACCGAGAACATCGGGTTCTTCGCCACCGGCGACGACGAGGTGCTGGGCCTGAGCACCAACGGCGCGCTGAGCTGGCTGTCGATCGTGGTGGGGCTGATCCTTCTCGGCGGCATGGTGAAGGGCGGGAACGTCGCCTCCTCGCTGAACCTGGTGATCGGCGTCGCGTTCGTGCTGAGCGGCTTCGCCAATCTCGCGGTGCTGGAGACCGACGTCAACGTCCTCAACTTCCGCATGGGCAACGTGATCTTCAGCTTCGCCGTCGGCCTGATGCTGATGATCTTCGGCATGTACGGGCGCGTCAGCGGGCGGCTGCCGCACGACAACCCGTACTGGCAGGCGCGGCACCCGGGCCAGGCCGAGGCCGAGGCCGAGCAGCGCAGGCGGCGGCGCGCGGTCACGGGCGGCCCGCCGCCCGCCGGCCCTCCCGCCGCGCGCGCGTCAGCAGGGCACGGACGATCTCCTCACCGCAGATGACGCCGCGCTCCGGCAGCGCGGTGACGTGCGGCGCGCCCCAGCCCGACTCGGCGAGTTCGCCGTGGCCGGGGCGCCAGCCGTGGTCGGCGGCGAGCAGCAGGTCGGTGTCGAGCAGCGAGTCGCCGGCGGCGAGGACCGTGCCCGCGCCCGTCCGCTCCGCGATCTCCGCGACGGCGGCGGACTTGGTGAGCGGGCGCGGCACGGCGTACAGCTTGCGGCCCTGGAGGGAGACGGTCCAGCCGCGCGGCTCCGCCCAGTCGGCCAGTTCCTTGGCGAAGGTCTCCGGCAGCCGCTCGCGGTCGACGACGAGGTAGGCGAAGAGACCCTCGGCGTCGCGCTCCTTCAGCAGCCAGGCGGGGTCGGCGGCGGCGCGCAGGTGGCGCTGGACCTCGGCCAGCGGGGCGCACTCGGCGGCGAGGCGGCGGCGTACGCCGGCGTGCCAGGCCTCGTCGCTGCGGCCGTCGACCAGCAGGTGGCCGCCGTTGGCGCAGACCGCGAAGCGGGGCTGCGGGCCGGGGAGGCGGATGCGCAGGTACTGCTCGCGGGTGCGGGTCGTGGTCGGCACCAGCAGCGCGGCGGGCTCGGCCGCCAGCTCGGCGAGCAGCCCGGCGGCCGTCTCGGTGAGGAAGGACTGCGGCCGGGAGGCGTACACCTCGACGCACAGCAGGCGGGGGGCCTGGGCGTCGGGCATGCCGTCGAGGGCGAGCGCGCCGGGCGAGTAGATGAGGGTGCGGTCCAGGTCGGTGGCCACCAGCACGGGGGGCGCCGCGTCGCCGGTCACTGTGTTGCCGCCTTTCCGTCGGCGCCGGTGGCGCCCTTGGTGTAGCGGGGATGGATCAGCCCGACGCAACTGTAGGGGAGGTCGTCGCCGATGTCCGCCTCCTCGACGGGCACCCCGCGCTGTTCGGCCAGCAGCCGTATGTGGTCCAGCTCGGCGCCGGCGCCCCGGCGGGTGAGGATCCGCCAGGGCACGCGGCGCAGCAGCACGCGGGTGGTCTCGCCGACGCCGGGCTTGACCAGGTTGACGTCGCCGATGCCGTACTCCTCGCTGATGCGCTCCACGGCCCGCCAGCCCGACCAGGTGGGGGTGCGGTCGGCGGCCAGCAGCGCGGCAGCGTCGGCGGCGGCTCCGGCGGCGAGGGCGGGGTCGGCGAAGTGGGAGCCGACGGCGTCGAGGAAGTCGCCCGAGACGTCCGAGGCGGCCAGCTCGCGGTAGTGCTTGGCGCCGTGGAAGTCGTTCGGCCCGATGAGGTCGGCGCGCAGCACGGTGCGGGAGATCAGGCCGGAGACGGTGGAGTTGAGGCAGGCGGAGGGGATGAGGTAGTCCTCGCGGGTGCCGAAGGTCGTCACGCAGCGGCCGGGGTCGGCGAGGACGGCGAGGGAGGGGTCGAAGCGCCCGCGGCCGGGGCCGTCGTACGCCGCGACCGCCTGGGCGAGTTCGCGGGCGATGGCGCCCTTGCCGGTCCAGCCGTCGATGAAGACGACGTCCTCGGGGTCGTGGTGGGTGGCCAGCCAGCGCAGCGCGGTGGCGTCGAGGCCGCGCCCGCGCACGATGGAGACGGCGTAGTGCGGCAGGTCCAGGCCGTGCGCGTGGGCGGCCCAGCGGCGCAGCAGGATGCCGATGGGGGTGCCGGCGCGGGCGAGCGACACGAGGACCGGGCGGCTGCCCGGGCGGGTGCGCTCGGCCAGGATCGCCTCGGTGACCGTGCCGACGGCGCGGGCGATGCGGCGGGCCGAGGTGTCCAGGGCGGCGTGGAAGAGGCGCTGGTAGTCGGCGCTGGGCTGGTACTCGACCGGCAGCATCTCGGCGTAGTGCGCGCCGCCGTGCTGGATGGCCTCCTCGCGCTCCTCGGTGGGGCGTTCGAGGGTGACCTCGGAGAGGTCCTTCAGCAGCCAGCCGACCTCCTCGGGGGTGTAGGAGGAGAACGCCGGGCCGCGCAGCGGCTCGGGCAGGGGCGTGTGGGAGGGAATCACGGCGAGGAGGAGGTGGGGGGCGTGGGCGGCGAGGGTGTCGAGGAGGCCGCCGGGGGCGTGGAGCTGGGGGGTGTCGCCGGTCGAGTCGGTGACGGCGACGATGGCGTCCCACTCCCGGCCGGCGATGTTGTACGCGAAGCGCGGGCCGGGGCCGTCGGCGGGGGCGTCGTGGGCGGGGAAGGTGAGGCGGGTGCGGATGGCGTAGCCGGGGTCGTCGACGGCGAGGACCGGCGAGCGGGTGGTGGTGGAGAAGTACACCTCCGCCGGGTGCGCGTCGTCGAGGGCGGCGGCCAGGCGGAGCGGGGCGTACATCAGCTCCTCGGTGCCGAGGACGAGCACGCGCCGCGCGGCGCCGGGGAGGGCGGCGGCCAGGCGGGCGGCCATGTCCGGAAGGGCCGCCTGAAGGCGTTCGCGGTCCGCGGGCGTGAAGCCGTGGCGGGCGCCGTCGGGGAGGCCGGCGGGCCAGCCGAGGTCGACGCCGGCCAGGGTCCCGGGGGCCGACGGGGTGGCCAACCGGCCCTGCTCCTCCTCGCCCGCCTCGCTGGTGAGGTCGGCGGCGCGGGCCAGCACGTCGTCCGGCAGGCTCAGCCGCCCCCGGGCGAGCGAGGTGACCTCGACCACGACGCCCAGCTCGGCGGAGAACTTCGCCAGCGCAGCCCGGTCGGCGTCGGTGCGCATGTCGGCCAGGGCGGCGACGACGTACCGGTCGCGCGGCCAGCGGCGGTGGAGCGCGGCGATGGTGTTGCGCACGGTGCGGCCGGTGGACAGCTCGTCGTCGACCAGCACCAGCGGGCCCCGCGCGGCCAGCAGCGCGGGGTCGCCGGGCAGCAGCAGGTGCGAGGTGTGGTGGCTGTGCTCCTCCTCGAAGCCGCCGACCGGCGTCACGCCCGGCACCGGGCGGCGGGTGGAGTGCAGGTACGGCACGCCGCCCCCGGGCCCCTCGCCGATGCCGTCGGAGACGCTGTGGCCCAGGCCGGTGGCGGTCTCGGCGTAGCCGAGCACCACGGCGCGGCGGGCGGCGTCCTCGCCGAGCAGCGCGCGCACCTGGCGGCCGAGTGCCACGCCGGTGCCGTGGACGCGGGCGGGGCGCTGCGGCACGTGCTTGCCGAGCACCGTGGAGACCAGCAGGTGGGCGCGGCGCGGGTTGCGGCGTATGGCCAGGCCCAGCAGCTCGCGGACGGCGGCGTCGTCGCGTGCGCCGTCCGCGCCGCGCAGCTCGACGCCGAGCCGGCGGGTCACCCACTCCCCCGGCCATGTCGCACCGGTCGCTGTGCCTGTCGTCGCGCTCATGCCGTGCGTCCTTCGATGCCGGTGGCCAGCAGGTCCACGAAGTCGACGCCCTCGCGGGCCACCCCGAAGAGCTCGGCGCGCAGCACGGTGCGCTGCGCCCAGGCGCGATGGGGCTTCACCTCGTTCATCTTGTTGGTGTAGGCGGAACGCAGCACTCCCCCGCCGTCCGGCCCGGTGCGCAGGATGTCGGCGGCGTCGCTGAACTCCTCGTGGCTGACCACGGAGAGTGCGTGCACGGGGGCGACGTGGGAGGGGTGGATGCAGGTCTTGCCCATCAGGCCGTTGGCCCGGTCGAGCTCGATCTCCTGGAGCAGGCCGTCCATGTCCCGGTCGATGAGGCGGGTGCGCAGCTGCTCGGCGCCCCGGCCGCTGAACGGGCTGGTGCGCAGCTGCGGCTTGAACATGCGCTCGGGGGTGCGGAAGTACTCCCACACCGGCCCGGTGACGGTGTAGCCGGTGCCGTCGGCCCGGCCGAAGACGTTGACGACGTCGCCGATGATCGAGGCGACGAGCTGCACGTCGTAGGCGGTCATCTCGGGGCTGCGGCGCAGGCCGTAGGAGGAGCAGAAGTCGGTGACCCCGAGGCGTATGGCGGGTATGCGGTCGCGGTGCTTGTCGAGCACGCGGGCGGTGGCGCGCAGGGCCTCGGCGCGGGTCTCCAGGTGGAGCAGCTCCGGGGACTCCAGCACCGGCATGGCCAGCAGGCGGCGCTCGCACACGGCCTCGGCGGCGGTGAGGGCTTCGAGGAACGCCGGGCCCGAGGCGGCGGTGAACTTCGGCATCACGTATCCGGCGAGCAGCCGCAGGGCGGGGCCGAGCCGCTCGGTGAGGCCGGTGATCTGCTCGGGGACGCGCACCCGGATGAAGAGCAGCGGCAGCGAGGCGTGGTCCCCGGCGGCGTGCAGCTCGGTGAGGTGGCGCAGCAGGTTCTCCTCGGCGGCGGGCACCTCGGCGTCGCTGATGGAGTCCTCCAGGCACAGCACCATGGAGACGACGCCGTTGGCGGCCTGTCTGCGGATGTCTGCGGCGAGTCCGGGGCGGGTGGCCGGGGAGTAGAGGGTGGCTCCGAGGGCGATGCCGAGGGTGGTGACCGGCGAAGCCATGCCGAACTCGGCGGGCTCCTGATGGAAGAGGGCGCGTCGCTGCGCAGCCGATAGGTGCCCGTAATGCCGCATAGATCGCCCCACTTCTCGCTGCTTCTTGCCGGTTGCCATCTCTCGCGGCAATCGTAAGGGTGGCGTTGTTTCGGGTGTGCGGCGGCAGGCAGGATTCGTTACATGACGCATGCGCTGGAGAAGGGGGCGACGGTCCGTATCCCGTCGTCGGTGGGGGTTGTGCGGGCGGTTCTCCGCTGGATGCCGGGAGGCGGCGGGGCCGGGGAGCCGGATATCGACCTGTCCGCGCTGCTGCTCGGCGTGACCGGGCGGGTACGGGCGGAGAGCGACCTCGTCTTCTACAACCAGCCCCGGCATCCCTCGGGACTGGTGCGGCGGCTGCCGAAGCGGCGGGACGCGGCGGGGCTGATGGACACGGTGGAGGCGGAGCTGGCGCTGCTGGAGCCCGGGGTTGAGCGGGTGGTGCTGGCGGCCTCGGCGGAGGGCGGCTTCCGGGCGGAGTCGAGCCGCCCGCGGCTGGTGCTGCACGGCGCGGCCGGGGCGGGGGCGGCGACGGGCCCGGAGCTGGCGGTCGTCGAGCTGGCGCCCGAGCCCGGGGCGACGGCGTTGGCCTGTGGGGAGCTGTCGCGGACGGCCGGGGGCGTGAGCGGGGGCGGCTGGGAGTTCCGGGCCTCGGGCCAGGGCTTCGGGGGCGGCCTGAGCGAGCTGGCGGCGGCGTACGGCGTCTCGGCCTCGTCCGCGCCCCAGCAGGCGCCGCCGCCCGCGCAGCCGGCACGCCCGGCCCCCGCGGTCCCGGCGCGGCCGCCGGCGCCGGCCCCCTCGCGCCCGGATCCCCGGCGGCACGGCGCGTACGGCTACCCCCAGCCGGACCCGGCGTTCACGCTGCCGCCGCAGGGCCCGCAGTTCCTGCCGCCGCCGCGCTAGCGCCTGCGGCGGGCCGTCGCGGGCCGCTCCTGCGGCGCGGGACGCGGGACGCGGGGCGCAGGACCGGCCCGTGGTCCGGCCGTCGGTCGGCACGCGCACGCCCCCGGCGCCGGCGCGACCACCGCCCCTGCCCCGGCACCCCGCCCCGGGTGGGGCCCGCGGGAGTCCGGCATCAGCCGGCGGAGGCACCGAGACGCGGCAGCAGCGCCGCGACCTCGGCGGCGATGGCCTCGGTGGTCTGGCCGTCGGTCGGCACGCGGACGTCGCCGAAGGCGGAGCCTTCCAGTGTCTCGGCCTCGCGGGACGCCGCCTCGGCGTGGCGCAGCAGCTCCTCGACGGGGCGCCCGCGCAGCTCGTCGCCGGGCAGGGCGGGCCCGCCGCCGCGGCCGCGCAGCAGGGTGCGCTCCCTGAGCGCCTCGGGGCCCGCGTGGAGCCTGACGAGGGTGAGCCGGGCGCCCGGCACGGCGTCGGCGTAGGCGCGGACGGCCTCGGGGTGGTCGACGCCGCCGCAGAGGATGAGGCAGCGGGCTCCGGCCGCGCGGTACGCCGGCCACACGGCGGCGAGGCCCTGGGCACGCAGGCGGTGGCCGTCCGGGTCGCCGGCGGGCGCGGGGCGGCGGAAGGCGAGCTGGGCCAGGTCGACGTACGCCGCCGTCACGCCGGAGGTGAAGAGGCGCGCGAAGACCGACCAGGCGACCTCGGACTTGCCGACGCAGGGCGCGCCGCAGACCCACAGCACGGGCACCGGCGGATGGTCGACGGCGGGCGGCGCCGCGATCCCGGCCGGGCCCGGGCCAGCGGGCAGGCCGTGGGCCAGGGGCACGGAGCCCGGCCGATCGGGCCGCGCGCCGGGCAGGGCCGGGGCCGGCTCAGGGCCCGGGCCGTCCGGCAGGGGCTCGGCGAGGGGCGGGACCCGCGCGGCGGGCACGCCGCGCACGGCCGGGGCCGGCGCGGGCCACGGGTCGCCGTCGACCGTGGCCGCGCGCTCGCGCACCAGCCGTGCCGTCCCGGGCACCGACAGCCCCGCCGTGTCGATGGTCACGTCGGCGAAGTCGCTGCGGTCCAGTGCCGCCGCGACCGCCTCGTTCTCCGCCAGCAGCTCCGTCATCCACCCCCGGCCCAGGAAGCGCGCCCGCAGTTCCTTGATCGCGACGCGGAGCCTGACCACCGTCAGTGCCGCTCCCGGCACCGCCTCGGCGTACGCCCGCGCCTCGTCGGCATGCTGCACTCCGCCGGAGAAGACCAGGCACCGGGCCCCCGCCTCCCGCAGGACCGGGGCCATGGCGCCGAGGTTGCGCGCCTTGACGCGGTGGTTCTCGGGGTCGTGGGGGGGCGTGGGGTAACACAGGCCGAGCTGGTCGGCGTCGAGGTAGCCGGCGGGGATTCCCTCCCTGCCGAGCTGGGTGAAGATCTCGAATCCGGCGGAGGACTTGCCGACGCCGGAGGGACCGGTGAGCCAGAGGAGGGGGAGCAGGGGCCAGTCGTCGCGCACCGCGCGAGGCTAGCGAGCGGCCAGGGCGGGCTGCGACCCGTTTTCCTGTGCCTACACCCGGGTCTTGGTGCCCCGGCCCCAGGACATGCCCCAGCCGTAGAGGCGGTCGATCTCCGACTGGAAGCCGTAGACGTACTTCACCTCGCGGCGGGCGACGAGTTCCCCCTTGTGGTGCTCGATCATGGCCACGGCGCAGGAGCGGGCCTGCGGGGCCGGGTCGGTGAGGCCGATCTCGATGTTCTTGCCGTCGCTGGCGACGAGGGTGACGACCACGTCGGCGCGGTCGAAGGCGGGAACGCCGTCGTAGATGTAGACGAAGATCAGCAGCCGCTTGAACTGGTCCTTGTGGTCGAGGTTGATGTACAGCGTCTCGCCCGACGCGGTGCCGAAGCGGTCGTCGCCGCTGAGCTTGACGTACGGCGGCTCGTTGAAGTCGCCCATCAGGCCGCCCAGCGGCTGGACGACGCCCTTGGTGCCGTCCGTCAGCTCGTACAGGCAGGCCAGGTCGAAGTCGACGTTGGCCAGGCCCTGGGTGTGGCTCTGGATCTCGGCGGGCTTGAAGAGCCGGAGCGGTTGGCGCCAGTGGTTGAGGCGGCGGGTGGCCCGGCCCAGGTCGGAGGTGTGCATGCGCCAGGACAGGTCGACGCGCAGCGTGCCGGTCTCGGCCCCCTCGCTGGTGAGGGGGGCGGTGGGGGAACGCCGGGTGAGCTCGATGGCGTAGCTCATCGAGCCGCCGACGGTGTCGAACTTCTGCGTGCGCGCCCCGCTACCCCGCCAGTACGACCACAGGGACACCATGACCGGACATCTCCCCTCTCACGCTCTCACACCGCGACGGGGCGGCCAGCGTGCTGGCCGCCCCGTTCCTTATGGCTTCCCGTCTTCCGCCGGGGCTCACACCCCGGAGGGCACCGCCGGTTTCTCCTCGGATCCGCCCGCGCCGTCGGCCTCGGCGGCCCGGTCGGCGCGGTTGTGCAGGACCGAGGTCCAGAAGGAGGCGCCGATCAGCGCGACGCCGCTGAGGCCGGTGATGACCTCGTTGATGTGCCAGCGGATGCTGATCAGCAGGATCACGGCGAGGACGCCGATGGCGTAGTGCGCGCCGTGCTCCAGGTACCGGTACTCGTCGAGCGTGCCCTGGCGCACCAGGTAGACCGTGAGGGACCGGACGTACATCGCGCCGATGCCCAGGCCCAGCGCCATCCAGAAGATGTCGTTGGTGACGGCGAAGGCGCCGATGACGCCGTCGAAGGAGAACGAGGCGTCCAGCACCTCCAGGTAGAGGAAGAGGAAGAACGCCGCCTTGCCGCCCAGCCGCACCAGCGAGGGCTCGCGCCCGGCGCGGTGAGCGGCCTCCTCGGCCTCGTGCTCCCGTTCCTCGTCCTCCTCCAGCTTGTTCTCGAAGTATCCGGAGAGCCCGCCGACCACGAGGTAGGTGAGCACGCCGGCGACCCCGGCCAGCAGAACCGTGTCGGCCTTGTCGGCGTAGGTCCCGCCGTGCTGGTACGCGTGGGTGGCGACCGTGCTGGCGGTCAGCAGCAGGGCGGCGAGGGCGATGCCGACGGAGGCGGCGTCGATGTGCCCGACCTTGGACAGCGGCTTCTCCAGCCACTTGAGCCACATGGTCTCCCGCTCCTCGAAGATGAAGTCGAGGAAGATCATGAGGAGGAACATCCCGCCGAAGGCCGCGATGGCCGGGTGGGCGTCGGTCACCAGCTGCTCGTACAGGTCTGGGTCGTCGATCGCGAGGTCCACCGCCTCCATCGGGTCGATTCGGGCGGTGATGGAGACGATGAGAACGGGGAAGACCAGCCGCATCCCGAAGACCGCGATGAGGATGCCGATGGTGAGGAAGATCCTCTGCCAGAAGTCGTTCATCTTCTTCAGCACACCGGCGTTGACCACCGCGTTGTCGAAGGAGAGGGAGATCTCCAGGATGGACAGAATCGCCACCACGGCGAAGCCCTCCCATCCCCACAACAGGAAGGCGGCGACAAGGCCGACGGCGGTGACGGCGAATGACCAGCCAAAAGTTCTCAGTACCACGGGTCTTCCCAGCTCTTGGATATGCGATCGGACATAGCAGAGGATTCGGTTGTTTTCGGCTAGACGTTGACGCCGTAGTCAAGGGCGATGCCCCGCAGGCCGGAGGCGTAGCCCTGGCCGATGGCGCGGAACTTCCACTCGCCGCCGTACCGGTAGAGCTCGCCGAAGACCATGGCGGTCTCGGTCGAGGCGTCCTCGGTCAGGTCGTAGCGGGCCAGCTCGCGGCCGTCGGCCTGGTTGATGATGCGGATGTACGCGCCGGTGACCTGGCCGAAGTTCTGGTGGCGGGCGTCGGCGTCGTAGATGGAGACCGGGAAGATGACCTTCTGCACCTCGGGCGCCATCCGGGCCAGGTCGACCTTGACCTCCTCCTCGTCCTGCTCGGCGCCGGCCGCGCCGCCGACCAGCTCGTCGCCCATGTGCTCGACGGTGCCGTCCGGGCTCTTGAGGTTGTTGAAGAAGACGAAGTGCTCGTCGCTGAGGACCCTGCCGTTGGCGCCGATCATGAGGGCGCTGGCGTCGAGGTCGAAGTCGGCACCGGTGGTGCTGCGGGCCTGCCAGCCCAGGCCCACGGTGACGGCCGTCAGGTTCGGCGCCTCCTTCGTCAGCGAGACGTTGCCACCCTTGCTAAGGCTGACTCCTCCTGCCACGGGGTCCTCCACTCCTGTTCTGCGGGGCTGATGCGCCCCGGCTTGGCCCGTTGCCGTTCGTAGCTTCCCTTAGGAGGACGCGGCAATCACAGTGCCTGGAGCGCCGTGACGTAATCGTTCAGATCGCGCGCGTCGGGCAGGGCGTTGATCACCGTCCAGCGCACCACGCCCTCCTGGTCGATGATGAAGGTGCCGCGCACCGCGCAGCCCTTCTCCTCGTCGAAGACGCCGTAGGCGCGCGAGACAGTTCCGTGGGGCCAGAAGTCCGACAGCAGGGGATAGCCGAACTTCTCCTGCTCGGCGAAGACCCGCAGCGCGAAGGGAGAGTCGTTGGAGACGGCGAGGAGCTGCGTGTCGTCGTTGACGAAGGTGGGCAGGCGATCGCGCAGCGCGCACAGCTCCCCGGTGCACACGCCCGTGAAGGCGAAGGGGAAGAACAGCAGCACGACGTTCTTCCGGCCGCGGAAGGCCGCCAGAGAGACGCTCTGGCCGTGCTCGTCCTTCAGCTCGACGTCGGGCGCCTTGGCGCCGGGCTCGATCGCCATGGGCGAGGGCCTCTTTTCTCGGGGAGATCTTAAAGAGTTGGCAAATGATCTGCCCAGCCTACGACGCTCCCCGGCGATCCGGTGAGGCACCCCCACCCGATTCCGCCCGGATTCGGCTTCCTGTCCGGCTCCTTGGCCGGTCAGGGCCCTACTTCTTGCCCGCCGTCTTCGGCGTCACCAGGCGGCTGCCCGACCAGTCCCTGCCGGCGTTGACGCTCTTGGTCTGGGCCAGCCCCGCGGTCTGCGCCGCCTCGCCGATCTCGCTCGGCTCGACGTACCCGGCCCGCCCGGTCTTCGGCGTCAGCAGCCACACGGGCGCCCCGGGATCGATCATCGTGGTGGCATCCACCAGCGCGTCGGTGAGGTCACCGTCGTCCTCGCGGAACCACAGCACCACGGCGTCGGCCACGTCGTCATACGTCTCATCGACGAGTTCCTGGCCCGTGATGGCCTCGATTCCCTCGCGGAGTTCCTGTTCGGTGTCGTCACCGTAGCCGAACTCCTGGACCACCTGTCCGGGCTGGAAACCCAGCCTCGCGGCGGGGTTGGTCCGCTCCTCCGCGTGGTCCGCGGTCGCGCTCACGGATTGCTCCTGTCCTTGTCTGGAATGCGTACGGGTGGGACCGCGCGTGCGCGCGGCTTGGGGCGTAGTCCACACGGGCGGAACGGATCGCGCAAGTACCCACCTGCGCGCCCGCCCGAACGTTGACGCCCTTCTCCACGCTACTGGTCGAGCGCATGGGTCCTCCGTTATGCCGCGATCACATCGCGTGACCGCATCCCCGTCAGGGTCGCCCGCGGGCCAAAGGGCCGTTCGCATTACCGTTCAGTAGAGATGACGTTTCGCCGTCGGCGGGTACACGATGGAGACGGCGCGACACCAGCAGAGCAGACAACACTCACAGTGAAGGAACAGCGTGGCTTCCGGATCAGATCGCAACCCGATCATCATTGGCGGCCTTCCCAGTCAGGTCCCGGATTTCGATCCAGAGGAGACCCAGGAGTGGCTCGACTCGCTCGACGCGGCCGTGGACCAGCGCGGCCGGGAACGCGCCCGCTATCTCATGCTCCGCCTGATCGAGCGCGCCCGCGAGAAGCGGGTGGCCGTGCCCGAGATGCGCAGCACGGACTACGTCAACACGATCGCGACCAAGGATGAGCCGTTCTTCCCCGGCGACGAGGAGATCGAGCGCAAGATCCTGAACGCGACCCGCTGGAACGCGGCCGTGATGGTCTCGCGCGCCCAGCGCCCGGGAATCGGCGTCGGCGGCCACATCGCCACCTTCGCCTCCTCCGCCTCCCTCTACGACGTCGGCTTCAACCACTTCTTCCGCGGCAAGGACGGCGGCGACAGCGGCGACCAGGTGTTCTTCCAGGGTCACGCCTCGCCGGGCATCTACGCCCGCGCCTTCCTGCTGGACCGGCTGAGCGAGGCGCACCTCGACGGCTTCCGGCAGGAGAAGTCCAAGGCCCCGCACGGCCTGTCCAGCTACCCGCATCCGCGGCTGATGCCGGACTTCTGGGAGTTCCCGACCGTCTCCATGGGTCTGGGCCCCATCAGCGCCATCTACCAGGCGCGGATGAACCGCTACATGCACGCCCGGGGCATCGCCGACACCTCCCGCTCGCACGTGTGGGCCTTCCTCGGCGACGGCGAGATGGACGAGCCGGAGTCCCTTGGCCAGCTGTCGATCGCGGCCCGCGAGGGCCTGGACAACCTCACCTTCGTCGTCAACTGCAACCTCCAGCGGCTCGACGGCCCGGTGCGCGGCAACGGCAAGATCATCCAGGAGCTGGAGTCGGTCTTCCGCGGCGCCGGGTGGAACGTCATAAAGCTCGTGTGGGACCGCTCCTGGGACCCGCTGCTCGCGCAGGACCGCGACGGGGTGCTGGTCAACAAGCTCAACACCACCCCCGACGGGCAGTTCCAGACGTACGCCACCGAGACCGGGGCGTACATCCGCGAGAACTTCTTCGGCGGCGACCACCGGCTGCGCGCCATGGTCGAGGACATGACCGACGACCAGATCCTGCACCTGGGCAGGGGCGGTCACGACCACCCCAAGGTCTACGCGGCGTACAAGGCGGCGCTGGAGCACCAGGGGCAGCCCACGGTGATCCTCGCCCAGACGATCAAGGGCTGGACGCTGGGGCCGAACTTCGAGGGCCGCAACGCCACGCACCAGATGAAGAAGCTGACGGTCGCCGACCTGAAGGGCTTCCGCGACCGGCTGAAGCTGCCGATCCCGGACAGCGAGCTGGAGTCGGGCCTGCCGCCGTACTACCACCCGGGCAAGGACTCGCCGGAGATCCAGTACATGCACGACCGGCGCCGCGAGCTCGGCGGGTACCTGCCGAAGCGCGTCAACCGCGCGAAGCCGCTGGCGCTGCCCGGCGACAAGGCGTACGCGGCGGTGAGGAAGGGCTCGGGGACGCAGCAGGTCGCCACGACCATGGCGTTCGTGCGGCTGCTGAAGGACCTCTTGCGGGACAAGGAGATCGGCAAGCGCTTCGTGCCGATCGCGCCCGACGAGTACCGGACCTTCGGCATGGACTCGCTCTTCCCGTCCGCGAAGATCTACAACCCGCTCGGGCAGACCTACGAGTCGGTCGACCGCGACCTGCTGCTGTCGTACAAGGAGTCGCCGACCGGGCAGATGCTGCACGACGGCATCACCGAGTCCGGCTGCACGGCCTCGCTGGTCGCGGCGGGCTCGGCGTACGCCACGCACGGCGAGCACCTCATCCCGGTCTACGTCTTCTACTCGATGTTCGGCTTCCAGCGCACCGGCGACCAGTTCTGGCAGATGGCCGACCAGATGGCGCGTGGCTTCGTGCTGGGCGCGACCGCCGGGCGCACGACGCTGACCGGCGAGGGCACGCAGCACGCCGACGGGCACTCCCAGCTGCTGGCCTCCACGAACCCGGCGTGTGTGGCGTACGACCCGGCGTACGGCTATGAGATCGCCCACATCGTCAGGGACGGGCTGCGCCGGATGTACGGCGAGGACTCCGAGGACGTCTTCTACTACCTGACCGTCTACAACGAGCCGATCGTGCAGCCCGCCGAGCCGGAGAACGTGGACGTCGAGGGCATCCTCAAGGGCCTGTACCGGCTGAGCGAGGGCGGGGCCGGCAGCATCCCGGCGCAGGTCCTCGCCTCGGGCGTCGCGGTGCCCTGGGCGCTGGAGGCGCAGAAGATCCTGGCCGAGGAGTGGGACGTGCGCGCGGCCGTGTGGTCGGCCACGTCGTGGAACGAGCTGCGCCGGGACGCGGTCGACGCCGAGGAGCACAACCTGCTGCACCCGGAGGAGGAGCAGCGTGTGCCGTACGTCACGCGCAAGCTCGCCGGGGCGGAAGGGCCGCTACTGGCCGTATCCGACTGGATGCGCTCGGTGCCCGACCAGATCGCGCGGTGGGTGCCCGGCACGTACCAGTCGCTGGGCGGCGACGGCTTCGGCTTCGCCGACACGCGCGGCGCGGCGCGGCGTTTCTTCCACATCGACGCCCAGTCGATCGTGCTCGGCGTGCTGACCGAGCTGGCCAAGGAGGGCAAGATCGACCGCTCGGTGCTGAAGCAGGCCATCGACCGGTACCAGCTGCTGGACGTGGCCGCGGCCGACCCGGGCACGGCCGGCGGCGACGCGTAGCCCTCGCCGGGCGGGCTTGAGCCGCCCCCGTATGTGCCCCGGGCCCTCCGGCCCGGGGCACACCCGTGCCGGGGGCTCCGCCCCCGGACCCCGGCACCCCACCCGGGGTCAGCGCCGTCGTCAGCCGCGGGCGGTGTGACGGAGGCGCCGGAAACGCCCCCGGTGTGGAATTACGCACAACTGCGCACGACTCCGGGACGGGTGGGGTGCGTGGGACGGGGGCCGACCTCCTATGATGCAGCGGTAGTGCTGAAAGTCCGTTCGATGAAAACCACGGGGAAATCCACCGCCAAGCGCGTGCTGCTGCCGTTGGCGGTGGTGTTCGCTGTGCTCGCAACCGCGGGATGGATCGCACGCGGCGACGGCGCCCCGCCCTACCCCTACGAGCTCCAGCTCGACGCCTGGGAGCGCGGCACCGTCGCGGGCCGCCCGCTGCCGGACGCCGACGCCCCGCCCGAGCGGATCGAGGACTTCTTCGCCGGCCTCCAGGTGCCCCAGCGGCGCCACCTCGCCGACAGGTACCCGCTGGTGGTCGGCAACCTGCCCGGCGCGCCCGTGCGGCTGCGCTACCGCGCCAACCGCAGGGCGCTGGCCGACGCCCGCGACGCCGAGCGGCGCCGCACGCACGACGACCGGCTCTCGGAGGACGGCCAGTACTGGGCGGGCCGCCGGATGAACCGCTTCGACTCGATGATGGCGCCCGGGCGGCAGATCCTCGCCTTCGACCCGACCGGGCACGGCCGCGCCGCCGAGGTCTTCGGGAACCTGGAGACGGCGGAGCGGATCACCGTCGTCGTGCCCGGCGTCAAGAGCGACGTGATCAACTTCGAGCGCACGGTCGGCCACTACACCGCCCCGCAGGGCATGGCCGAGGCCCTGTACGAGGAGCAGCGCGCGTTTCAGCCCGACGAGTCCACCGCGGTCATCGCCTGGGCGGACTACGACGCGCCGCAGGGGGTGTCGATGTCGGCCGCGACCGCGTACATGGCCGCCGACGGCGCCGAGCGGCTGGCGGAGACGGTGGCGGCGCTGCCGGGTGGCGGCGAGGTGCCGGTGACGCTCGTGTGCCACTCCTACGGCTCGGTCGTCTGCGGCGTCGCGGCCGACGAACTCCCGCGCCGCGTCACGGACATCGCGGTGGCGGGGAGCCCCGGCATGCGCGCCTCGGACGTGGACGACCTCGACACCCTGGCGCGGGTGTGGGCGATGCGGGCGGAGGACGACTGGATCGGCGACGTGCCGCACGTGGAGATCGGCCCGATCGGTCTTGGCGAGGACCCGGCCGACGAGTCGTTCGGCGCGGGGCTGCTGGACGCCGGCGACGCCGAGGGGCACGACGGGTACTTCGTGCCGGGCACCGCCAGCCTGGAGAACCTCGCGCTGGTCGCCGCCGGTGAGGTGAACGACGTCACGTGCGCGCCGGGCGCCGAACGGTGCGCGCCGCTCGACCCCTGTGTGCCCGACGCCCAGGAGTGACACACCGCTCGGTGGCGGCGTTTTCATCAGCTCGGGCCCTTACGATGAGCCGCATGGGTGATGTGCTGGCGGGAATCCACTCCACGTGGGAGTTCGACACCGACTCCGTGCTCATCCGCTTCGAACGGGGAATACGCACACCAAAGCTTTTCCAGGTGCTCGGCGAGCGCCGCATCCCGTACGAGGCGCTGCGTTCGGTGACGCTGGAGCCGGGGGGCAGAAGGGGCACGGTGGTGCTGCACACCGTGCCGAGACCGGGCGCCGATCCGCTGTTCGACGCGGCCGACGGGCAGCTCCGGCAGGCCGCCGACCCCTACCGCCTGGTGCTGCCGGCCGAGCGGGAGACGCTGGGCGACTACTACGCCTCCGAGCTGCGCTCCGCCCTCGTCCCGCAGGCCGGGGAGGACTGCGAGGACTACCTGGTGGCGGCGCCCGCCGCGCCGCTGCAGTTCAAGGCGTTCGACGGCAAGGCGTCCTTCGACGGCAAGGTCGTGTCGTTCCGCTGGTTCTGGACGGGGGCCTCGTCGGCGAAGTGGAAGGCGGGAGACCAGTCCTTCCCGGTCAGCGAGCTGGCCGGGGTGGAGTGGCGCTCCCCCGAGATCGCCGGTGGCCATCTGCGGCTGCGCCGGCGCGGCCCCGACGGCGAGCCGGAGGACATCGGCGGCCCGCCCGACCAGGACCCGGCGGCGGTGGTCTTCGGCCTGGGGTACGGGCTGGTGCACGAGTCGCTGCCGCTGGCGGCGGCGGTGCTGGAGGCGGTGCGGGCGGCTGAGCCGGTGACCGCGGGCCACGAGCGGATGCGCCGCGCCGACCCGGCGGACATCGCGGAGCGCATCCGGCATCTGGGCGAGCTGCACAAGGCGGGGCTGCTGACGGACAAGGAGTTCACGTCGAAGAAGGCGGAGCTCCTCGCGGAGCTGTAGCCCCGCCCACCCTCCCCGGGTGGGGGGAGGGTGGGCGGTTGGCGACGACGACGGCCCGCCCACGGCCGGGTGCCGGGGTGTGGGCGGCACCCGGGGTTCCGGGGCGGAGCCCCGGGTGCTACTCGCGGGCGGCCGAGGTGAAGGTCATGTCCGCGTAGCGGTCGCCCGCGACGTTCGCCGCGATGGGGGCCAGCTCGGCCAGCTCGTCCTCGCTCAGGACGATGCGCGTGGCCGCCGCGTTCTCCTCCACGCGGGAGCGCTTCGTCGTGCCGGGGATCGGAATCACCGTCATCCCCCACACGGACGCCTGCTGCTGGACCCAGGCCAGCGCGACCTGCCCGAGGCTCGCGCCGTGCGCCTCGGCCACGCGGCGCACGGGCTCCAGCAGCGCGCGGTTCGCGGCGGCGTTGTCGCCGGTGAAGCGGGGCTGCGTACGCCGGAAGTCGTCGGCGCTCAGCTCGCTCGCGGCGGCGAAGGAGCCGGTGAGGAAGCCGCGGCCGAGCGGCGAGTACGGCACGAACGCCACGCCCAGCTCGCGTGCGGTGGGCACGGCGGTGCGCTCCACGTCGCGGGAGAAGAGCGACCACTCGGACTGGACGGCGGCGATGGGGTGGACGGCGTGGGCGGCGCGCAGCTCGGCGCCCGTCACCTCGCTGAGCCCGAGGTGGCGGACCTTGCCCTGCGCGACCAGCTCGGCCATGACGCCGACGGTCTCCTCGATCGGCACCTTCGGGTCGCGGCGGTGCATGTAGTACAGGTCGATGACGTCCAGGTCCAGCCGCCGCAGGCTGTCATCGACGGCCTGGCGGATGTACGCGGGCTCGTTGCGGATGATCCGCCTCGCCGGTTCGGCCGGGTCGATCTGGAGGGCGAACTTGGTGGCGATGGTCACCTCGTCGCGGTGGGCGCGGAAGAACGGCGAGAGGAAGGTCTCGTTCTCGCCCGAGCCGTAGACGTCGGCGGTGTCGTAGAGCGTGATGCCCAGCTCCAGCGCCCGCTCCAGCGTGGCGCGGGACGCCTCGGCGTCGGTGGGGCCGTAGGCCCAGCTCATGCCCATGCAGCCGAGTCCCTGAACGCCGACCTGGGGACCGTTGGTGCCCAGCGGGACGGTGACGAGCGGGGTGGTGCTGTCGTTGGGGGTGGTGCTCATGCGGATGCTCCGGACCTTTCGGATGCGGTGGGCGCGGTGGGCGCGGTGGGCGCGGCGTGCGCGGCGTGCGCGGCGTCGGCGTAGATGCTGATCTTGAAGTCGAGGACGGTGAGGGTGCCCTGGAGCTCGGCGATGCGGCGGAGCACCTCGTCGCGGGTGGCGCACAGCAGCGCGTGCCGCTCCGGGAAGGTGTGGTCGCCCTGCCGGACGAGATCGGCGTAGCGGACCATGTCCGCTACCGCCATCCCGGTCAGCCTGAGCTTGCCGACCAGGGCCAGCCAGTCCAGGTCGCGGTTGGTGTAGCGGCGCTGCCCGGTGTGGGAGCGGTCGATGTGCGGCATCAGGCCGATCCGCTCGTACCAGCGCAGCGTGTGCGGGCTCAGGCCCGTGTGCGCGGCGACCTCGCTGATGGTGTAGCGGTCCCGCCCGTCGGGGCGCGGGTGCGGCCGGTCGACCGAGGCGCAGTGGTCGACGTCCTCGGCTTCGGCTTCGGCTTCGGCTTCCTGAACGTCGTTGGCGACGTCGTCGGGAGTGGCCTCGCGTGTCAGCGTCATGCCTTCACGCTAAAGAGTTGGAGTGCGCTCCAGGCAAGCCGAGCGGGCCAGGCGTCGAGGCGGCAGGCGGCGGGTGTTTCACCCCGATGACCGGGAGACCCCCGGAACCGGATAGGTGAGGCTGGGCATCCAGTCGCCGCCGCGGCCGGCCGGCGTGCGGTCGAGGATGGCCCACATCGGCCACATGAAGTCGACGTGGCGCGGGTACTGGCCCGGCTCCGAGGGGACCATCAGCAGCTCGCTGCTCCAGAAGTGGCGGATCCGGCCGTCGCGGCGGACGAACACGTGGGCCATCGGGACCTGCGCCTCGTCCGGCCCCTCGGCCCGGTAGTCGGCGTTGAACGTCGTGTTCCGCGAGCTCAGCAGCCGCGCGTGGCGCCAGCCGCGCGCGTGGGCGTGGGCGGTGAGGCGTTCGGCCGGCGCCTTCGCCACCACCGCGACGTTGATGTGCTGCCTGAGGTGCGGGACCGCGCCGTCGACGCCGTCGACGATCGAGGTGCAGTCCGGGCACGGCGTCTCGACCGGCCCGTCCGGCCCGGGCAGGAACATGAAGTTGTAGAGGAAGAGGGTGTCCCTGCCGTCCTCGAACAGCTCCGAGAGGCGGACGGTGCGCACGCCGCCGACGCTCGGGTCCCACTCGCCGAAGGCGTAGTCCTCCCGGATCTCGCCGCCGGGCGGCAGCGCGCGGCGCTGCGCGGCCACGGCCTCGACCCGCCGGCGCAGCTCCTTCTCGTCCTCGAGCAGCGCGTCGCGGGCCCGGCGGTACTCGTCGCTCTCGTTGGGAAACCGGCGTTCCATGGGTCCTTTCTCCTTTCTCCTTTCTCCTTTCTCCACGCCGATCCTCCGCCCCGCGCGGACGCGCCGCGACCCGGGACAGGGCCATAGGGCGCGGCGACCGACGCGTCAGGAGTGTCAGGGGCGGTCAGCGCGGTCGCGCGGCGCGAAAGCGACCGTGTCGAGGGTGTCCCACGCGCCCCGGGGCGCGGGCGGCGCGCCGGACCAGGACGCCAGGCGCATGTCGGGGCGACCTCCCGCGACGGCGATCGTCCGTGGCCGCGTCGGAGCCGAGGGCCGAAGCCCCCGGGCGCCGGGGGATGTGGCCGGCGTCGTAGGCTCGCACGCATGTCCCTTGCGAGCCTGGAGATCATCGACCGCTGGCCCGTGCCCACGGCCGCCGCGACCGTCGTAGTCGGCGACACCGACACCGACACCGACACCGACGGCGACGGCGACACCGCCGTCGCCGGCTCGCGCGGCCCTCGGGAGCGGCGTTTCGACCTCGCCTCGGTCACCAAGCCGCTCGCGGCGTACGCCGCGCTGATCGCCGTCGAGGAGGGCGCGATCGAGCTGGCGGAGCCGGCCGGGCCGCCCGGCTCGACCGTGCGGCACCTGCTGGCGCACGCCTCTGGGCTGGCCTTCGACGAGCACCGCACCATGGCCGAGCCCGGCACCCGCCGCCTGTACTCCAACGCAGGGTTCGAGGTGCTGGGCGAGCACCTCGCCAAGGCCGCGGGGATACCGTTCGCGGAGTACCTGCGGCAGGCCGTGCTGGAGCCGCTGGGCATGCACGCCACCGGGCTGACCGGCACCGCCTCCCCCGCCAAGGACGGCGTCTCGGCCCTCGCCGACCTGACCCGCTTCGCGGCCGAGCTGCTGCGTCCCCGCCTGCTGGCGCGCGAGACCCTGGACGAGGCCACCGAGGTGGCGTTCCCTGGGCTCTCCGGCGTGCTGCCCGGCTACGGCCACCAGCGGCCCAACGACTGGGGTCTCGGCTTCTCGCTGCGCGGCCACAAGTCGCCGCACTGGACCGGCGCCGACTCCTCCCCGGGCACCTTCGGCCACTTCGGCCAGGCGGGCACCTTCCTGTGGGTGGACCGCGAGGCGGCCGGCGGCCGGGGCGCGGCCTGCGTGGTGCTGACCGACCGCGCCTTCGGGCCGTGGGCGATCGAGACGTGGCCGGCGTTCACCGACGCGGTGCTGGCCGAGCTGCGCGCCTGAGCGTCAGCCCGCGACGGCGCGCAGCGCGCCCGGCTGGCGGCCGGTGACACGGTCGAGCGCGGCGGAGGTGGCCTCGTCCGCCGGGAGGTAGACGACAATGCGCTGATCGCCGGTGTCGGGCAGCTCCAGGGTCTCGTAGGCCAGCCGCAGCTCGCCCGCCTCCGGGTGGGCCAGCCGCTCGACGCCGTTGAGCCGGGGCGGCCCGGCCACCTCGGCCAGCCGCCGGGCGAAGGGCGTGCCCGCGGCGGCCGTCAGCTCCTCGGTGAGCGCCACGATGTGCGGGTCGTCGCGGTAGGCGTGGATCTTCAGGTGGGCCACCAGCCGGTCGGCGGCGTGCTCCCAGTCGGGCCGCGCGGCGCGGGCGCGGGGGTCGGTGAAGTGGTACCGCAGCAGGTTGGGCGACTCGCCGTCGAGCAGACCGCTCGGACGGACGAGCCGCTCGTACGCCGCCGTGTGGGCCAGCACCTCGCTCAGCCGGTTGACGAGGACAGCGGGCGAGGGCTCCATCCCCTCCAGGAGCGCCCGGACGGTGGGGCGCAGCTCGCGCGCCGGGGGCGGGGCGCCCTGGCAGCAGGCCGCCTCGTTCACGTCCTTCGCAAGGCGGCGGAGGTACACGAACTCGTCGACGGTGAGGCGTAGGGCCTCGGCGAGGGCGCCGAGCACCTGCAGGGAGGGGTGGCGGTCGCGGCCCTGCTCCAGGCGCGTCAGGTACTCGACGCTGATCCCGGCGACGGTGGCCAGCTCGGAGCGGCGCAGCCCCGGGGTGCGGCGGCGGCCACCGGTCGGCAGCCCCACCTCGGCGGGGGTCACCGCCTCCCGGCGGGCCCGGATGAAGGCCCCCAGGTCGTTGTCGCTCGCGTCGGCACTCACGCTGTGAAGTGTACGGAGGCGCCCGGGGCGGAGGGTGGCCCTGTCAGGGCCAGTCTCGGCACGGCCTTCCTCGGCGGCGTGCGCGGGGGGAGCGTGTGGGGCATGACGACAGACGCACACACCACGAGCCTCCCGCTGCGGGCCGGCCGCTGGACCCCCGACCTCCTGCACTCCTCCGTCGGATTCACCATCCGCCACCTGGGCATCTCCAAGGTGCGGGGGCGTTTCGCGGAGTTCGCGGCCGAGCTGGTGGTGGGAGAGAGCGTCGAGACGTCCTCGGTCACCGCGACCGTGGCGCTCGCCTCGATCGACACCGGCAACGCCCAGCGGGACGAGCACGTCCGCGCGCCCGACCTGCTGGACGTGGCGCGCCGCCCGAGCATGGCGTTCCGCTCGACCCGGATCCGGGGTGCGGGCGAGGAGTGGGTGATGGAGGGCGAGTTGACCATCGGTGAGGTGACGCGGCCGGTGACCTTCGAGGTCGAGTTCGGCGGTGTCGGCGAGTTCGGGGAGGAGCGGCACGCGGGCTTCGAGGCGACGGGCGAGATCAAGCGCGGCGACTTCGGCCTGGGCTTCGGCGCGGCGGACGCCGTCATCGGCAACGCGATCAAGATCCACCTGGACGTGCAGTTCACCGAGCCGTCGGCCTGAGCCGCGCGGCGTTCGCGTTCGCCGTCGGACGTGGCCGGGGCCCGCTGGGCCCTCCGAGTTCTCCCTCACCCACCCCTTCCGCACGCTGCGCGAGGCGGGCCTGATCCGGTCAGCCGACCCGGTCGCCGAGTCGAAGCGGCGCATTCGATATCCCTCCGACGGCGATTTCCGGCCACGCGCCGCGCTTGCGCTTCCGCCCCGCCACCGGCCCCCGCACGATGACGGCGCGGGACAGGACCCGCAGACCGAGCGAGGAGAGAAACGCATGAGACGCACCGTCAGAGCCGCCGTACTGGCCGGAGCGACGTCGCTGGTCGCGGCGTCGGGCGCCGTGCTGGCCACCCCGGCCGCCGCCGACCCGGCCGACTGCACGACCGGAACGACAAGCAGCACTTCCGCGTACGCCGAATGCCCGGCGGGCGCGGGCGACTTCGAGTTCCGCGTGGTCGCGCAGAGCGGCGGCATCGCCGGCCTGACCACGGTCTACGGCGAGTGGAAGACCCCCGCGCCCGACGTCGCGGTGCGCTCGGGCGTCGGCTGCGAGTACGCGCCGAAGTGCGCGATCGTCTCGGTCTCGATCGAGTTCCGCTGAGGACCGGGCCTCCCCGCCCGGCCGATCGTCTGCCGGGCGAGGAGGTGTCGTGTCCCTGCTCTTCGGGCCTTCGGCCGCGGCGCACAGCGCAGCCCGCTCAGTCCTGGTATTCCTCGTCGTTCCCGGGGCCGCCGTCGAGCTGGTCGGTGTGTTTGCCGCCGTACAGCGCGTCGTTGCCGTCGCCGCCGTAGAGGATGTCCTCCCCGCTGAACCCGCGGAGCTCGTCGTCGCCGGCTTCGCCGTAGAGCACGTCGTCGTCGTTGTCGCCCCAGAGATTGTCCCTTCCGTCCCCGCCGTGGATCTCGTCCTTGCCCCGGTTGCCGCCCAGGTGGTCGTCGCCGCCCTGGCCGAGGATCGTGTCGGGGCCCCAGCCGCCGAAGATCCACTCGGTGGCGTCCGTGCCGATGAGCACGTCACGCCCCCCGTCGCCGCGCATGCTGTACGCCCCGCTGATGGTGTCGTGCCCGTTCCCACCCCAGAGACCGTGATCCCCGCTGGCGGTCATCACGTCGTCGCCGGCTTGGCCGTCAACGTGGACCTGGCCGCCGGCCGTCACCTCGACCTGGTCAGCCAGGTCGCCCAGCTGGGCCCGCAGCGCGCTGTAGTGGATATCCGGATTCGTGCGCGTGCATGCCACCCGGGTGGGGTCGGCCTCGTCGGGGTGCACGCAGCCCACGCCGACGTCGATGGGCACCACGTCGTCGATGAGGTACTCGTGGGCGCTCGCGCCCTGAGAGATGACCACGTCGTTCGATTCCCCGGCGCCCGCCAGGTAGTGAATGGTGGTCAGGACCTCGTCGACGTGGGCTGTCGCGCCGGTCTGGGCGGCCGCCGGGGCCGGCCACAGGACCATTCCGGCCCCGGCGCCCGCGAGGGCCACGGCTCCCAGCGCGCTTAACGACTTTCGGTGTCTTCGCAGATGTCTCATGTCTCCCCTTGGATCGCGGAGTGCGTGAGTGGCGGCGGCTCGCACGAGTCAGCCGCATCGTATGGCTGGAGGGCACAGCCCGGACGCCGATTCCCGGCCAACAGCCGTCACGAGCACCTGGGCCGCTCATCGTGCGGCGTGGCTGGCCGCACGCGTACGCCGTGCCCCCTGGCACTGGCCCTTGAGGCCGGCGTCCTGGAAGATACGGACATGACAGCCCCACAGGTCGCCATGACCCGCCTGGCCGACGGCGTTCTCGCCCCGAGCGACTCCGGCCTGGTGCTGGCCGAGTGGACCGCCGAGGGTGCCACCAACGGCGAGCCGCCCGTCTATCAGGCGCCGCTGCACCTCCACGAAGAGGACGAGGCGTGGTACGTGCTCGACGGCGCGCTGCGGGTGCGGGTGGGGGAGGAAGAGGTGGAGGTCTCGGCGGGCGGTGCCGTCGTCGTGCCGGGCGGTACGCCGCACACCTACTACAACCCCCGCCCGGAACCGGCCCGGTATGTGCTGGTGATGGGCGCCCGTACGTGGGCCCTGATCCAGGCCATTCACTCGGCCGGGGACCGCGGCTCCGAGGCGATGCGCGAGCTGTTCGCGCGGTACGGCGCCCGGCTCCTGGAGGAGTAGGCCGACCGCCGCGCGACGACCTCGCCGTCCACCGCCACGACCAGGCAGTCGCAGTCGCACCCGCAGTCGCAGCGTAGGTACTCGTGTGATCACGGGTTCACAGCGGTCACACGTACACGGGCTCGGTGTGCAGCTCCCACAGCAGCAGCTCGGCCGCGCCGTCGGCCCGCACCACCATCCCGTCCGCGTCCGTGGTGCGGGCCGCGTCGCCCGCCGCCAGCCGGTCGCCGCCCAGCTCTGCCGCGCCCCGCACCACGTGCAGGTACACCCAGGGCGCGGCCGGCAGCGCCGCGCGCTCCCCGCCGGCCAGGCGCCGCACGTGCAGCACCGCGTGGGTGCGCGGCAGGGCGTACGGCGTGCCGTCGGCGATACCGCGCACCACCTCGTACTCCGGCTCGCCGCCCGGCTCGGCCGGGATCAGCCACATCTGGAGGAAGCGCACCGGCGCGCTCCCGGCGTTGCGCTCGGCGTGGCGTACGCCGGAGCCCGCCGTCAGCCGCTGCACGTCGCCGGGCCAGACGACGGTGGCCGGGCCGCCGCCGGCGTGCTCGTGGGTCAGCTCGCCCTCGATCACCCAGGTGACGATCTCCAGGTCGCGGTGGGGGTGGCTGGGGAAGCCCGCGCCGGGGGCCAGGAGCTCCTCGTTGCAGGCGGTCAGCGGCCCGAAGCGGACGTTGTCCGGGTCGTAGAAGCCGGAGAAGGAGAAGGCGTGCCAGGTGTCGATCCCGGCGGCGGGATCGCCGCCCCGGTACCGTTCGCGGTCGCGCCACACCTGGAGCATGGGTCCACGCTAACCGGTCCGGCCCGCGAGCAGCTCGGCGAGGCCGAGGGTGAGGGCGCGGTCGTGCTCGTCGATGTTCCACCGGCCGTCGCGGTAGGCGTGGTTGCTGACCCAGAACACCATCACGCCGAGGTCCGGGAAGAAGGCGTTGCGGGCGTAGGACCAGTCATTGCCCCCGTTGTGCGTGAGGACCGTGCCGACGTCGCCCGGGAGGGCGCCGGGGGCGAAGACGTCCCAGCCGTAGCCGTAGGAGACCTTGCCTTCGCCCCCGGGCTCGGGGACGTGCGGGGTGAACATCAGCTCCTTGGCGCGCCGGTCGAGGATCTCCTCGCCCGCCAGGGCGCGGTACCAGCGGTGCATGTCGCGCGCGGTGGTCAGCAGTCCGCCGTTGCCCCGCAGGTTCCAGTACGGCCCGTCCTCGGCCCAGGGGTGTTCGTACGGCCTGCCCTGCGGCCTTCCCCGCCGGTCGTACTCCACGGCGACGCGCTCCTCCTCCCACTCCGGGAGCGTGTATCCGGTGTCGGCCATCCCGGCGGGGGTGAACAGCTCCTCCACCAGGTACTCCTCGTAGCCCATGCCGGAGGCGGTCTCGACGACGGCGGCGAGCAGGCTGTAGCCGGTGTTGGAGTAGCGGAACGCCGCCCCCGGCTCGGAGCGCAGCTCGGCGTCCATGGCGGCGGCCACCATCGCGTCGCGCGTCAGCGGGTCGTAGTCGTCGCCGAGGCCCTCGGGGAGGCCGGAGGTGTGGGTGAGCAGGTGGTGGAGGGTGATGCCGCGCTTGTCGTCCGGGACGTCCGCCGCCGGGGGGAGGTGGGCGGCGAGGGGGTCGGCGTAGTCGAGGCGGCCGGTCATCTCCAGCCGCACGATGGCGGCGGCGGTGAAGGACTTGGTGACGGAGCCGATGTCGTAGACGGTGTCGCACGCCGCCGCGATGCCGGCCTCGCGGTCGGCGAGGCCCCGGCCCTCGCAGGCCGCGGGCTCGGCCTCGCCCTCGCGGGCGGCGACGACGGTGCCGCCCGCGCCCTGCGGCCAGTGCGCGTCGAGGTACCGCTCGATCCGGCGCTCGTTCCGCCGTTCGTTCCGGCGCTCGTCGTCGTTGCCCGCGCGATCGTGCTCGCTGCTGCCGCAGGCGGCGGTGGCCGCCGCCCCGAGCGCGGCGGCGAGAAGGTGACGTCGGGAGGTCATCTCTCTCCTTCAGATGTCTGGCATGACTTTCGGATGACTTTCGGACCGTTCAGATGTCGCGGACGGCGAACGCCAGCCCGCCCAGCAGCAGCGCCGCGGCGGCGTAGGCGGCGAGCACGCCGAGGCCGGGCCAGGGGCCGATGGGCAGCTCCGCCAGCCGCGTGGTGGCCTGGACGGACAGCCCCGCCGTCATGGGCGTCAGCGCCTCCAGCCGCTCCTGCCAGCGCGGGTCGCCGACGAGCTGCACGAGGGCTGGGGCGACCAGCAGCAGGGCGAGAACGCCGGTGAGCGCGGCGGCGGTGTCGCGGACCGCCGTGCCGACGCCGAGGGTGAGGAGGGCGACGAGGACGAGGTAGAGCACGGTGCCGACGGCCGCGCGCAGCGTCGGCCCGTCCGCGAGGGACAGCGGCGGGTAGCCGTTGGCGGCGGTGAAGCCGTTGCCGGGCAGCAGGAGCCGCCCGGCGGCCAGCGAGCCGAGCACGCCGATCGTCCCCGACACCAGCACCAGCGCGGCCAGGACCGCCGCCTTGGCGGCCAGCACCGGGTGCCGCCGGGGGCTGGCGGCGAGGGTGGGCTGGATCGTCCCGGTGCCGTACTCGCCGGTGATGGCGGTGCAGGCGAGCACGACGACGGGGATCTGCCCGAGCCGGACGCCGGAGAGGCCGAGCCGGGTGGTGTCCTCGAAGCACTCGGCCGGCGAGGGGCAGTGGGAGGTGTCGACGGCGGCGGTGGCCGCCGCGCCCGCCAGCGCGGTGCCGGCGGCGACGGCGAGCAGCAGCCACGCCGTGGCGGGCAGGGTGCGCAGCTTGGTCCACTCGGCGTGCGCCGCCAGCAGCGCGGGGCGCGTCGGCGTCATGCGTCCCGCCGCCTCAGCAGCCACAGCGCGAGCGCGAGCGCGGCGGCGGCGTAGCAGCACAGCACGCCGAAGCCCGCCCACGGGCCGATCGCGGTGTCGTAACGCGGCACGGTCTGCTGGATCGCGAAGCCGGCGGCCGGGGTGAGGCGTTCGAGCCACTGGGCAGCCGACAGCGGCAGGCCGGTGCCGAGGATCCGCGGCACCAGCAGGAGCAGCAGCACGACGGCGACCGCGGCCGCGCTGCGGCGCAGGATGCTGGCGACGCCCAGGCTGAGGACGGCGACGACGGCCACCAGCGCCGCCGTGCCCGCGACCGCGCGCAGCACCGGACCGTCGGCCAGCGACGCCGTGGGGACGCCGTTGGAGCGCAGCACCGGCGCGGAGAGCAGGAAGGCGCCGAAGCCGGCCACGGCCCCGGCGGCGAGGCAGGCCGCGCCGATCACGATCGCCTTGGCCGCCAGCACCCGGCCCCGCCGTGGCGTGACGGCCAGGGTGGTGTGGATCGCGCCCCACCTGTACTCGGCGGTGACGAACAGCACGGCGAGCGGGACGATCGCCATCAGCCCGACCAGCACGGCGTTCAGCGTGCTGCGGGTGGGGTCCTCGCCGAACCCGTAGGGCCCGATGTCGCCGGACCCGGTCAGCGTGGGTGTCGCCGCGCCCGGCCAGGGCCCGGGGGTCAGCCGTACGCCGTCGAAGGCGGCCCGGCCGGTGGTGGTGTTGCCGTTGACGATCTCGCCGCCGAACTGCCGCTCGACCTCGACGGCGTCGGGCGAGGCCACGAAGAGGCCGATCTCGACGTCCGCCGGCAGCCCCTCGCGCTCGACCGTGCCGACGCGGTTCCAGGCGGCGCCGTCGGCCGACTCGTACGCCGTGACGGAATCGCCGGAGCGCGTCAGCTTCAGCCAGCGCGGCGCGGCGGCCGGGCCGTCGCCGCCCGCCACGTCGGCGAAGTCCGACTGGAGGCGTACGCCGTGGCCGGGGGTGAGCATGACCGCCGCGTACCAGGAGCCGGGCTCGGTGGACTCGCGGAGCATCAGGCCCGCCTTGGCCCAGTCGTGGCTGTCCTCCTGCTCCGTCACCCGGGCGACGAGGCTGCCGTCGCCCGACAGCGTGTGGTGCTCGAAGCGGCCCAGGTCCTGGACGCCGTCCGTGGCCGCGGGGGGCGGCGCGCCGCCCTCGGTGCCCGGCGCGTGGCTGGTCTCCCGGACCGTGCCGGCGGCCGCGAGCAGGGCGACCGCCACCGTCAGTACGGCCGAGGCGGCCAGCGCGATCACCCATCGGGGAACCGTCCGGAGCTTGGTCCACTCCGACAGCAGCAGGCGCCCGAAGTGGTCGCCCCCGGCGGGGACGGTGCTGCGGTACGGGGCCGGCGCGCTCATCGGTCCTCCCGCGCGGCCCGGAACTCCACGGCGTCGCCGGTCAGGTCCATGTACGCCTCCTCCAGCGACGCGCGGTGGGCGGCCAGTTCGCCGACCGGCAGGCCGTGCTCGGACAGCAGGGCGGCCACCCGTTCGGCGGGCAGGTCGCTCACGACGACCGTCTCGTGGCCGGTGACGGCGACGGTGGCGCCCGCGCCCGCGAGGACGGTCATGGCCTCGGAACGCCGGGCGGTGCGCAGCCGCAGCCGGTTGCGGGAGGCGGCGGCGATCAGCTCGGCCACCGGGGCGTCGGCCACGAGCCGGCCCTTGCCGATGACGACGAGGTGGTCGGCGCTGTCCTCCAGCTCGCTCATCAGGTGGCTGGAGACCAGGACGGCGCGGCCCTCGTCGGCCCGCGCGCGCAGCAGCCCGCGTATCCACCGGACGCCCTCCGGGTCCAGGCCGTTGACGGGCTCGTCGAACATCAGCATCGGCGGATCGCCCATGAGGGCGGCGGCGATGCCCAGGCGTTGACGCATGCCGAGGGAGAAGCCGCCGACCGGCCGCCGGGCCACGCTCGCCAGGCCGGTCAGCTCGATCACCTCGTCCGCCCGCCGCGCGGGCAGGCCGCCGGCGTGCGCGATCCACAGCAGGTGGTCGCGGGCGCGCCGGGCCGGGTGGATGACGCCGGCGTCGAGCATGGCGCCGACGTGGCACAGGGGGGTGCGCAGCTCGTGGTAGGGCCGCCCGCCGAGCAGCGCGGCGCCGCCGTCGGGCCGGACGAGGCCGAGGATCATGCGCAGCGTGGTGGACTTGCCCGAGCCGTTGGGCCCCACGAAGCCGGTCACCTGCCCGGGGACGACGGTGAACGACAGGTCGTCCACGGCGAGGGTGGGGCCGTAGCGCTTGCGCAGCCCGCGGACTTCGATGGTCGCTTCCATGGCCGTGAGCCTAGGAATCCGGCGGCGGGCGGGGCGTCACGCGGTGGAGCGGTCTTCGCGTCCCCGGCGTCCCTCGCGCGGGGGACGCGATGGTCGCGGCGGCGCCGGGAGAATGGTGCGCATGAGACAGCCGAGGCCGTGGGGCTCCGCCCCCTGGAACCCGCGCTTCGGGGGCGCGGTGCTCGCGCTGGTCTCCGTCGTCGAGACGGCGCTGCGCGTGGACGCCTCCGGCGCGGACCTGCCGGTCGCCTTCCTGCTGAGCGCGTGCGCGACCCTGCCGCTCGCGGCGGTCTCACGACCGTGGGCTCCGCCCCCGGACCGCCGGCCGCCCACACCCCGGAGCCCCAGCCGGGGGTGGGTGAGGGCCGGCGCCGTCGTCACCCGCCCCGTAAGGAGTGGGTGGGCGGGGGACATCGCCCCCGCCGCCGCGGTCGCCGTGGCGAACTGCCTGCTCGGCGCCGTCTACGGCGGCCCGAGCGCCGCGGGCCTCGTGGCCCTGCTCGTGATCTCCTGGCTGCTCGTGCGGCGCCACGGGCGCCGCTTGCGCGCGAGCGCCGCCGCCCGCGACGCGTCCCGCCAGGACATCGAGCGCTCCCTCCTGGAGCTCACCGCCCGCGGCGAACGCGCCCGCATCGCCCGCGAGTTGCATGACGTCGTCGCCCACCACCTGTCGATGATCTCCGTGCAGGCGGAGGCCGCGCGCCTGGCCACACCCGGCATGCCGCCGGCCGGCGCCGCGCGCCTGCTCGCCATCGGCGACACCGCCAGGTCCGCGCTCACCGAGATGCGGCGGCTGCTCGGCGTGCTGCGCGAGGACGCCGGCGCCGAGCCGACCCGCCGGCCGCAGCCCGGCCTGCGGCAGCTGCTGGCGTTGATCGACGAGACGCGCGACGCCACCGGCGGCCACGCCCGCCTCCTCGTCCGCGGCCGCGTGGGGCCGCTGGACCCCGGCGTCGAGCTGGCGGCGTACCGCATCGTGCAGGAGGCGCTGACCAACGCCCGCAGGCACGCCCCCGGATCGGCGGTCGACGTGGAGCTGGAGTACGCCGCCGACGCGCTGCGCGTGCGCGTCCGCGACAACGGGCCCGGGCCGCGGGGTCCGGCGGGCGGCGACGGGCATGGCCTGCTCGGGATGCGCGAGCGCGCCGCGAGCGTGGGCGGCGAGCTGTGGACGGGCCCGGCGCCCGTCGGCGGCTTCCTCGTCACGGCCACGCTTCCCACGGCCGAAGCGGCGGCCGCGGCCGGTGCCGCGCCGGAGGCCACGGCGTGAGCCCGCGTCCGCCGGTGCGCCTGGTCGTCGCCGACGACCAGGAGGTGGTGCGCGCCGGGTTCGCCGCGCTGCTGGACACGCAGCCGGACCTGACGGTGGTGGGCACCGCCGCGGACGGCGCGGAGGCCGTCCGGCTCTGCCGCGAACGGCGGCCTGACCTCGTGCTGATGGACGTGCGCATGCCCGAGGTCGACGGCATCGAGGCGACCCGCCGGATCGTGGCATCCGCCGAGGCCGGAGGCGAGGGCGGGGGCGGGGACGGCGGCGGGGGCGGCGGAGGCGCGCCCGTCCGGATCCTGATCCTGACCACCTTCGACCTCGACGAGTACGTGTACGACGCCCTCGCCGCCGGGGCCAGCGGCTTCCTGCTGAAGGACGTGACGGCGGAGCGCCTCTTCGACGCGGTGCGGGTGGTCGCGGCCGGCGAGGCGCTGCTGGCGCCGAGCGTGACCCGGCGGCTCATCGGCGAGTTCACCCGGCTCCGCCGCCGCCCGGCCGGGGCGGCCACGCCGCTCGACGCGCTCACGCCGCGCGAGACCGAGGTGCTGCGGCTGCTGGCCGAGGGGCTGTCGAACGCCGAGATCGCCGCGCGCCTCGTCGTGGGCGAGGAGACGGTCAAGACGCACGTCAGCCGGGTGCTGCGCAAGCTGGGCCTGCGCGACCGGGCGCAGGCGGTGGTGACGGCGTACGAGTCCGGTCTCGTCGTGCCAGGGGCACCCCGCCGGGCATGACTCGCCGCGGAATGAGGCAGGCTGGTCCTCGTGTCCGATGACTCCGAAATCTCCGGCGGCGACGCGCAGGCCGACGACAAGCCCGATGATCAGGCCGGTGGCAGGGCCGGCGGCCGCGCCCGGTCCTCCGTGGATGAGCAGGCGCATGCCGCGACCGTGCGCCGCCTCGAGCGGGCCTCGGGCAAGCTGGCCGCCGCCGCGATCGCGCGCATGGATCAGCAGCTGCCGTGGTATCGGGCGATGCCGCCGGAGAACCGCTCCTGGATCGGCCTGGTCGCCCAGGCCGGCATCGCGGCGTTCACCGAGTGGTTCCGCCACCCGGACGCCCCGCAGGCCATCAGCACCGACGTCTTCGGCACGGCCCCGCGCGAGCTGACGCGCGCCATCACGCTGCGGCAGACCGTGGAGATGGTGCGCACCACGATCGAGGTCGTGGAGTCCGCCATCGACGAGCTGGCCGCCCCCGGCGGCGAGCGGGCGCTGCGCAACGCCATCCTCGTCTACGCCCGCGAGATCGCCTTCGCCACCGCCCAGGTCTACGCCCAGGCCGCCGAGGCGCGCGGCGCCTGGGACGCGCGCCTGGAGTCGCTGGTGGTCAACGCCGTCGTCTCGGGCGAGGCCGACGAGTCGGACATCTCGCGCGCCGCCGCGCTCGGCTGGAAGGCGCCCGACCACGTGACGGTGGTGCTGGGCAGCGCGCCCAGCGGGGAGAGCGAGCTGACGGTGGAGGCGATCCGCCGCGCCGCCCGGTACGCCAAGCTGCAGGTGCTCACGGGCGTGCTCGGCAAGCGCCTGGTGGTGGTGGCGGGCGGCAGCGACGACCCGGTGCAGGCGGCGAAGGCGCTGCTGGGGCCGTTCGCCGCCGGGCCGGTGGTGGCCGGGCCCGTGGTCGGGGACCTGCTGGCGGCGACGCACTCGGCGCAGGCGGCGGCGGCCGGGCTGCGGGCGGTGGCCGCCTGGCCGGACGCGCCGCGGCCGGTGCATGCCGACGACCTGCTGCCGGAGCGCGCGATGGCGGGTGACCCGGTGGCGCGCCGCCTGTTGGTGGAGGAGGTCTACACACCGCTCCAGGAGGCGGGGTCGGCGCTGCTGGAGACGCTCAGCGTCTACCTGGAACAGGCGAGCAGCCTGGAGGGGGCGGCCAGGATGTTGTTCGTCCACCCCAACACCGTTCGCTACCGCCTCCGGCGTGTGACAGACGTCACCGGATGGCCACCCTCCGATGTACGATCGGCCTTCACGCTGCGCATCGCGCTGATGCTGGGCCGCCTCGCGGAGACCGCCCGGCGGCAGTGACCAGGCACTAGTACGGCCCAGTATTTGTTCGAGGACCACAAATCCCCCGGAGGTTCTTCGTCCCCGCCGCCACGGGCGGAAACCCCGCCCCCCGGGAGAGAGTGTGAGGGTGCTGGTACTCGTCGCTCCCGGCCAGGGCTCCCAGGCGCCTGGCTTCCTGCTTCCGTGGCTCGATCTCCCGGGCGCCGCCGACAGGCTGCGCGCCTGGTCGGAGCTGATCGGGCTCGACCTCATCCACTTCGGCACCGAGGCCGACGCCGAGGAGATCCGTGACACCGCCGTGGCGCAGCCGCTGCTCGTGGCCGGCTCGCTGCTGTCCGCCGCCGCCCTCTTCGACGGCGCCGACGGCGCCGACCCCCTCCCCCGCTCGGCGGTCGGCGTGATCGCCGGTCACAGCGTGGGCGAGCTGGCGGCCGCCGCCATCGCCGGGGTGATGTCCGAGGACGAGGCGATGGCCCTGGTCCGGCGGCGCGGTCTGGCGATGGCCGAGGCGGCGGCGGTCTCCGACACGGGCATGTCGGCGGTGCTCGGCGGCGACCCGCAGGAGGTCGCCGACCACCTGGCGAAGCTGGACCTGATCGCCGCCAACAACAACGGCGGCGGCCAGATCGTCGCCGCGGGCGCCCGGGCGGCGCTCGCCGAGCTGGCCGAGAACCCGCCCGGCGGTGCCAAGGTCCGCGCGCTGACCGTGGCGGGGGCGTTCCACACCGAGCACATGGCGCCGGCGGTGGCGGCGATGGCCGAGGCCGTGGGCGGCGTCAAGCCCGCCGACCCGGCTATCCGCTACGTGTCGAACGCCGACGGGGAGCCCGTCGAGGACGGCGCGGACATCGTGCGGCGGCTGGTGCGGCAGGTCTCCAGCCCCGTCCGCTGGGACCTGTGCCAGCAGACGTTCCAGCGGCTGGGCGTGACCGGCCTGGTCGAGCTGTGCCCGGGCGGCACGCTCACCGGCCTGGCCCGTCGCACCATTCCCGAGGTGCCCAAGCAGCGCCGGCTGCCCCTGAAGACGCCGGATAGCCTGGCGGCGGCCCGCGAGCTCGTCGCCGAGTACGCGGCCACAGAACCCGCACATCCCTCAGATCCCGCGTAGACCGCGCACACGACGACGAGCAGCACGACCGACCCGAGGCTAAGGAACAGGGAGAGCATGTCCGCGACACTCAAGGTCAGCAGGGGCGCGCCCTACGCCCGGATCCTCGGCGTCGGCGGCTACCGGCCGACCCGTGAGGTGCCGAACGAGGAGATCCTCAAGCACATCGACTCCTCGGACGAGTGGATCCGGTCCCGCTCCGGCATCGTCACGCGCAACTGGGCGAGCCCGGAGGAGACGGTGACCGAGATGTCGCTGGCCGCCTCCGGCAAGGCGCTGGCCGACGCGGGCCTCGACGCCGAGCGGGTCGACGCCGTCATCATCTCGACGGTCTCGCACTTCAAGCAGACGCCCGCCGTCGCCACCGAGATAGCCCACCGGCTGGGCGCGGGCTCGCCCGCGGCGTTCGACATCTCCGCCGCCTGCGCCGGCTTCGGCTACGGGCTGACGATCGGCAGGGGCCTGATCGTCGACGGCAGCGCGCGGCACGTGCTGATCGTCGGCGTCGAGCGGCTGTCGGACCTGACCGATCTCACCGACCGCTCCACGGCGTTCCTCTTCGGCGACGGGGCGGGCGCGGTGGTGCTCGGCCCTTCGGAGGAGCCCGGCATCGGCCCCACGATCTGGGGATCGGAGGGCGACAAGTCGGACACCATCTCCCAGACCGTACCCTGGGACCGGTACGAACCCGGTCAGAAGTTCCCGGCGCTGCGCCAGGAGGGCCAGACGGTCTTCCGCTGGGCGGTGTTCGAGATCGCGAAGGTCGCGCAGCAGGCGCTGGACGCGGCCGGGATCACCGCCGAGCAACTGGACGTCTTCATCCCGCACCAGGCCAACCTGCGGATCATCGACTCGATGGTGAAGACCCTCAAGCTGCCGGAGCACGTCGCGGTCGCCCGCGACGTGGAGACGACCGGCAACACCTCGGCCGCCTCCATTCCGCTCGCCATGGAGCGGATGCTGGCGACCGGGCAGGCGAAGAGCGGGGACACCGCCCTCGTCATCGGCTTCGGGGCGGGCCTCGTGTACGCCGCGACGGTCGTTACTCTCCCCTAGCAAGCCCTAGCAAGGCTAGTAAGCCCCAGCAAGATCCCGAGCACACCGAAGGAGCGCCGCAATGGCCGCCGACAAGTCAGAGATCGTCGCGGGACTGGCGGAGATCGTCAACGAGATCGCCGGTATCCCCGAGGAGGAGGTCACGGAGGAGAAGTCCTTCACCGACGACCTGGACGTGGACTCGCTGTCCATGGTCGAGGTGGTCGTCGCCGCCGAGGAGCGCTTCGGGGTGAAGATCCCGGACGACGACGTCAAGGGGCTGAAGACGGTCGGGGACGCCGTGGGGTACATCCTCACCCACCAGGACAGCTGAGTCCTCCCCGCAGTCTCCTCCCCTCCTACCGCCGACGCGCGTATGTCGCCGCCCACGCGGGTGGCACGATCCAACCAACCCCCGAGTAGCGGAGTCAGGAAGTTCCCGTGAACACGCCCAATCGAACGGTGGTCGTCACCGGTATCGGCGCAACCACACCGCTGGGTGGCGACAGCGCGACGACGTGGGAGGGCCTGGTGGCCGGCCGGTCCGGCGTCGCCACCATGAAGCACGAGTGGGCGGCCGGGATGCCGGTGCAGATCGCCGCCGAGGTGGCGGTGGACCCCTCCGAGGTCATCCCCCGCCCGCACCTGCGCAAGCTCGACCGCTCGGCGGCGCTCGCGCTGATCGCGACGCGCGAGGCGTGGGCGGACGCCGGGTTCACGGCGAGGGCCGGCGAGGACCCGGCCGCTGAGCCGACGCGGGTCGGCGCGGTCATCGCCTCCGGCATCGGGGGCGTGACCACCCTGCTGAACCAGTGGGACATCCTGAGGGAGAAGGGCTGGCGCAAGGTGTCGCCGCACGCGGTGACGATGCTGATGCCCAACAGCCCGGCGGCCAACGTCTGCATCGAGGTCGGCGCGCAGGCGGGGGCGCACACGCCCGTCAGCGCCTGCGCCTCGGGCGCGGAGGCGGTCGGGTACGCCACCGAGATGATCCGCAACGGCCGCGCCGACGTCGTCGTGGCGGGCGGCACCGAGGCGGCGATCCACCCGCTGCAGATCGCGGCGTTCTCCAACATGATGGCGCTGTCGAAGAACAGCGGCGACCCGACCAAGGTCTCGCGGCCCTACGACGTGGCGCGCGACGGCTTCGTGCTCGGCGAGGGCGCGGGCGTGGTGGTGCTGGAGTCGGCGGAGCACGCGGCGGCGCGCGGCGCCCGCGTGTACTGCGAGATGCTGGGTCAGGGTCTGTCCGCGGACGCCCACCACATGGCCCAGCCGGAGCCCAGCGGCCGCGGCATCGCGGCGGCGCTGCGGCACCTGCTGGAGCAGACCGACCTCAAGCCGGAGCAGATCGCGCACGTCAACGCGCACGCCACGTCGACGGAGCAGGGCGACCTGGCGGAGATCCGGGCGCTGCGCCGGGTGCTGGGGGACGACCTGGACCACGTGGCGCTCTCGGCGACGAAGTCGATGACGGGCCACCTGCTGGGCGGCGCGGGCGGCGTGGAGACGGTGGCCACGGTTCTGGCGCTGCACCACAGGCTGGCTCCGCCGACGATCAACGTGGACGAGCTGGACCCGGAGGTGGACGCGGACGTCGTCCGCGACGAGGCGCGCGCGCTGCCGTCCGGCACGATCGCCGCCATCAACAACTCCTTCGGCTTCGGCGGCCACAACGTGGTCCTCGCCCTGCGCTCGATCTGATCCGTCCACCCGCCCGCCCCTCGGGGCTCCGCCCCCGGCCCCTGTTTTCCCCCGCCCACCCCCCCCTACCTCAACCCCTCCCGGGGGTGGGGTAGTTGACGACGGCGCTCAGCCCCGGGTGGGGTGCCGGGTGTGGGCGGCAATCGGGGGTCCGGGGGCGGAGCCCCCGGCGACCTCCTACCC